>JAJDOL010000100.1 GCA_022340195.1 Chromatiaceae bacterium
CGTCAAAAACTGCTCAACGGCAACCGTATCGTGAACAGCACCTGTGACAGCTGTCGTCGTCTCCTTGAGCATCGGGAGCTCGACATCCCGAGCGGCCGCCTCGATCGAGTCGAGCTTCAGCACCTCCTCTGCATCCGGCGGGGGAGGCAGCTGACCTCTCGCGATCTGCAGGTCTCGGAATGCAATGCCCCCTAATCCCGGAACCTGCAGCATCGGTGCATTACGAACGGCCGCCAACACCAGTGCCGGATCGCACAGCGAAGCGACAATATTGACGCGCGCCGTGGGATCGAGGTCGTCATCCGGGTCCAACTGCGGGTGCAAGGAATCCCAAAAGCCCTCGAGCAAGGCGCGGATCAGCGCCAAGCCTTGCGCCAGACCCTTCAGGCCATTTCCGTGCACTAGTGCCTGTAGCAAGTAGAGGGCCGCCCGCAAATCCTTACTGCGCGCGAGCAGCTCGACAGCAAGGTCCCGCACCCTATCCCAAGCCGGCTCTTCAGCGGCGACGATAGTGTCTCCGAACTGTTGCTCCGGCTCGGTTCTGGCGGCATCTTCAAGCGCAACAAAGGCGGGATCGTACTCCAGATCCGGTCCGGCGGGGGAATCCGCGGACAATGGCTCGGAGAGAGTTGAGATGTCGATCTGCTTCATCGGTAACGATCGGGTATCAGATCAGATCAGCTCAGTTTCGTAACCCAAAATGTGCGGGCGATCGCCACTCTGTGTTTCAAGAGTATAGGATAGCGGCAAAACCGCAACCCTGCCGAGACGGCTTTGAACCCTTTTGCAGCTTCGCACTATACTGATATTCACCGCCCAGCATTCGGGAATAAAGGCGAGGCCGCATGCTCGCCAGCGCTCGTGCCTAGTTTGCCGGCACCGAGCGGTTTTACCGCATCGCGTTGCTGTCTGTACGACGCAGTATCCGACCGCGACTATGCAACTGAAAATGACTATAGCAAGTGCCCAGGCGAGGAGCCTCGGCCCGGAAGCCACCGCGCGTTTCCGACTGCGAGGCGGCACCATCGGTCGTTCACGCGACAACGATTGGGTTTTGCCCGACCCCCAACGGATCGTTTCTGGCCATCACGCCCGGATACTTTACGAGCAAGGAACATACTATGCAGAAGACACTAGCGCGAACGGAACCTATCTGAATCAAGCCGATGAGCAATTACCCAAGGGTCAGCCCGTTGCCCTCGCCCACGGGGACACTCTGTACGTCGGTGATTATGAGATCCGAGTGGAGTTAGAAGAAGAGCCGGCGCACGCTTCCGCGTTCACCCCCGACCTGGTGCCACCCGACTCGTCCGGCGCCGACTTCATCGCCAAACCCTACACCCCGGAAACCCGATTCGATGAGAACGACAAGCGCACCCCCGGATGGACACCCGGCGGCCGCTCAGTCCTTCCCGAAGCCGGGCGCGCCGCAGCGCGACTGGACGTTGGCGTCGAGCCTGGTGGAGTACCGCCCCGAAGCGACCACCTCGCCGCCGAGAAACAGCATTTTCGCCCGCCGGGGGCGACACCGGAGCTGATTCCCGAGGATATTCCGCCGCCAGTCAGTGAGGTCTTGCCGGTCGACTGGTGGAAGACCGACGAGGGTTCCGCGGATTCGATCGAGGCGCCCCGAGCGCCGGCGCAAGCAGCGGCCTCCGGGCAGACAGGAGCACCAACCCCGGAGCCGTCGGCACCACCCTTATCCGAGGAGTCGTTTCTCCGTGGGGCGGAGCAGCTACCCGGTGCGGCAGAGCAGCGACCACCGGCCGCCCGCACACGGACTCCCTTGCCGCCGGAGCCGGCATTTGCCGCCCCGCAAGCTGCGGAGCTCGAGTCCCCACCGGCCGCGGCGGGCTATCGATTGGTCGAGGCCTTTTTCGAGGGGCTTGGCCTCCCTTCGGCCACTCTGTCCCCAGAGCAGGGCGAGCTGCTCATGAGGCAGACGGGCAGACTCCTGAGGATGCTGACGCAAGGTACCATAGAAGTCCTCCAAGCCCGCTCGACACTCAAAGGCGAGTTCCGTCTGTCCCAAACGATCGTCCGCCCGTCAGAGAACAACCCATTGAAGTTCTCCCTGGATGCCGATCAGGCACTGAGACAGCTTTTCGTCGATCGGCGCCCCGGATTCATGGGAGCGGAGGCGGCGTTTACGGAAGCCCTGAAAGATATCAAACAACACGAGATCGCCGTAGTCGCCGGTATGCGCGCCGCATTCGAATGCCTGCTTGGGAAGCTCGCGCCAGAAGCGGTCGAGGCCGCGCTCAGGGCCAGTGGCAAGCGCCCCTCCAAGCTCGGCTTCGGCGACAAGACCTGGGATTTCTACCAGTCCTTTTATGCGGATTTCAAGGCCAACGCCGGCGATGACTTTCAGGGCATTTTCGGGGAGGATTTTGTACGCGCCTACGAGGAGCAGATAGCGGTGCTGACATCGCGCGAGCATGAAGGGTAAGGCGGTCGGATTGCCGGTCGCTTTCCCCGGCACAGGATGTCGGAAAAAGCTTTGTCGAAAACTTGGGCCACGAAGGAACGCAATCTAGAATCACGTCCAGCTTGCGTTCATTCGCAAAAAAATCATTTGGGTTTGAGGCAAAGCCTCGCTAGAGATCGGTGAGCCTATGTCCTGGTACGGTCGCGTCGTCTGGTCGGAAGGAATGTTTCTCCGACCCCAGCATTTTCAGCAGCAACAGCGTTACTTCGAGCGCTTTGTCGAGGGGCGTTACGGTGCTCTCGCGGCCTTCGGTTGGGGACTTTCGGAATTGCGCATCGATCAGGACCAATTGAGTGCGGGTAAGATCGCGATTTCTTCGGCGAGCGGCATTCTTCCGGACGGGACCCCCTTCGCGGTGCCAGCCCACGACCCCCCCCCGCCGGCGCTCGATATACCGGAGAACACCCACAACCTTTCGTTGTTTCTCGGCCTGCCCATTCGGCGGGAGGGCGTTGCCGAGTTGGCGCACGAGAGTGCTCTGACACCGGCGCGCCAGCAGGCCCATGATATCGAAGTACGCGATATCACCTCGACGGACAGCAACCCCGCAACGATCCGCATCTCCGGTTTGAACCTTCGCATCCTAACCGGCGACGACGACCGCGGAGACTACTCCTGCCTCGGCTTCGCGCGCATCATCGAGAGCCGCAGCAACAAAGACATCCTGCTCGACGACAGCTACATCCCCACGGTGACGAACTGTCACAGCGCCCCGCAGCTCAAGGGTTACATCGACGAGCTCGAGCGGCTGTTGCGCCACCGCTGCGAAGCGCTATCCGGCCGCGTCGCGGAGGCGGACCGAGGCGGCAGCGCCGAGATCTCCGATTTCATGTTGCTGCAGCTGGTAAACCGCTACTTGCCCCTCTATGCACATTTCGGACGCGTAGGCCCGCTCCATCCCGAAGACCTATATCGCAGCCTGCTCGAGATGGCCGGCGAGCTGTCGACCTTCACAAGAGAGGAAAAAAGACCCGAAACCTTCCCCGAATATCGACATGAGGATTTGCAGGCGTCCTTCGAGCCGGTCATGCGCGATCTGCGCCAATCACTGAGCATGGTGCTCGAGCGCAATGCAATTCAAATCCCGTTGCAGGAGCGCAAATTCGGCGTGCGCGTAGCGGCGACCTTTGATCGACGGCTCCTCGTCGAGGCAACATTTTGCCTCGTGGTACACGCTGATATGTCCGTGGAAGAATTGCGCCGCATCTTTCCTACCCAGGTCAAGATCGGACCGGTCGAGAAGATCCGCGATCTCGTCAATCTTGCGCTGCCGGGTATCTTGCTGCGTCCGCTTCCGGTTGCGCCGCGGCAGCTTCCATTCCGCAGCCGATCGGTCTATTTCGAGCTCGACCGCAACACCGAGTTCTGGAAGCAGCTGCACAATTCCGGTGGATTCGCCATCCATGTCAGCGGCGAGTTTCCGTCGATCGACATGGAATTCTGGGCCATAAAGGAGTAAGCCGCGATGTCCGACCAAGACAAGACGAGGATCAGCTACGGCACTGGTGACTCACAAACCCTGATCCGACCGCGACCCGGCTTCCGCCCGGATCAGGACGCCGAGCGCTCGTTCGGCGATCGCCGTTCCGCTCCGCCGGAAGCACCGGCCGCACGTCCCCGCCCCGAGACTGGCGCAACCGCCTCGTCGAGCTGGAATCCATTGGTCGAGGCGGCCTCGCCACTGTTCTTCCGCGCCACACAGATACGCAACACGGCCACCAACGACGACATCTACGGCTTGCGAGCCCGGTTCGTTAACGATCTCACAGAGCTCGACCAGCGCTCGCGCAGCTCCGGGGAGCCCACCGAGCTGCTGGCGGATGCTCGCTACGCCTTGTGCACCTTTGTCGACGAGACGGTTCTGAACACGCCCTGGGGCAGTCAGAGCAAGTGGCAAGAGGAGAGCCTGCTCAGCACCTTCTTCAACGAGACCTGGGGTGGCGACCGTTTCTTCGCCATACTCGATCGCGCCAAGCAGCAGCCGGGACGCAATCTCGCGTTGCTCGAGCTCCTCTTCGTCTGTCTGGTCCTCGGCTTCGAGGGTAAGTACCACGTCTTGGAACGCGGTCGCGCCAGACTCGAGGAGGTCATCGACGACCTGTACCGGACTTTGCGGGCCCAGCGCAGCGATCTGGATCGCGAGCTCTCTCCGCGTTGGCGGGGCGTCGACACCGGCTCCAACAACGTTTCGAGCTATCTGCCGCTATGGGTTCTCGGCGCCATCGCCGCTGCTCTGCTGGTCAGTCTCTACCTGGCGTTCCGCTTCGCCCTCAGCGGCGCCGCCTACCCCGTCTTCGAGAAACTGTCGGGGCTGGGGCGCGAGCAGCTCGACGTCATTCCGAGCGAAGGTGCCGTCGCGACCAAGTTGGACGTTGTCGCAAAGCCACCGGTATCCAAGCTCCGCCTGCCCGACATCCTGGGGCCGGAAATCGAGCAGGATCTCCTCAGCGTCGAGCAAGAAGGGCTAAAGTCCCTGATTCGCATTAAATCCGATACGCTCTTTCGTTCCGGAAGCGCGACGGTCGAGGCCCGCTTCATTCCGATTCTCGAGCGCATCGGCAAGGCGACCGATCAGGTGTCGGGCAGAATCCTGGTCATCGGCCACAGCGACAATGTGCCGATAAACACCATACAGTTCCCCTCCAACTGGGAATTGTCGCGCGCCCGTGCCGTTAACGTGATGAAGGAGCTCGGCAAACATGTGCGCGATCCCAAGCGCATGACACCGGAGGGCCGGGCAGACACAGAACCCGTGGCGCCGAACGACACGCCGGCCAACCGAGCCCTGAACCGGCGCGTCGAGATTTTCGTATTCGAGCAAGAAGAGCTCTAAGGCGTGAGACGATTCTTTCGAATTTTCCGCAACCGTTGGGTCATTTCCGCGCTCGGATTGATCGCCATTGCGCTTGTCATCTGGCTGCTCGGCCCCTTCGTTGCCATCGCCGACTACCGGCTCCTGGAATCCGTCATTGCCCGCGTCATTGCGACCCTCATAGTCCTGGTCATCTGGCTTCTGATCCTGTTGATCCGGCAATTGCGGGCCAAGAGCGCCGACAAGCAATTGATCGAAGGGATGGCGGAGGCCGAGGAGGCAGTCCCCAGTCCCGCCTCAGCCACAGGTATCGAAGCGGCCGAGGAGAAGGAGGAGCTGAAGAGAAGGTTCGAAGAGGCGGTCGAAGTCCTTCGCCAGCCCAAAGAGAAGGGGCAACGAAAGGCAACCAGCCTCTACGAACTGCCTTGGTACATCATTTTCGGCCCCCCCGGCTGCGGCAAAACGACGGCTCTGGCGAATTCCGGAATCGATTTTCCGTTGGCCGAGCGTTTCGGTCAGGAAGTCCTGAGCGGCATAGGCGGTACGCGCAACTGCGACTGGTGGATATCCAACGAGGCCGTCTTGATCGACACCGCCGGACGCTACACCACCCAGGACAGTGAGGCGGCGGTCGATAGCGCGGCCTGGCTGGGATTTCTCGATTTGTTAAAGAAATATCGTCGCCGGCGTCCCATCAACGGCGCCATCGTCGCATTCAGCATCGCCGACCTCATCATGCTGGACGACGGCGCATTGGCAGTGCATTGCCGCGCCATTCGCAAACGCCTTCAGGAGCTTTCCGAACGGATCGGAATCTCCATTCCGGTCTATCTGGTCTTTACCAAGGCGGATCTGCTCGCCGGCTTCCTCCAGTTCTTCGACGATCTCGGACGCGAAGAACGACAACAAGTGTGGGGCACCACCTTCCCGTTGCTGAAGGAGAGACCAGATTACGCCGACCTCTTCGACGGCGAAATGCAGGCGCTTCTGCAGAGGCTAAACGAGCGCATCAACTGGCGCCTGATTTCCGAGCGCGATCTGCACCGCCGGGTACTCATCCTGGGATTTCCGCAGCAGCTCGCCTCGTTGCGGGAGAACCTACGACGGTTCTTGCGGGACATCTTCCAGGGGTCGCGTTTCGAGAAGCCGATCATGCTTCGCGGTGTCTATTTCTCCAGTGGGACCCAGGAGGGCACCCCCATCGATCGGCTCATGGGCTCGATGGCAGAGTCTTTCGGCCTCCAACGCGAGGCGGCTACCCCCCCCGGCGGGCGCGGCAAGAGCTACTTCATAACCAACCTGCTCCGCAAGGTCATCTTTCGCGAGAGGAATCTTGCCGGCTCCGACCGCAAGGCAGAACGGCTGCGCGCCTGGGCTCAGCGCGGCGCTTATGCGGCCGTTGTGCTTGCAACCGCCCTCGCGGTGTTGGCCTGGGCCGCCAGCTTTACCGAGAACAAGGCGTTCACGGCCGATCTGGAGGCTCGCTTGCGCCAGTACGAGGAGCTGCGAGAGGCCAAGATCTCGTCTGCCTTGAGCTACGAAGAGATCTTGCCACGCCTTGATGCTCTGCGCGGCATGCTCGATCATGTCGAGGAAGTCACCTCCTCGCCCCCATTGTCGATGCGCTTGGGACTGTACCAAGGCGATGGCATCGCGAAAGCTACACAAGATGCCTACACCCGTGCCCTGAACGCCTTGTTGGTCCCCGGACTGGCTACGCAGCTCGAGGCGCAACTTGCAACCTCTTTCGAAGATCCGTCGTACAGCTACGAGACGCTAAAACTCTACCTGATGCTCGTCGATCCTGCGCGTCTACAAGCCGAGCCGCTCCAGTTTTGGGCCGCGGACGACTGGGCGCGTCGTTTTCCGGAGCAGTCGCAGGTTCAGTCAAGGTTAAAGATCCATCTAGCCTATCTGCTCGAGCAGGGTGTCGAGCCCATAGAGCCGAACCGCCGCTTGGTACGGCAAGTAAGGGACGAGCTGGAGCAACATCCACTGGCGGAGCTGGTCTACGGCCGGCTGAAGATCACCGCCGCGGTGCGCGAGGCGGCACCGCTGACCTTCGAGGACATCGCCGGGCACGACGCCGACGGCGTATTTGACATCGCGGCCGCGGACCCGAGCTCGCTCCAGATTCCGGCGCTCTTTACCTATCGTGGCTTTTTTCAGTTGTTTCAGCCGCAGAGCCTCGAGCTCATCTCCGAGCTAAAGGGCGAATCTTGGGTCTATGGCCCGGAAGAGTCACCGATCATCGCCGGACAGCTCCAAGAGATCGAAGAATCCGTACTCGATCTCTATATCGACGAGTACATTCGCCGCTGGGACAACCTTCTCGGTCAGCTGAGCATCCGTTCCTTCGCCACGATCAGCGATGCGATCGATGTCACCGGGCGTCTTATTCGCCCCGACTCACCGCTTAAGAAGGTCCTCGACACCCTGGAGTCGAACACCGACTTGACCCGTCTTCCGAAGGGAACCGAGTCGCTGGCGAAAATAGCCGTCGAACAGCTCAGGCGCAAGAATTACTACCTCGCACGCATCATGGGCGAAGCGAGCCGCGGAGGGTTCGACGACGCCGTCGACTTTCCGCCCAAACGAGTCGTGAAGCATTTTGCGGTATTGACAAGGCTGGTGGATTCCTCCAGCGACTCGGGTCAGATCGCGCAGATTCAGCGGATGATCACTGACCTCTACAGCCAGCTCTCGGCCCTCGAGCCGGAGAGCGGGTTCTCGGAGAATCCGTTCAGCTCGAGCGCGGCGTCGAGCCAGGACGTCTTCCATACGCTGCGCACCGAGGCGGCGCGTGCCCCCGAGCCGGTACGGCGCTGGCTGCGGCAAATCGCCGCAAATGCGCAAGCGGTGGCGCTCGGGGATGCCGGTGAACGTATCAACGAGATCTACAAGTCCAGCGTCGCACCTGTGTGCAACAAGTTGATAAAAGACCGGTATCCCTTCAGTAGCGGGTCGCGCCGCGAGATCAATGTCTATGATTTCGGCAAGCTGTTCGGCGACGGCGGTCTGCTCGATACCTTTTTCGCGGAGCACCTTGCACCCTACGTGGACACGGCGCCAACGCCATGGCATTGGCGAAAGAGCGCAAAAAAAAACTTGGGCGTTTCCGACGCATCCCTCATGCAGTTTCAGCGGGCACAGGTGATCAAACAGGCGTTCTTTCCCGACGGTGGCAAGCTGCCCAACGTGCGTTTCTCGCTCATTCCGCGGCGAATCGACCCCTTAGCCAGCCTGTTCACGCTCACCTTTGGAGGGCAGATTTTCAGCTTTGATGCATTCAAACCCAGTCCCGTAGACGGAGAATGGCCCGGTCGCAACATCTCGAGCCGCGCGACCATGACGGTCGTTGACCTCGATGGTGAACAATACGAGCAAGACCGGGCTGGCCAATGGGCGTTCTTTCGCATGGTCAATCCGCCCCGGCTGAGCCCTGGTAGCGACCGCTTTCGCACGGCCTTCAGTGTGCAGGGGTTCCGCCATACATTCGAGATCCAGGCTTTCAGTGCCATCAATCCCTTCGGCCTTTCGGACATCAAGAAGTTTCGGTGTGTTGACAGCTTGTGATGGACAAGCCAGATTCCAGAATCGGCTTCTTCGGCAAGATACCGAGCCACGGTGACTTCGTCCGCCGTGCCTTTCCTGCCGACCTCAACAAGCGTTGGGACGGTTGGGTGCAAGCCGGGCTTACGCGAAGTCGAGAGACCCTCGGCAACGAATGGCTCGACTCCTACCTGAGCGGCCCGATCTGGCGATTTTGTCTCAGCGCCGGTCTCTGCGGCGAGTCGCAATGGATCGGTGCCATGATGCCGAGCGTGGACCGCGTCGGCCGCTACTATCCTTTGACGGCGGTCACCGAGATCCCCACCAACTGCAGTCTTTTCGGCACGGCAGCCATCTCTGCATCCTGGTTCGGACCGTTGGAAGAGGTGCTGTTGGCGACCCTGGAGGGGGACAGCGTTACGGCCGAGGAGCTCGCGGCCCGACTTTCCACCCTGGCTCCACTCGCCACTTATGGATCCCCCGGGACAGCGAAGGAGCCCCAGCTGAAGGATCGGGACGGTTTTGCCGCTTTCCAGCTCGCAAATTGCGCACAATTGAAAGATGCCCCTGGGTTGATGGCAGACGCGCTGGCCCGCCGGTCCTGCGGCGACTTCTCGCTCTGGTGGAGCAGCGGCTCCGCACACGTCTCGCCCAGCGCCCGCGTCTATACCGATCTGCCGCAGGCGGAGCTGTTTTGGATGCTTCTGCACGAGTGAGCAGATCGGCAACCACGCAGACCGTAGCCGCTCGCGATGCACAGGCCGATCCGCCAAATTCAGGGTAGCATAAGGGCCGTCCCTGGCACGCCTCCCATCCCCCTCTCCGTCCTGAAGGCGGGTAAGAGAACGTGCTTTCGACTTGGCTACCAGCGGGACGGATCTACCCCATGACTCACTTCAATAGCTTTCTTTTCTCCTCGGAAGGCGGTACGCATCCCGGCCAGGTGCGCACGATCAACCAGGATGCCTTCCTGGCATTGCCGGAAATGGGTGTCTGGGCCGTCGCGGACGGTGTGGGAGGCCACCAGCGCGGAGACACCGCGAGCAAAGCGGTCGTAGATGCCATCGCCAGACTGGCAGACGCCGATCCGCCCGATAACCTTGCTGAATGGGTACGCCGGCAAATCCTCGACGTCAACAGCCTGTTGATCCAAGCCGCCCGGCGGGCGGGCCCGGACACCATCATCGGAAGCACCGTAGCCGTCTTGGTGGCCGAAGGGCAGCGATGTGTTTGTCTCTGGGCCGGCGACAGCCGCATCTACGGTATGCGCCGAGGCAAATTATCGCGGTTGACGCGCGATCACAGCCAAGTCGAGGATCTCGTCCTGCAGGGGCGATTATCGGCGGCCGAAGCGATGCAACATCCGGACGCGAACGTCATCTACCGTGCCGTCGGAAAGTCCGAGGACTTGGAAGTCGACGCACTCGCATACGACATCTATGCGCGTGACAAATTCCTGCTCTGTACCGACGGGCTGACAAAGGAGGTCAACGACGAGGAGATCGCCGCCATACTCATGACCGGGGCCTGCCATGACAATTGCCGGACCTTGGTGGATCTCGCACTCAGTCGCAATTGCCGTGACAATGTTTCAGTGATCGTCGTCGACGTCAGCCCGCAGCCGGATAGCGAGGCGACGGTTTTCGTCGCGAGAAACGCTGCCGTCCGCTAAAAGGAGCGCCAGCACATTGCCGCAGAAGTGACCGCTGAGACCGCAGCCGGACAGGTAAGACGGAAAACTCGCGCAAAGAAGTCAAGGCACGGCGGGATCTCTTGGCGGGCTTCACGCCTCCTTGCGGTTTTCCCCTTCGTTCTCCTAACGATAAGCGAATCGGACGATGCGAGTGATCGGATGAGGTCACGGAAGGGCGGACTGGACGGTTGCTCGAGGAAACCCTTCCTGGGGCGAGCCCTCGAGGCCGCATGATGCACATTCCCGGCTACACCATCATTCGCGAGCTCGGCAGCGGCGGTATGGCAACCGTCTATCTGGCCCGGCAGGACCGGCTCGGCCGCCAGGTTGCGCTCAAAGTCATGCAGCCGCAGGCAATGATCGGCGACGATTTCGCTTCACGGTTTAGGAAAGAGGGGCGGATCATCGCTCATCTCCAGCACCCTCAGATCGTCACAATCTATGACTTCGACATCGCCGAGGGTCTGCACTACTTCTCGATGGAGTACCTTCCGAACGGAACTTTGTCCGACCAGATCACTCGCGGCCTGTCACCGGACCAGGCCATCGACATCACGCGGGGCATCGCCCAGGCGCTCTCGGTCGCTCACGATCAAGGGGTGATCCACCGAGACATCAAGCCCCAGAACGTTTTGTTCCGAGCTGATCGTACCCCGGTGCTGACGGATTTCGGCATTGCCCGTGCCGCCGGCACCGGCCCCGAAGCAACCCAATTGACCAACGTCGGCATGGTCATCGGCAGCCCGCGCTACATGAGTCCGGAGCAGAGCATGAGCAGACCGATCGATGCGCGCTCGGACCTCTACAGCCTCGGCGTCGTGCTCTACGAGATGCTCACCAGGGAGCTACCTTACCAAGCTGACGACGTCATCAGCCTGGCAATGAAGCATTGCTCGGCACCCATCCCGGTTCTTCCAAATCCGCTGCGTGCTTACCAGCCAATCATCGAGAAGTTGCTGGCTAAGCATCCCGAGGATCGGTTCGGCAGCACCCAGGAGCTGATCCGAGCGCTCGATGCACTTCAGACCGGGCAACGCGAAATCTCGACCTTAGAAGAAGAAACCCGGATCGTACCCCGCGAGAAGCCTTCGCCGAAGCGCACGTCTGTCAAATCGCCAGGCTCGCGCAACCTTACCAAGACAGCGGCTATCGTCCTGATCCTCGCACTGTCCATTGCCGCCGGCCTGTATTTTTTTGCCTTTCGCACGGCCGAAGACCCGCTCGATCATTTCGCCAAGGATATCGGACTACCCCCGCGCGACGCCGCCCGCCCCGAAATTACGGAGCGTTACGAAAGACTCGCGTTGGGGCATCTGCGCGAGAAGGAGCTGTCCCGAGGTGTCGAGCTCGTGCAGCTAGCACTCCAGAGCAATCCCGGCGATATCAGACTCAAGACACTCGAGAGCTGGGCGGACGATCGCATCGAGGCCGACAAGTTGCTGCGCGAGGCGGAGATCCGACTCGACGAGCAGTCTTTTGATGAGAGTCTCGCGCTAATCGCGCGCGGTCTTGAATTGGCTCAGGACCACCAAGGGCTGAAGGGGTTGCGCGAAAAGGTTCTCCAAGAACGGGCGAAACAAAATGCGGCGCAGGCCCGAGAACTGCTGAAGAAGGCGCAGGCGTCCTACGAGCGAGGCGACTTCGTCAAGAGTATGAAGATCACCATTGACGGACTGGTGCTCGCACCCGAGGACACCCGGCTCAAGGCGTTGCAAGCCAGACTTCAAGACCGCCTCGAACAACAAAGGGCACTGCGCGGAATTATTGCCAGTTCGTCGAGGTTGCTCGACGAAGGGCGGCTTTCCGAAGGCATGAAGGAGGTCGAGAGGGGTTTGGCGTCGGCTCCGGGCGACCCGGAGCTTCTCGATCTCAAGGCGAGGATCCTTGAACGAATCGAGCGGGAATCGACGGAAAAGGCGGAAAAGCTACTGCATGCTGCCGAGGAGCGCCTCGACAAATTGGCCTTCGACGAAAGTCTCGCGCTGGTGGAGCAGGGACTCGAGCTGGCGCCCCATCACACTGAGCTGACCAATCTGCGGAAACGAGCTTTGACGGAACGGGCGAAGTACCACGCGGCTCAAGCCGCGAAACTGCTGGAACGAGCGCAAGCGGCCTTCGATCAAGACGACGTCGCCAAGAGCCTGCGGCTGTGCAAGGAGGGGCTCTTGCATGCCCCGGAGGATGCGCAGCTGAAGGCGTTGAAAGCCAGCGTCCAGACGCGTATCGCTCAGCAGAAGGAGCTGACCGCCGTTATCGCACAGGCATCGAATCTGCTCGGACAGGGACAGCTTTTCGAGGCCGGAAACATCGTCGAGGAGGCGTTGAAGGTTTCTCCTGAGAGCCCGGAGCTGCTGGATCTCAAGGCAAGGGTCAGAGAGGGAATCGAGCGTGAAGCAGTAGAAAAGGCTGCAGGGCTGGGTAAAGAGGCGCAGCTGTTGGCGAACCGGGGAAACTTCGACGACGCCTTGAAGCGCCTCGAGCAAGCTCTTGAATTGCAGCCCGGCGATTCGACACTACAGAAGTCAAAGGAAGAAGTCAGGGCCCAGCGGTCAAAGTCCCGTGCCGACGCCCTCTTTGATCAGGCGCAGGACGCGCTCGCCGAAAGGAAGCTGACTGAGGCCTTGGATCTGACGCAACGGGGGCTGCGCGAGCAGCCCGAGCATGCCGAGCTCCAGGCGCTTCAATCCAAAATCCAGTCCCAGATCGAAGAGGAGAGAACGGTGGCAGAAAGCGTCGCCAAGGCACGGGCTTTGCTCCGCAAAGGCCGGTATGCGGAGAGTCTGCAGACAGTCGACGTTGCCCTGGAGATTTACCCGAGGAATGCGCGGCTGCTGGTCGTGCGTGGCGAAGTCGAGCGCGCCCGGAGTCAGGAAGGGGAAGACCAAGCTCGAGAGGCGCTGCAGCAGGCGTCCCGATTGGTCGAGATGGGCGAGCTCGATGCTGCAACGGAGTGGGTGAGCAAGGGGCTGGAGTCGAGACCAGGGCATCCCGAGCTCCTGAAAATAGAGGAACGAATCGGGGAAATCCGTGCGAAGCGAGCGGAGGTTGCTCGGCTGCTTCCGGAGATGGTCGTTATCGAAGCCGGCTGCTTTCAAATGGGCAGCCCCGAGAGCGAGCCGAACCGCGAGCCGGACGAGCGATTGCACCTTGCCTGTGTCCAAGGCTTCGAGCTCGCGAAATACGAGACCCGCATCGCGGATTTCGGTCGTTTCGTCGATGCCGAAGGATACAAGACCGATGCCGAGCGCGGCGGCGGCGGTGTCATCGGGTGCTGGGCCTTGGATCGCGAAGCCAAGGACGGATCCTGGGGTTACCATGCCTGGGCCAACTGGCGCAATCCCAATAAGTACCGGAAACCCGATCCGAATGATCCGGTAGCCTGCGTCAGCAAAAACGACGCGCAAGCCTATATTCAGTGGCTAAACGAGGCGACCGGTCAAAGCTTTCGCCTGCCCACCGAGGCCGAATGGGAGTTTGCGGCACGCGCCGCGACTAAGACTCGGCGTTACTGGGAGAACAGCACGGATCAGGCTGCTTGTCGTAACGCCAACGTCGCAGACTCAGGGCACGACTGGGACGATGGCTTCCCTTGCGATGACGGCTATGAGTGGGCCGCGCCCACCGGACACTTTGCGCCGAATTCCTGGGGACTTCACGACATGCTGGGAAACGTATCGGAATGGACTTGCTCGCGATACGTTTCAGGCTACGGCGGGCTGGAGGCCCAATGCGCTCCAGCCGATTCCCGCGACCCGGCGGCACTGCGTGGCGGGGGCTGGAACAGCGGGCCTGCGGCAACTCGTGCTGCCTATCGCGACCGCAACTATCCGGAGTCACGCTACAATTTCGTCGGTTTTCGCCTGGCACGCGATGCCGGCGCAGAGGAAAAGGCAACGGCGCGCTAACGGCTTCTACGGCGTCTCCGTTAACCCCCCGTGGCAGAATCGCATGCGTTCAGCCCGTTTTGCGGCCGAGATCGCTGCGCCCGCGAGCTAGGGCGCTCTCGCACTCGCAAGTCGCCGCTGATTGTCGTCCAAGGCATCGAGCTCTTGCCGCAGACTCAGCTCCAGCTTTCTCATTTGCGCTTTCTTGCTCGAGTCCTTCGATGTGTCCTCGCCCTTTTTTACCTCTTGTACCGCGCGCAGTTGTCTCTGCACTTGCTCTTTCTCACTCGCCGCTTCCCGGCTCAGACTCTTGGCCACTCGCTCCACGTCGTTCTTGCGCGATCCCGGAGTCGGAGGTGCCGCGGGACCACTCGTCGCGGTGGCCCGCTTCAGCTGTTGCCCGAGGGAGGAAGCCACGCGATTACGCAACGCGATCTCACGCCGGAAAGCCGCCCGTTCGGCCTTCAGCTTCGACTCAAAGATCAGACGATCCTCGGTCACCCCTGCCGCCTGCCGGTACCAGTTCAAAGCCTCGGATTTGTCTTTCGCGACACCGAGACCCCGCTCATAAAGCAAGCCGAGATTCGTTTGCGCCGGGCGATGACCGCTCTCCGCTGCTCTCCGATACCAACGCGCCGCAGCGGCGTAGTCGGGACCCGACAGACCCAGGCCCTTTTCGTAGATCTCCGCCACATAGGTCTGCGCCACCGCGTCGCCGCTTTGCGCCTGCGGCAGCAGCGTCTGCAGCGCCGTTCCGTAATCGGATCGGTCGAACAGAACGAACTCGCCACCGCGGATCCCGCAGTCGGACTTTGTCGCTTTCACCCGGCGCCGCGGCGCCATGTAGGTCATCTTGGATCCCAGCTGGCGGATCTGTCCCGGCAACAGGCAATCGACCAGTATCAGGTCGTCGATCCGACCAGCATCTGTGCCGGCAACGGCCATCGAGCCTCCGCCGACCGACTCGGGTGTCGAAACGCAAGCAGCAAGTCCGACCGTAATCGAAAGCACCGCGACGACCCAGGAAAGCCGCTGGGGGCGATGGGCTGCCATTCGCGAAATCTCCGAGTACTCGGTTGAGGATGACAAGAAGTATAGCGAGACATTGGGCGAACGGAAACGCCACCGCTCGCCCAGGACCCCATATTCCAATCCGATAAGTATTGTGCTGCCCGACTTTTGTATACATCTCCGACTGATTTTCTACTCAGTAGAAATCGGAGTGCGGACAGCGTTGCGCTCTTATCAACGTTGCGTCCTTGATTGAAGAGCAGAGTCAGTCCGTTGCAGACTAGCGCCTCAAAGAGAGCTCGCTTTGTCTGTACAGGAAGGAATCCCATCCAAATCAATACGCCCGGAGAATCAGGTGGCAAGTGGCAAGCGTCTGTGGGACGCGGAAGTGCACCGCCGATTGGACCCTTGCTCGCCAATCTCATTGTGCTCTCGATCCTCCTCGGGAGCTGCGCGTCCCCGCCGAAGAACCTCGACAACATGGCTTTGGACATGGGTCTGACCGCGCAATGGCTGCGCGGCGAAGAATTCGAGCTGAGAGCCTATAGTAACCGGATTCGCCATCCGGTCGGCCAGCTGCACGTGTACCTCGAAGGAGACGGCACACCTTGGATTACGAGAACGCGTGTCGCGCTCGATCCGACTACGCGCGATCCTCTGGCACTGCGTCTCATGGCGCTCGACCCCTACCCGGCCCTGTATCTGGCTCGTCCCTGCTACAACGGCACGTCCAGAGCGACGGCGTGCAACCCTTGGCTCTGGACATCGGGCCGTTACTCCGAAGTTGTTGTTGCGTCGATGGCGGCGGCACTGAGAAGCCGAATCGATGCAAAGGCCGTTGGCGAGGTAACTCTCATTGGTTACAGCGGTGGAGGCGTTCTTGCGTGGCTGCTTGCGCGGCGAATCCCAGAGGTACGGGCGCTGATAACGGTTGGCGCCAACCTCGACATTGACCGCTGGACCGACAGACACGGTTTCAGCCGCCTTTCCGGCTCGCTCAATCCAGCGACTGGCCCGCCAATGCGCCCGGGTGTGAAGCAGTGGCATCTCGTAGGGAGAGACGACGAGAATGTGCCTCCGGAGATCATTGACGCACTCGAACGCAAACTCGGACCAAACGCGCGCGTCTTGATCGAGCCATCGGACCATCATTGCTGCTGGCTCCAACTCTGGCCCGACATCTTGCGCCGGTTGCCCTAGCTGAAAGCAAATGTTGTAAAAAAAATAACGATTTACCGATACGGCCGTTGCTGCCAAGGGACGCCTTTGGTATATTCGCCCTTGTTGCGCCAAGCCAACGATCATTCTCCATTCTCTACTTTTTGGGGAACGCGCTGAAGGCTTATTTTGGACTGAAAATCGGTTTCTAGGCATGAACGCAACAGCTGAGTAAATAAAATGTAGTTGGAGCCGACTATGTGTAAATTCTCGCTTATTCCGCCGTTGCGCTACGTTTTCAGCGTTGTTGTTTTGCTGCTATCGTCAAACATCGCTCAGGCTATGACCACTATTTCAAGCCTTACCTCGAGTCCCAGCACAGCAGTTCCCGGTCAGGTCGTCAGCCATACGATCGTTGTGCAAACAACTGCGTCGAGCCTTTCCGGGGATGCGATGCTTACTTTGCGCCGGGACGGAATACCCGTATTCCAGATTACGGAGTCGGGTTTTTTGGACAGCGCGGACATTGGCGGCGGAACGTTGCAGAAGACCTTTGCCCTCCCGCCTGAGACCTACTCGACACCGGGGAGCTACGCGCTCGACGTTAACTTATCCGGTGTTGAGGACGAGGACGCCCCTTTCTCGGCTTCAGGTATTACGACCTTCACCGTCACGGACTCCGGCGCGGACGAAGGGGGTGGCGCCGACTCGGGCTACGCGGGTCGCAGCCAAAGCGAGATCGACGAGTCGATGCAATCCATTGCTCAGACGGATCCGCAGCGTGCAGTCGCTGCCACCATAAGCGCCGTCTGTCCCGCCGGCGTAGCCGAAGCGAGGCTGCAACAGGACTGCAACGTCTTGGTGGGTGCATCTTTTAACGATCAAGCGCAGGCCTCGACGGCGCTGGGTCAAGTAACCGCGGACCAGGCCAGTACACCGGTCGACGCCTCGCAAACCAGCGTTCAGAGCCAGATTCAAAATATCGGTACCCGCATCGCCGCCTTGCGCGCAGGCGCCACAGGGTTTAGTGCTCGCGGTCTCACATTCAACGTAGACGGCCAGAGTCTCCCGGCAGGGCAGATCGCCGAGGAGTTGATCCACGGACTCACCGGCACCATGGGTGGTGCGGCCGGCGATACTGCTCTCAATTTCGGACCCTGGGGCATATTCATCAACGGTACCGTCACCTCCGGCGATCGCGACAGTACCGAAAACGTGAAAGGATACGATTTTGACACCTGGTCCGTGACCCTGGGCGCGGATTATCGCTTCCGCGACAACCTGGTGGCCGGCGCCGCCTTGGGTTATACCAAGAACGACACCGATCTGGACGCGAACGGCGGAACATTAGACACCGACGGCTTCAGCCTAAACTTGTTCGGCACCTACTATCACGACTCTGGATTGTACTTGGACGGCATTCTCACCTATGGCTGGAATGACTACGACCAGCGGCGCAACATCCGATACGACATCGGGTCAGTGAGCGTAGACCAGTCAGCGAAATCGGATTTTGACGGCTCACAGTGGTCGGCGTCCTTTGGAGGCGGATACTCCATCTCCCATGGCGCCTGGTCCTTCGGGCCCACGGCCCGTCTGGAGTACCTGGAGACAGACGTGGATGGTTACGCGGAACGTATGTCCAACCCCAACGCCGATGGTGGCGGATGGGCAACGCGTATCCAAGGTCAAGATGTAACATCGTTCAATAGTCAGTTGGGCGGTGATATTTCCTATGCCGTCAGCACCAACTGGGGCGTGCTGGTGCCCAGTGTGCATCTGGAATGGGTTCATGAATTCGACGACGGGGCGGAAACTGTCGTAGGGTCTTTTGTCGAGGACACTAGCGGAACCCCATTTTTCTTGCCTACCGACAGTCCCGATACGGACTACTTCAACCTGCGCCTTGGGCTATCCGCACAGTTCGCCCAGGGTCGGTCGGGCTTCATCTATTACCGCCAGCTCTTGGGGTATGAAGATCTAGATGCTTACACCATCGGGGCTGGCCTACGCATGGAGTTCTGAGCCGCATGAACCTGCGGGACGACCGCGCTCCGTCGCGGAGCGCGGGTTTGGTTTTTTAGTGGGCACAGGAAAGCACCCGACCGCCGGAATGAGGCAAGAGACGGACCAGCCCGTCCGGCCTTTGTCGGAGATAGCCGAATCCCGATCAAACCTTGACCACCAAGCTCGGTCGTTCTCCATGGCGATAGAGCCACAAAACCGCTCCCTTTTTAGCTGTCAAATCGAACAGCCGCTCGTAAAGATGGACCTCGCGTGGCCAGGGATACGCGTAGATCAGGTCCATTGCCGCGCAATTCCTCCCGAGTGCATCGTAGACATCCAGCTCCCTTGTAATACTCCAGTCGGTTGCACCATAAGTTCCGAGGACGCCGAAGCAGCCGCTGATGTCCGACGGAACGAAGCTGCCACGCACAAAACTGGCGGAAAGCGAGAAGCTGCTACACAGGGCGTCGGCTTCGGCGACGAAAGCAGCTTCCACCTCTACACCATAGGCCTCGAATCCGTTCAAAGCGGCCAAACCGGATATCAATCCAATTCCACTCCCCCAGTCGCAAAAATAACGACCTTTGAGGATACCCTGGCGGCGCAACGCCTTTAGACCACGGCAAAAAGCCTGCGGATCCGAGGCCAGCAAGGTCGTAACGTCAGGTTTTCGGACGAGTAAGCTCCGGATGCGCATTTCGCCGGCCGCGATGAGCTCCCTCTCCGACTCGCTTATATCCCCGACGTCGAGGTCGATTCGTAGACCAATGGCTTTCAGCGTCATCGGAAACACCTGTCTCGAGATGATCGGTCACAGCGGCTTTTCGAAATCGAAGCCAAAAAGCCGAGGCTTTTCGCCGATAACAGCAGCCGAGAAAATGTAAAGAACATAATTGTAGGTTTCGTCCGGAATCTTGTACTTCTCGACCAGCTTCCAGAAATTTCTCTCCCGCGGATTCTCGGGCATGCTGCGAATTCTTTTTAGAATGTTCCCCTCTCCCCAGTTGTAAGAGGCCATTACGAGCAATCCCGAAGCCTGCGCGTCGGTGTCAAAGATGTCGCGGAGATAGCGCGCCGCCGCATCCGCGGAAGCGGCGAAGTCAAATCGGTCGTCTTCCGGATCGTAGACCCGTTGATCCGCGAGTGGGCCGACTTCGAGGCCGAACCGCTCCGCCGTGCTGGGAATGAACTGCCAGGCGCCCTTTGCAATCCCGTACCGCGTTTGCGGGCCAATGGCCCGCTCATTGAAGTTACTCTCCTGCAGACCGAGATAAAAAAACTGCGGTGGCAGATCGTTCGCGCGCATCGCCTCGCTCACGATTTCAACGTAACCTTTTGACTTTGCGGTCGCGATAGCCCTTGCCAAACGCCCCGAGGATTGCCACTTCGCGATATAGTTTTTGACTTCGGCGTGGAAGGATTCGGGCATATTCAGCTCGCATTCGCCGAACAAGCGTGCCATACGAAGTACCGTCAACTCCTTTTGGTCTATCGTGCGGCTCAGTAGTGCATGGTCCTCGAGATATTGATCGTAACGCTTAGACATGGCATCGAGCTTTGCTCGGTTCGCCTCCATTTCCGCGATCAGCGCCGCGTCCTCTGAGCCCCTGACACGATCCCGCAAGCGAGCCAAATCGAGCTCTAGCTCCTTGATGTCATAGAAAAGATCGATGGCGAGCCGACGGGCCTGCTCGACCTGTTGCTGTTGCCACAGCAGATAAAAACCTGAGACTGCCAGGATCGCGAACGCAAGCGCGATTACACCCGCCAGCACGGCAAAATGCTTCCGCGTCTGCTTCCGTTGCTCGACACGGAACGCCGAGCGAAAGGCGCGAGTGAAATCACCCACATCATCGTCGTCCTTGGATCGAAAATAATGCTCTGCGATCGCCTCGGGTGCAACCGACGCCCTGGCGTGCTGACCAGATACGCTCCCTTGGTCAGCATCGGCGGTTAAAGATCTTCCAGCTTCTCGTGCGAACGTTTCTGAATTCGGCGATTCCCTTTCGCGCGTCGGCCCGCAGACAGGACGATCATTGCGTCTAAACGCCGGCAGGACGACAGTCACGTCATCCGAAGGTACCGGGGCGGACATTGCTGGCTCGCTTGCGGCGACAGGCTCAGTAAACAAGCTCAGCACAGGCCCTTCGACACCAACACGCAGCACGCAATGCTGACCCAATGGACTTGTCTGAACTCTCTTCCCGTTTAGGAAGGTCCCATTGGCACTCCCCTTGTCGTACACCCACCATCCCGTCTTCTCAAGTGAGACTTCGGCGTGCCTTCGGCTTACGGAATCGTCCGCCAAGTAGAGCTCGCATTCCTGCGACCTTCCAATCATGAAACTGCGCGAGAAGCGCTGTTCGCACCCTTTGCTCTTCTCGTCTGTCCAGCGAGCGACAAGCACCGTTGCGATGGGTGCACTTGCTCGGCTGATGCCTAGAGGATCGTTGCTTGCGTTATCTCGTACCATGATTTGAACATGACCAACGGTAAGCAGGGGCGATACTCGCTACGAGGGAGTCTGAATTGAGCGCCGAGTCCAGGGTCGTCGGACAGGCATTCTTCTATTGGGTGGTACGTTCATTTCTCAGGGCGGCGCTTTCTCAGAGAACGGTATTGCCCCTTAACCTAGGTGTCCGTTGGCACTGGACCACAACACACGGGATTACCGAACGCTGACGTCAATCATGATAGACGGGTTGCAGCAGAAGGAGTATGTGAGCTTTCTCAGCGAACCAATTCATCGAATCGGCGAGAAAGGGTCGCAACGCACATGGTTGGTCCTGTCGCCAATGCGTCAGCCCTTCGCGAAGGTTGCCGCGATCTACAAGCGGTCACTGAGCCATGTCGATGCGAGTGCTCAGGGGTTTAGCCGATGGCGAATCGCCTCCCCACCCGCCTCCAGATCCACGCGCGACAGGAGGGTCGCCCCGACCAGGAACAACAGGAGGATGGGGACAAGCGACAACCGCGAATCGCCGGTCAGGGCGGCAGCCAGCCCCACGAGCAGGGGTCCCAGGACGGCGGCGAACTTGCCCACCATGTTAAAGAAACCGAAGAACTCCGCGGTCTGACCCGCTGGAATCAGACGCGCGAACAAGGCTCGGCTCAGGGCTTGGATTCCGCCCTGAACCAAACCGATGACGACCGCTAACAGGTAAAACTCCTCGACCCGGTCCATGCGCGAGGCACCAAGAACCACCAGCATGTAGATCCCGATCGCGAGCATGATTCCCCGCTTTGCTCCCCAGCGTTCGCCAAAGCGCCCGAACGCGAGCGCTGCCGGGAATCCCACAAACTGGGTAATCAACAGGGCCACCATCAGACTGTTCGCCTCGAAGCCGACCGCTAGCCCGAAGTCCACGGCCATTCGAACGATGGTATCCACACCATCGATGTAGAACCAATAGGCAACCAGGAACAGAAAAGTGATCTGCAGCCGACGTATCTGACCCAACGTCGCGCCAAGCTGCCGCAAACCGCCGCTTACTGAAAGCATCCAACCGGTCCCTCCGGCCCGTGGGCCTTCGGGCACCCAGACAACGACCGGAATGGCGAACAGACTCCACCAGAGGGCGACGCTCAGAAAGGATAGCTTCACCGCCTGTGCGCTATCCGCGAGGCCGAACCAGCTCGGGTAAAGCGTCATAACCACGTTGAAAGCAAACAGCAAACCGCCGCCCAGATAGCCCAACGCATAACCCAGAGCAGAGACGCGCTCGTAGCTCCCAGGCGGGGCCACATCCACCAACAAGGCATCGTAGAAAATGTTGCCGCCCGAGAACCCGAGGACACCGAGCAAATAGATTGCCAGGGCTATCCCCCATTGTCCCTGTGCAAGCCAAAAAAGGGTTCCGCAAGCGAGCACACCCAGTACCGTGAAGCCGATGAGAAAACGCTTCTTGGCCCCCGCCTGATCCGCAATGGCCCCAAGCAGCGGCGCAGAGACGACAATGATCAGGCTGGCGCTGGAATTAATCACGCCGAGCCAGAAGGTGCTGTCGGTAACCGCGAGGTCCGCGGCCCAGTATCGTTTGAAGAAAATAGGAAAAAAACCGGCCATCACCACGGTGGCGAAGGCGGAGTTGGCCCAGTCGTAAAAGGCCCAGGACAGCACCCGTCGCTTGGTCGAGTCAGTGCGACTGGGCAAGGTCAGTAATTCCGACAAGGTTATTGTTCACGCTATCGCCAGCCGCCTTCGGTTGCGCCACAACGTGTGCTCGCCGAGAAGCGCCACCGGTAACTAATGGCGTCGCTTTGCGAGCTTGATCGACGCAGCATACAAAGCCGACCCCGATCGGAGCACTCGAACGTTGTGTCAAGTTTGGGATCGACCGGTGGATACGCCTCGCCTGTCCACCCTACAGCGATTGCACATCACCGCCGGCGATCAGCGCCATACGGACCAATTCGGCCAGGGAGCTCGCACGCATCTTGTCCATCACCCGTGCGCGGTGTGCCTCCACTGTCTTGGCACTCACTCCCAACGCGGCGGCAATCTCCCTGTTCGCCTGACCATCGGTAACCATGTCCATAACCTCGTGCTCACGGGGAGTGAGCTCCGCCATGCGCGCCGTAATCTCCGCCCGTTGCAATCGGAGCGCTCGCCGCTTTCCGTCGAACTCCAGGGCGTTGCGGATACTGGTAAGCAAATCCTCGTCGTGAAACGGCTTCTCGATAAAATCCACAGCCCCGGACTTCATGGCCTTGACGGCCATCCCCACGTCACCATGGCCCGTAATGATGATGACTGGAAGCCGGGAATCCTCTCGTGCTAGATGGGCCTGCAGCTCCAGTCCGCTCATCCCCGGCATACGCACATCGAGGAGCAGGCAACCGGACCGGCCCGGATAATAGCTGCTCAGGAATTCGTCCGCGGAGCCAAAGGTCCTGACCTGCATACCGATGGACTCGATGAGCCACTTGAGCGAGTTGCGCATCGCTTGGTCGTCGTCGACGACGAACACAGTGGGCTCGCTATTCATGCCTGCTTCCTCGATGAATTCATTCCGAGGCTCTCGATCAACCCACGGCTTCGAGTTGCCGTCGGGCCGCTCTGATGACAGGCAGCCGGATAAAAAAGGCCGCCCCGCCGTCCGGCCCAGATTCCGCCCATATTTTGCCACCGTGGTTTTCGAGAATTGTCTGGCTGATCGGCAAGCCCATGCCCATGCCCGATTCCTTGGTGGTGAAGAAGGGCTCGAAGAGGGATTGCATGCGTTCAGGCGCAATCCCCGAACCCGAATCCCTTACCACCACTTGTGCTTCCTCGTCAATCCACTGCGTGCTCACCTTCATACGCCTCACCTCGGGTTTTACCTCCTGGAGGGAATCGAGGGCGTTTCGCACCAGGTTGAGCAGAACCTGCTCGATCTGAACCAGGTCCACATCCACCGGAATCCCGTCTGGCTCCAGATCGAGCTCGATGGCGAAGTCCATCTTGCTGGTATCGAGCTCGACGAACGAGCAGACCTCCCTTACTAGGTGGTTGAGGTCGACCTCCGATCGGATAGGCGGCTGCTTTCCCACAAGTGCACGCAAACGGCGGATAATCTCGCTGGCCCGCTGAGCCTGGGTCGTGATCTGGCCCATGGCATCCACCAACTCTCCGCGCTCACCGACGTTGCTTTGCAGACGGCGGCTGCAGCCGTTGGCAAAATTAACGATGGCCGATAGGGGTTGATTGAGCTCGTGAGCCATGCCGGTAGCCACCTCGCCCATTGTGCTCAGGCGGCAGACGTGTACCAGCTCGGCCTGATGCTGACGCGACTCCTGCTCCGCGCGGCGAACTGCAGTGATGTCCCGGGCATAGATGTTCACATAACCCAGCTCCCGAATAGGAGCAAGCAGCAACGAATAGACCTGATCGCCAATCTCCGTCTCGCGCTCGAGAGAACCGCCGACATCCAGCACCTCCCCGACCTCCTTGATCCACTGATCGGGAAGCATGCCTCCTTCGCTCGTACTCCAAGCGGCGAGAAGAGGTGAGCTGGCGATGTTGGCGTATACCACGAGCCCAGAGGGACTCACCCGCAGGATGGGGTTGGGGCTTTCACCCGCAAATCGTGCGAGGCTCTTGATCTCCCGCTCCGCCTCCTTGCGCTTGGTGATGTCATGCATGTAAATGGTGTAAAAAAACCTGTTCTCCAGTTGGATAGGGACGATGGATAGCTCCACCGGGAGTTGTGAGCCGTCCGCGCGTCGCGCCATCAGCTGACCTCGCGCCTGGGGTAGTCGGCCCTCCCGTCGGGCGCGCCGCGAGTCCTTCAACAGGCTGAGAAAAACCCGCCGGCCTTCGGTGGTCAGGAAGAGCTTGCTGAAGCTGCCGCCGATGGCCTGATCGCGGGTGAGTTTGAGGGTGCGCTCCGCAGTCGGATTTAGCTCGATTATTTCCCCCTTGCGGCTCAGGGTAACGATCGAGTCCAGGGACGCCTCCATGACCGCGGCCTTCAGCGCCTCGCTCTCGCGCATCTCGCTCTCGTGCTTGCGACTCATCTCCTCGCGTGCCTTGAGCACCAACTGGGTAAAATGCTGAATCCACTCCTCGAGCAACACCAGTTGGTTGGCACCGGGCTTGAAGTCCGGATTCTCAATACCGAGCGCCCGTTGAGAGAAACGGGACATGCGCTTGAGTACCTTGTTCAGACGGGCCGAGACCAGGTAGATCACCAGTGTGAACACCAGGATGTATACAAGCGCTGCCCTGACGCGCTGCTGGCGCTCGAAGTTGCGTACTCGGCCTGACATCTCTTCAACGCCACGGTGGGGGATAAAGGTGGCGAACAGCAGGTTCCAGTCCGTCCCCTCGTACTCGGGAAGCGACTGGGTCGTGATCAGATAGCGGTCCTTCCACTGCGCGAGCTGGGTTCCGGGGATCAGGGTCCTGGGATCGATGCTCGCCAGAATGCGCTGCTCGTCCGCGTCCACCAACGCCACGGCCGCGCGCCCGGAGGACAACCCGCGCTGAGATGCCGCAAGAAACGCATCGTTGATGGGTACGACCACGATCAGGCTGCCCATTCGGTAGCCCCCGGTGTCCTCCGCCACGTCGCTAACCAGCAAGTAGGGTTGTTCGTCAAAACGCGTGACTACCACACGTGCTTCGCCGGTGTCCCGGAAATGCTCTCCCACGCGCTCGACCAGCTCCCGCGGCAGCTCGGCGTTTCCGGATTGGTAGATCTCGCGTATCTGCCCCTGGGTATCCACCAGCAATATGTGGCTCGGCGCGGAAAGCGCGTTGCGCTCGATAAAATCCGTCAGCCACGACGGATGAAATTCGCGATAAACGACCGGCTCGACCTCTTCCTGAGGGGACCAGAACAAGGGCTCCAGGTACTCTGCCAAACTGCGGTGATTCGCCAACAACTGAGCGGTTACGGCATAGTTCTTCATGTATTGGTCGAACCGGATCAGACTTTCCCGGGCCTGCAGATCGAGCTGCACCTGCAGCTCTTTGTCGGATATCTTCTTGATCGCCCTGCTTTGGATCTGGTCCAACACCCCCCACACGGCCAGACCCGCCACCACGCCCACGAGAATGGAGATGACGGGCATTGGCACACGGCGCAACAGCCAGAAGAAGAAGGGCTTGACACGGATATGTTTCAAAGTGCTTGCTAAGGGTCGCGGTGGATCTCCGAAACGAGCTCAAGTCTAGCCGATTGGCGGCGATGGATCACGGGAAGACACCAAGGCAATCTGTCCGCTCACTTCACTCCTTCACGTGAAACATCCGGATTGACTAGACGCAGATCATTCCCCTTCTATGAACATCGAAATCCGCCAAGCTCACTCGCCCGGTTTCTTTCGTCGCCTGGCCGCCCTGTTTTACGACTTGGTGCTCCTCTTCGGTGTGCTCATGATCGCGGTCACCATTGTCGTAGTCCCCTATGATTTTATCGTCGGCCTACCCTTTCCCCACGAGGAGCGGATCCACCGTTTGGGATTGCAGCTTTATCTAGTCGCAGTGATCGGCCTTTTCTTCGTGTTCTTTTGGGTCCGCGGCGGTCAAACGCTCGGAATGCGCACTTGGCGCCTGCGACTGGTGTGCGACGATGGCTCCGGCCCGAGACTGCGCCATGCGCTCGCGCGACTGGCGTGGGCGGCGCTCTGCCTCGCACCTGCCGGTGCCGGTCTGCTGTGGATGCTGTTCGACCGCGATCGATTGACCTGTTACGACCGGCTTTCCCACACCAGGCCCGTGATCCTGTAAGGATTAAGCAGCGTTCGTCTCTAACCCACCCGCTTCAATACCCAGAAAGCGACCGAAAGGAACAAGAGCGGCGGTATCAAAGCCGCCACCAGGGGACTCATGCCATACAGGAGTGCAAAGTAGGAGAAGGTGCGACTGACCAGGTAGAAGGCGATACCGACCAGCACGCCCAGAAACATTCGTGGACCGAGCCCGCTCGTCCGCGCCGAGCCAAGCAGAATAGGGATTGACACAAAGATCATCGCGAGTATCAGGAATGGGTGTATCACCTTGCCCCAAAAGGCCACCTCGTAAGGACGGGCATCCTGACCATTCGCCGTCATATAGCGGATGTAGCGCAACAGTCCCCAGACAGGTAATACATGAGGCTCCACTATCACGATCTTGAGCAACGCAGGGTTCAGCAGCGAGCTCCAACCGGCTTGATCGACCCGGCTGACCTCAACGTGGTCGTTCCCGATCATGCTGCGGGAAATCCCCTCCAGCACCCAACTTCCCTTTACGTACCGGGCTTGCTCCGCACTCGTCGCCCGGCTCAAACGCTGCTCTTTGTCGAACTCATAGATGTGGATTCCGCGCAAGTGCGCGCCGGAAAGGATCTCCCGAATATTGATGTAGGCACTGCCATCTCGAGCCCAGAATCCGTACGGCGTCTTGAGTGTGACCTGACCGGACTGGGCCTCGGAGCGCCATTGCAGCGCCGTCTGCTCGGCAACAGGAGCCAGTCCCTCGCCTATGGGTACGGCGATCAGCGCGAGCAGAGCCCCTCCCTTGATTGCGCCATAGACGATGCGGCCAATCGACAGACCCGCCGCCCGCATGGCTACAAGCTCCGAGCGGCTTGCAAGAGAGCCCAGTCCCAGCAGGGCGCCGATCAGCGTCGCGATAGGGAAGACCTGATAGGCATGGCGGGGAATCACCATGACCACGAATAGCAAGGCGTCCGCAAACCGATAGCCGTTCTCACCCACCTCGTCCATTTCGTCGGCGAGGAGGAAAAATCCCATCAAGGGCAGAAGCACGGCGAGCGTCGCGAGCGTGCCTCCGACTACGGCGCCGGCCAGATAGCGATCTAGGATCTTCACAGCTTGTTCGTGGGACGCCGCATCAATACGGACAGCAAACGCACAGCGCGACCTGCGGCTGCCGCTACGGGTGGAATCTTGTAGACTCCGCGAGTGCGCATATTATCACTGCCTCGGTGACCCCGGTGGGCGGTCTACGTTGAACACATAAACAAGCCGACGGAGCCAGCATGGAATTCAAGATCAAGAGCGGCGATCTGGCCAAACAAAAAACCCCATGTCTGATACTCGGC
>JAJDOL010000129.1 GCA_022340195.1 Chromatiaceae bacterium
AGGCGATGAATTGGGCGGCGAAGAAGGCGAGCACGATGTAGGGCCCCATGCCTTTCATCGTCTCGGACATCATCCGTACCGCGTCCCGGTCGCTGCGAATCGTCTTCGCACCAATACCGTAGGCGAGCCCCACGCCGAGAAACAGGAACAACAAGAGAGGCACCATCGCTTCCATCCAGCGCGGGAAGGTTTCCCCCAAGCCAAACAGCGGCGCCCCGGGTGTCAGCGCGATGACCAGCACCAGCGCGACCGCCGTGAGGAAGGTCAAGCCGGCGGCACGCAGGCCGCGGTCCTCGGCCTGATGGGAGGCGTTGTCCTGCCCCGCCCGGTTCTCCTGTTCGGCGGGCAAAGATAGCCGCGGCTCCACCAGCCAGTAATTGACCGCCGTCCCGGCAGCGGTCAGTAACAGCGTCGAAGCGATCATGAACCACCAGTTGGCGGTGATCGCCACCTGATAGTCCGAGTCGAGGAGCCGCGCACCGGCGGTACTCAAGCCTGCAAGCAGTGGATCGAGACCGGTGATCGCAAGATTGGCAGAGAAGCCGGCCGTGACCCCGGCGGTGACCGCCGCGATCCCGGCGAGCGGGGGGCGACCGGCGGCAAGGAACAGTGCGCCTGCCAGGGGCGGCAGCACCACGTAGCCCGCGTCCAAGGCGAGAGAGGAGCTGATTCCTACAAAAATGGTCGCAGGTACCAGAAGGCTGGACGGCGCGGCGCCGAGCAGCCGACGCAGAAAGACGGGTAACAGCCCGGAGCGCTCGGCCACCCCGATCCCGAGCAGGCCGACGAGGACCAATCCCAGCGGCGGGAAGGTCACGAAGTTCTCGACCAGGTGGGAGATCGCCCACCAGATCCCGTCGCTCGCGAGCAGACTCACCGCGGTAACGGACTCGGCGATCAGCGCACCCTCACGCTCGACCGTCTTCTGGACCGACCAGCCCAGGATCGCCGCGAGGTGGGACACCACCATCACCACCAGCGTGCCTGCAAGAAACAGCGTCGCCGGATCAGGGAGCCGGTTGCCCGCTCGCTCCAGCTGTTCGAGCCAACCGTTAGCCTTGCGCACTTTCCCTCAGTAACACTTTATGTTGCCATGCTACCCGGGTACCCATAACGCCTCGAATGTTGGTGGTTGTATGCAGCAAGCGCAGATCAACGGCATCCAGATCGGCTATGAGGTCTTGGGCGAGGGCGAGCCTATCGCCTTTTTCAACGGTCTTGCCATGACATTTGAGCAATTCAAGCAGCTCCCCGCAGACTTCTTTCGTGGTCTGATCCGGTTGCTTCAGGTTGCCCAGGACCCCCAGCTCACGGACAGGATCGGGCAGCTTACATGCCCGGTGCTTGTTGTGTTCGGCGAGCAAGATAAGTTCGTGGCGCCGCAACTGAACCGGGACCTAGCGCGGTCCATTCCGGCTTCCGAGATCGTTATGATTCCCGATGCCGGACACGCGGTCGTTATGGAAAAGCCGGCATTGATCGCGAGCCTCGTGCACGGCTTTGTGGGGCGGTTTAGCTGACGCGCGATTCTCTGCTCACATAAGAGCAATGAAGTCGACGACCGCCTCCGCCGCTTGCTCCAGGTTCTGCTCCCAAGTGCGGCCGGATTGCTTGCGTGGCTTGAAGCTGTGATCCCCGTCCTCGATCCAGGCCAGGCGGATGGAAGGGGCGAGTGCGTATGATGCGACCTCCTCCGGTTTGCCGAAGGTGTCGCGGGTGCCCTGACAAATGAGCGTTGGCGTGCGCAGAGCCCGCAGGTGCTCGGTGCGCAGCCGATCGGGCTTTCCCGGTGGGTGGAAGGGATAGCCGAGGCAGACCAGGGCGGCGACTTCGCGCTCGTCGGCAATCAGGCTCGCCATGCGCCCACCCAGGGACTTGCCGCCGATCAACAGTCGCCGAGCGTCGGTGCCGGCGGCAAGCTCCCGGTCGATGACCAGGTTCCAGTGCTCCAGCAGCACGGGCTCCCGGTTCGGCGGTTTGCGGTTGCCGGTGCGCCGCATTTCTGCCATGTACGGGAACTCGAAGCGAACCACACGCACCCCGCCCCGGCCGAGCGCGTCGGCGATGTGCGCCATGAAAGGGGAGCTCATGCCCTGTCCCGCACCATGGGCCAGGAACAGGGCCCAGTCCGCGCCCGGCGGGCCGACGGTCAAGAGCTCCAACTCATCTTCGGGCTTGTCAGACATCGAGGGGTGGCTTCATGATCATTGCATCAAACGTTCCCAAGCAAAACCCCGCGACAGAAGGAGGCAAGGCGATGAAGGCGATCGAGATACGCGAGACTGGAGATCCGGGCGCGTAGATGGTAGGAGCGATCCCGTGATTCGAGTGGCCATTCTCGCGGACACCCACGGCCGCCTGGACGCGCGGGTGGAGGCCTTGGTTGCGGACTGTGATCTGGCGGTACACGGCGGGGACATCGGAAACGCCGATGTGCTGGAGCGCCTGCGCCCCCGGCAGCGAAGGGTTGTCGCCGTCGCCGGAAACAACGACCGCCCCAGCAAATGGCCGCCGGAGCAACGGCAATTCTTGGAGTACCTGCGCGAGCACGAGGACCTGGAGCTGCCCGGCGGGGCGCTGGCAATCATACACGGCCACCAGATCGCTGCCCGTAATCGCCATGAGCGTCTGCGCCGCCGCTTCCCGCATGCCCGCGCAATCGTCTATGGACATAGCCATCGCCTGATCGCCGATCGCGATCCCGAGCCATGGGTGCTCAACCCCGGCGCCGCGGGCCGGGCACGGACCTTCGGCGGGCCGTCCTGCATGGTGCTCGACGCCGCCGAGCATCACTGGGAGCTCCGGATCGAGCGTTTCGAGCCCTTGAAGCGCCACGGACGATAGTCCCTCGGTCGGCCATGCATTCGGCTATTTCTCCTTTTTTCGCCTTGGTCGAGGTCTGAACCGAAGCGTTGCCATTTCTGCTGGCCTGAACCCAATGGTCGGATTGTTCCAGGAACTGTTGCTCAGGGGAGCCCGTGCGTGCGTCGCTTGAACGCCGATTGCAGTCACTGGCACCATTGAGAAGCTGCAGGCCGCCAGCACAAGAAGGGGCGGACGCCTAATTCGAAGAATCGGGCGGGAGCTCTGTCCCAACTACGGACACTGGCACTGACGTATTTGAGCTCAACGTTTCGGCAAAAAGCAGCTCTTGACTCCACGCCGAAAACCGGCAGGTGTGCCTCCCAAAGCGGACCATTCGCACCGGGTCTGGATCAGTACCGTTACTCGGAGTCCGGCCTGCTCTGATTCGGGAAGATTGCTTTCCGATAATCAAGCCGATGCTACGACGCACAACCTGCCCCCACGCTCATGGCGTCGTACTACCTGGTTTTCCAATGCGAACGAGCCGGATTTTTCGCAGAACAATAATCCCTGGGGCAATTAGTTCTACTTTGTCACATTTAACGCTCTGAATATTCAGGAGAACGAGCTAAAATAGAGCCACTGGAAAGGCGACGTAAAACGGCGAAGAGGATGAGCCGAGGCCTACCGAAAACGACCACCAAGTAAGAGGATCCCGGATGCGGAAAGCCCACTGGGAGCGGTGGGGATTCGCTTTGCGGAATTCTGCGATGGATTCGCCCATCACTTTCGGCTGCGCACGCGCGATGTGTTCACGCAGAGCAAACAGTACCTGAATGGATTGATGCAGGCGCGAAAGAAGAACATGGAACGGATGGCCGAAGTGGTGCCGGGGAGCGACGAGCAGGTGCTGCAGCATTTTCTCTCCAACTCCGCATGGGACGAGCGCGGCGTATGCGCGCAGGTGGCATTGGAAGCCGATGCCTTGTTGGGTGGTACCGAGGACAGCGCACTGCTGATCGATGAGAGCGGGATCACCAAGAAGGGCAAGAAGTCCGTTGGCGTGGCGCGGCAATGGAATGGTCGTTTGGGCAAGGTCGACAACTGTCAGGTGGGCGTCTATGCGGCGTTGAGCCAGGGCAGTCGCTCGACGTTGATCGCTACGCGATTGTACCTGCCCGAATCCTGGGTGAAGGACAAGCGCCGCTGCGAGGCTGCTGGCGTACCGAGCGCGGCGCGGCGAGCCAGGAGCAAGCCGGAATTGGCGCTGGAGATGGTGCGCCAGAATCGGCGCCTGGGAGTGCGTTTCAGCTGGGTGGGGATGGACGGTCTGTACGGCAAAGACCCGGCGTTGTTGCGCGCCCTGGAGGCCGATGGCGAAACCTTCGTGGCTGACGTGCACAAGGACCAGTCCATCTATCTGCAGGACCCGCGCCCCATCGTTCCCGCCGCGCCCCCGGGGCACGGACGCAAGCGCACAAAGCCGATGGCGCAAAGTGAGAAGGTGCGGGTCGATGAATGGAGCCAGGCCCAACTGGAGGCAGCCTGGACACGGGTCACCTTGCGTGACAGCACCAAAGGCGTCTTACAGGTCGAGGTGCTGCATCAACGGGTCTGGTTATGGGGTTCAAAGGAAGCTCAAGCGCGCCATTGGCACCTGATCGTACGCCGGGAAGTCGCGGCGCGCGACGAGATCAAATATAGCCTGAGCAATGCGCCGGCGAACACCCCGTTACAGCGCTTGGCGCAGATACGAGGCCAGCGTTACTGGGTCGAGCGCTCGTTTCAGGACGGTAAGAGCCAGGCGGGGCTGGATCATTACCAGGCCCGCGGCTGGAAGGCCTGGCACCACCATATGGCGCTGGTGATGATGGCGATGCTGTTCATGCTCAAGGAGCGCGCGGCGCATCATGACGAGTACCCATTACTCAGTTGTGCGGACGTCGAGACCTTGCTGGCGCACTTCCTGCCGCGACGCGATGTCGGTGTTGACGAGGTCATCCGACAATTGGAAGTCCGCCATCGAAAACGGCAAGCTTCTATCGATTCCGCCTACGCGAAACAACAGCTTGAGTGAGATGCCCGCTTAGTGGCTAATGTGACAAAGTAGAATTAGTCCGTTGACAAGAAAAACGCGGCGCGGAATGCTC
>JAJDOL010000313.1 GCA_022340195.1 Chromatiaceae bacterium
CGGTACGTAAATGTGTTGACTATGCCCTGCGGACCTATCCCTTCAGAGACGGAGAGAAGTCCCGGGTTTTTTTGGAGGGGCGGGACTTCGAAGCCTTTGGTTCGGAGCTTCTATTGAGTTACGTCATTTACAATCTTCTGAGAAACTCCCTTGATGCCATTGGCGAGGCGAGGAAGGGGGAGATTCGGATCGTTCTGGAACCCGGGGAAGACTGGCATCGCCTGTATTTTCGCGATACCGGTATTGGTATTTCATCGGAAGTACTTCCCCATGTTTTTGAAGAGTTTTATAGCGGTAAGGGGGAGGGGCGTGGGACAGGAATGGGCCTTCCCTTTTGCCGTCGCGTGATGAATTCCTTCGGCGGCGAAGTCAAGTGCCGGTCACGTGAGGGAGAATACACAGAGTTGGAGTTGACCTTCCCCAGAGTCGAAGTGGGGCAGCGCGAATCACATCGGGTCGGAGGCGACACAACATGACGCGAGGCGATGTCGAACAAACCTTCGCTGTTTTATTCGTAGATGATGAAGAAAAGGCGCAAAAGTACTTTCGGATGGCCTACACGAACGATTTTCCGGTTCTGACAGCAAGTAGTGTGGAGGAGGCGCTGGACGTCTTGGGGCAGCAGGCGCAAGAAATCGGTGTTCTGATCACGGATCAGCGCATGCCGGGTCAGCAAGGGGTCGATCTACTCAAACGAGCGAGGGATGACTGGCCATGGATTGTCCGCATCCTCACAACGGCCTATTCGGACCTGGACGATGCTATCGCCGCGGTCAATCGGGGAGAGATCCTGAGGTATATCACCAAACCATGGGATATCCAAGCCTTGCGAATTGATCTTCGCCATGCGATGGACTTTTTTCTCCTGCGGCGCGAGCGCGACCTGCTTCTGGCAGAGAAATTCAGCGTTCGGCAGCGTATGGCACAGTGTGACCGTCTGGTTGGACTGCTCGCAATAGCGGCGGGATTCGAGCGCCTTCGGCATGCTCCCTATGCGATTGCTGCCTGGGCGCGCAATGCACATGCCAGCGAGTCCAATGGGCAACCAGTAGTCGCGGACCTTGAGTTGTGGGGACGTGAGGTGCGCGAGACCCTCAACCTCATGCAAGTGCACCAAAGCTTGCGCGTTCTGAATAATTCGGTGGAGCCTGGCTTCCCGGACCGAGCGGACCTAGCCGAGCTGTTACGCGGAGCTGGGCTGGCTGTAAAGGGTCGTGCCAGCGAAGTCATCGTCCGGCGCGGACTCATCGAGCCCCTGTTCGAAGCGCTGGTGCAACTGGCGGGTAACCCAGCCAGCGCCTGCTTGCAGGACGACTCCGCTGCGGATCCGACTGCCGCACTGACAGTTACGATAACTGGACCCGGGGTACCGACCAGTCCTTTCGCGGGAGGCTTAGTAGCAGACAGTTCGGGTACTGGATTGCTTGGCTCCTATCTGATCGCCTGGCATCACGGTGGAACTCTGGAGACAACAATTGCCGAGGGGGAAAGCCGATTCGTGCTCACGCTGCCGAAAGAGCCCGATTCCGTGGTCCTTCCGAAACTTGATGAAGCGGCGTTGGCAGGACTGTTCTCTTTTTTGGAGGACTGGCAGTAGCTCGCGGAATAGCGCGCTGGTTGGAATTGTTTAGTGGTGCAGTCGTTCGCGCTTCAGGAGCATCGGAAGGGTCTCGTTCAGCATGCAGGATATTTGGCTTCGGACGGAGGATGAGACTTGGCTTGGTCTACGCCTAAGCGCAGAAGCCAATTCTGATCGGATCCAAGGCATGGGGAAGTAGAGCTCACTGCCATATTGCCGGCTTTTGATCCCTGACTGTATTGAGCGATCCAATGCGCCTCGCGTACCCAAGGGGTGGAGCGAGGCGTGGATGTAAAATCCACCGTCAGGGGCGATGCCCACAACATCGCGCGGATGGCTCGAGTCGATCCAATCGATATCCACAGGCTATCTCCTCGTTTGTCAACGGAACGGCCCGTTGGCAGTGACCAACGTCGTTTACTCGATGACTCTAAGATAGGTTGTTCGCTTGGTGTTCGCTGTGAACTGGTTCGACAAACTCTTCACGAATGACTGATTGAAGCTCTTCCCCAGGGTACGGTCACGGGGCTTGCACTTGAACTTCGTTTGACACTACGAATTTTTCTGGCGCTACCGGATCTCAGGGCCAGGGGTCACAGATCCAAACGGATCTCGACGCCGATGAGATGTGAGTCGGAATCGTATGAACCGATCAGGGTGTCGGTGAAGGCACCTGGTATGGCTCCGGACGTCAGATCGATGGTGTTGTCGATCCTGGCATCGTCCAGTTTTATGTAGGCGTACGCGAAGTCGACACGCAGGAGATCGTTGGCCCTGTAGGTGGCACCGATGGTGACCCAACGTCGATCGCTCCCAGGCAGTCGCGGATCACGTCGTTGCGCGTTGGGAATCGGAGTCTGATCGAAGGCCAACCCCGCGCGGATGCTCCACTGGCGGCTAGAGCGGTATTCCGCGCCGACGCTGAACCGCCAGCTGTCGTTCCAGTCGTAACGCGTGACACTATCCGTCGAGGAGTCGTCGAACTGTATCCTCAGCTCCTCAAACCGGCTCCAGCGGGTCCAGATCAGATCTCCCATAATCGACCATTTGTCGCTGAGCCGCGTGTAACCGCTTGCTATTACGCTTTCCGGCAACGCCAGGTCGGCGCGCGCCCCGACGCGCCCCGATAGTGGACCGACGCCGGTTAAAGTGCGGGCGCCATCGAGTGTGTGGGTTATGTCGGATCTGTACGCCAGCCCGACCCGCGATCCATCGTCGAACGCATAGATCATTCCCGCATTGAACGCATATCCCCAATCGTCGGCGCTAATTTTTGCATGTCCATCAGAAAGCTGTCGTCCGCTGAACGGATCTAGCACGAACACGGCCTGAGTAAGCTTCGCGTCGATATAATTGGCGCTCACACCGGCACCGATAGTGAGCCGTTCGGTCGCTTCATAGGACAGAGCTGGGTTGATGCTGATCGTTTCGATCGACGACTCGAGGGCGTGATAGCGTCCAACCCATCCAGAGTCGTACTGCGTAGACAAACCGAACGGCGCGTAGATGCCCAAGCCCAGTTTGAGCTTGTCGTTTAGGTCCATCACTCCGTAGAGATTAGGGATAATGGCATCTGTTCCGCCGTTGTCCGACGCACCCGTGCTCGGTGCCGTCAGGATACCGCGGGCGGTGAGGAAGGATTGGCTCGATCCCTTGTTCTTGAAATCGAGCGAGGATGTGACATAAATACCGCCGACCTGAACTTGACGTCCATCCACAAGGCTCATTCCTGCCGGATTCCAAAAAATCGTAGCTGCGTCGGTGCCCGCGTTTGCGCCTGAACCGGCGTAAGCGGTCCCCATGGCCCTGACGCTATTCTCGTGAAGCGAAAAGGCAGCCCCTTGGGCTTGCCCTGCCACGGCTGAGGCAACCAGTGTGAAACACAAGAGGCGACCTGATGCGTTGCGAGCGATCCGGGTAACGCGCATGGTGATGTTAGGGTTCATGTTGTTCCCCTGCCGCCCCTTTTTTTAATGGCCATTAAATGTTCGTTCTGTTTTTGCTTCCATGGATTGTAATCGAACTGTGTCGCTTGGATGCGCTCGGAATCTTGTCTCGAGCGAGCCCGGATTTCCGTCGCATGGATGTATCCGATCGAATGGCGATTTCTTCACACTGCAAATGCAATACCTTCGTCGCGAGCGGTCTCACTTCCGGTCTCAGCCACGGGTTCGGGCTCGACCCGGGTATACTGACGGGGTGTGGCCACTTGGACATTGTTTGACAAAACGGAGAACATGTCCCGGAGGAACTGCAATCGGACGGACTTAATGATGAAGTACCTTTCTCGAACCACTGCACTGGTTATTGCTATCGCTCTTTCGGGTACGGTCGGGGCCGACCCTGCGCCCTCTTCCGCAGATGAACCCGGCGTTGACCGCGGGACTAATGAGGCGAAGGACTGGGCGCAAACCCGTTTATCCCCCGAGCCTGCTCTGCGAGAACAAATCGGGCGGACCCAGGTGTTCCTGGACGACAATCTTACGGCGATCAACAGCGAGATCTCTCGATTGAAGACCCAGGGTCAGCTCGACCGGCGTGGTACCTCCAAGCTACGGAACGCGCTGAACCATGCACGCGAATCGCTGACGCGTGTGACCGAGAGCATCGATACGGATCAGCAGATCGATGGCTGGACGGCCCGCATGATCTCCTATGACCTCGGCATGGCGGCAGATGCGCTCGCACAGCAGGCGGGCCTAATCGAGGAGGCGTTGAACGCTCGGATCGAGGGCAGAGAAGGTGGGCCAGTCGCTCTATCGTCAAAAGGGAATCCAAAATCGTATCTGGTCAATACCCTGACGGAGACCAGTGGGCTTTTGAAAGAAACGGCGCGCGCAATCGTGCGATATCTGAAGTAGAAGTCCCATGGGCAGCGTGCTCAGCGATATGTTGAGTGTATCCGTGTCAGCGATCCTTCATGCTGAAGGAACCAGCGAGGCGCAACTCATCGAGTGCTTCCGCC
>JAJDOL010000344.1 GCA_022340195.1 Chromatiaceae bacterium
GTGATCGCTGTGGAACGAGATCAATGCGCGGCTTGACAAACCTTCGGCAGCGAGTTGCTGCCAGCGCTGGTACACGAAGACCCGCATCAGAAAGTTTTCTTTGAGGACAGGATCATTCAGCCGGCCCTCCTCCTCGACGGGGAGCAACGGCATGCGATCCATCAGGACCCGGGCAAAGACTCCCTGCCCCTCGAGTTGGGCTGCACCGCCTTTTTCGCTGTAGACATTGACCCGCTCCATGCCGCAGCTCGGCGAGTCCTTCTTCAGGATGTACCCGCTGATATCGCCGAGGGTTTGGACGGTCGCTCGCGCGAAAGACTGGAGCCGACTGGTGACATCCATGGTCGGATCGTCGGTGCCGACGGCCCGTGGGATGTCCGGATCGCCGACAAGACGGATAGGCGGGCGGGGTATACCCAAGCCGATCCCAACCTCCGGGCAGACCGGGACATAATCGACGAATTGGGACAGCGAGCCGACAAGAAACCGGTCCCGCTCGTGGCCGCCGTTAAATCGGACCTCCTGCCCGAGCAGACAGGAGCTGACGCCGATCTTGACTCGCGGAAAGCTCTTTTTCTCCAGTGGGTCTTTGGACATAGCCTCGTCACCTGTGTTGCGCAGCTTCTTCCCAACGAATCGGCCTTGATATGCATGCTCCTTCTGAGTGGTCACGGCCCCGGAGCACCAGAGTTTTCGAGCATTCAGCCCATGCGGCCACCGATTCGGTCATGGACGATCAGGGGCTTTATTACCATCGCTCGCGATCTTGACGCATGCCGAAAGCGGTGCGTTACGAATTTTGCGATGATTTCTGGAAAAGCGGCGCCATGTTTCGAGACATTGCCGGATCACCGGTCCGTTAAGAATTAAGGGGGACATCCAAAATGCGTGCACCTAAAACAATTGCAGGCGCGGCAATATTGTTCAGCGCGGCTGCCGCAGCTGACGCCGGGGACGACTTCATTAATCATATGACCAGACTGCAGTACTTCTCTCACAAACTCGGCCTGGCCATTGGTTCCGAGAACAAGGATCTTCAGCGTTTTTACGCCCATGAAATCGAGGAACAAATAGAAGCGGCTTTAAAGACAGAGCAACTCGACGGCATGGAGGTTTCCAAGCTGATGGCACAGTATCTTTTGCCCAAATTCGAGAACTTGGAAATTGCCGTGAAAGCAGGCGAGCCTGAGGCGATCGACACCGCGTACGACGAGATGCTCGAATCCTGTAACCATTGCCACCGGGCGTCGCAGCGCCAATTCATCAAGATCGAGCGACGAGCGGACAACCCGTACATGCAGTCGTTCGAGTGAGTATCGCCGCTGAAGGCCTGATCATCGACGCGTTCGCCAATGGCGAAGGTCCGTCCGCCGTCGGGAGCCGCTGGCGCTTGGTTAGCGATCAGGTCATGGGCGGCGTGTCCGAAGGGCGCATGACCTACGAGGAAATCGAGGGACGCCGAGCGCTCTGCATGCGCGGACGTATTCGCCTGGAGAATAACGGGGGCTTCCTGCAGCTCGTGTTGGACCTCTCGCTGAACGGATCGTTGGATGCGAGCACGTATGAGGGCGCACGGCTCATCGTGCGTAGCAACGCAGAACCCTATAATCTCCATCTCGAGACCGGGGATACCCTCCTACCCTGGCAGTCCTATCGCCACAGCTTTGAAAATAGTCCACCCAGTTTTCCGACACTACTTGGCGGTGTGGCCCCGGAAGGTCGCTCCCGGCCAAACGCTGCCTTTGACATCGTTGGAGCGACCGGCAGGTGTCAATCTCAAAGCGGACCATATGAAAATCAGTGATATCTTATATTCGAGATTTCTGATAGGCTCTTCGTTGGAGGTGGCGCACAACGATGCCCCCTCCTGCATCATCCAGACACAAAAAACGAGGAAATACTCAATGAAAAAGCTTGCTACTGCTGCCGCTGTCGCCGCTCTGCTCGGCGCTTCCGCTGCTGCGTCCGCCTTTTGGGGCGGCGGTCCTTGGGGTGGCGGTCCGGGCTACGGCTCCGGCGCCAACGACTGGTGGAACGACATGATGGGTGACGGATCCGGTGACTTCAACATGAACATGAGCGGCGGCGGCCGCGGTTACGGCCGCGGCTACAATCGCTACCGCGACTACTACGGCTACGGCCCCTACGGCTATGGCGGAGGCCCCTGGGGCGGATATGGCGGTTACCCGGGCTACGGCGGTTACGGCATGCCCTACGGCGCACCCTATGCCGCTCCGGCTGTCCCGGCGGCTCCGGCTCCTGCCGAGACCAAGTAAAGGGATTCCTACCGAACTGAACGCAGTGTAATGCACAAGGGAGGTGCATTCCCGCAACAGGGTTTCGCGAAGCGCATTGAACCGTATCAATGCAACACCGACGCCCGTACGTTTTGGCGTCGGTGGAGGATTGGTACGCAGCAAGCAATATCGCAGTAGCAAGCTCCTTCCTCCGACGCCACCTCCACCTCCACCTCATGATGGCGTAGCCCTTCTACGCTCGACATCTCCATAAGGCGCTGCGCTATACGCGATTGCTTTGCCAAGTTAAGGGCGGGCAAAGCCAGCGAGCGAAAGCCAGTCTCGCCTAATGCGCTCTTCGATGCAGCCTCAGCCGGCGGCTCCCCGCGTGCAACTATCTACTCCGCTCAAAAGCTTCGGTGGAATCACTCGCATTTCAGGACAGAGCATAAGACTTTTGCGTTGCGTCCGTTCGTCCGCTTAGCGCTCTGCAGTGGATCATGAGCTCCCATGGGCCACGGGCAGTTCTGGGTCGACTCCAGTCCTTTGCGGCAAGTCTCTTGCCACGATTTACGATCCGCATCCGCCACGTACCGCGCCACCGATCTACGGACGCAATGCACAAGTCCCATCGGCACAGCGACGCCGATATCTCCAGGCGGCGAATCGGACGTAGACCCGGTCGAGGACTGCAACAAGGCCAAAGCGCTCAGCCAACCAGGCCAGATGCCGACAGCCCGACAGTTGCCGCCAAACGGCGACAAATTCGGTCATACCGCTTACGACTCGGCCTGTCTCGTCTACGGCGTGCAGCCTCTGCATCGCCGCCGATTGGTCGATTCCGCGTTCGACAAGTGCTTCGGGCTCCCGGCTGAAGTCCACCCCACGCCGTAGCGCCGCTCCCATACGCGCAGCGTATCGGGAGCAATGCCGGTCAGACGCGATACCGCCCCGATTCTGTACGTGGGATCCGTCTGTCGCGCGCCGGGATCGTTAATTTTTTGTCTAGTATTCCTGCGTTCTACCTACAATAATGTCTCATGTTTGTTTATTAAATACATTGACATCCCTGCGTATCCCACCTAGTCTTATCGATAACATATAGACGTTTCATGTTCACTCGCCGCAGAGGCAAGAAAAATGAACAGTCATCCAGATGATGTCCCGATACTGAAAAGTATTTTCTCAACAGAACCTGTACTGGAGCGATCCGAGGAGACAGCACTATGAACGCCCTTGCAATGACCCCGCAAAGCCGGAAAGCCACGCTGGTCGTCGACATTCCGCTGCACACACACACCGACTCCGAGCAAGACGTAGCCGAGATCGTCGGCAAATTGCTGAACGAGATTTCCCGATTCGATCACCGGTCGAGCCCCGCGGACATCCTGCAGGCCCTGGCGATCATCACCGCGGTGCGCGAGGCGATGGCAGATGCCGCGGAAAAGCCCGGCGTGGACTTCTCCCTGAAACTGCTCGATGTGGAAGTCGGCTCGGACCACGAGGTGGCGACCTATGCGAGCTAGCACCGCCTTCGGGGAGCGCCTGTGACCTGAGCTTAGAACCGAAGTTGTCGACAAACGCGCTGAGAAAACCCAGTGCCCCTGATCAAAGCAAGCAATTGAACCCGAGGTGAAATCATGTCTACCCCGATGACAGAAGTGCCCTTAGTCGTCTCTGCACCCACCGCGAGAAAAGCGATCCGGCAGAAGCCACATCCGCATTTTCTCCAGCAACGATGGCTGGATGACGCTGGCCCTTTTCATCGGCATCGGCTTCCTGCTCGCCGCCGTGATGTTCTTGATCAGTGCTGTAGCCATTCCGCTGATTCTGGACAAAGACGCGGACTTCGTCACGGCCATGCAGACGAGCGCTCGCGTCGTGACGAGCAATCCCGGCGCAATGGCGGTGTGGGCAATGTCCATCGTGGCGCTGACCGCGGTCGGAATTGCTACGGCGTTCGTTGGGTTCGCCGTCATCTTTCCGGTTCTCGGCTACGCGACCTGGCACAGCTACCGGGATTTGGTGAAGTAACAAGCTCGTTGGTCATAGACCGATAGCGCCCGCCGCCTTCGAAAAGCGGCGGGCGTTCTGGTTCCGGAACAGGAAACGGAATGGATTCACAACCCAGACTACATCGTCGGCTCTGGATTGAGCGCGGGAAAGCGATTGGGACGCCCCGGTGGCCGCGTACGTGGAACTGAAGTCTAGGCGTTACCTCGAACGCCGCGCCTCGGCCACCCGCTTCGCGACCGCGAATGCCCGCTCAATCCGACAGATAGGAAAGGCTCTCGGGCGCAAATGCGGCCGGCGGCCTGCCGATCAGGGACGCGATGATGGACGGGTCCGCGGTGTTGCCCTCGGCCAGCATCGTCAGCTGGTCCCGCGTCACCGGGAAGAAGGGCAACCAGTCGAACAGCGTGGCGCCGATTTTCATCAGCCCGACAGGCACCGGCAGCACCCACTTATCGCTTCCTACGGCTTTGGCCACGCGACCTATCATGTCGCTCCACGACAATACCTCCGGACCACCGAGCTCGTAGCTCTTGCCAATTGT
>JAJDOL010000361.1 GCA_022340195.1 Chromatiaceae bacterium
TCATGCTCGGAGCGATTTTTCTACGAGAGCCTGTAAACGGTATTTCTCCGGCATCGTTTTCAGCATGGGGCGCATTCATTGGTCTCACCCTGGTCCTATTTTTCAGTACCGGTTACGTGGAGGCCACCACGCTCATCGCCGACGGAGAAGATGCAAGCGTGATTTTGTCGGAACGGAAAGAAGCTGCCGACGCCGACGCTGGTGTGTCGGGCGACTGGGGAGCACGCCGTAGAGCGAGGTGGAACGCAACGACGAACGTAGTGGAAGGGACCGTGCTGCGCGTGAAAGCGGTCGGGCGCAGTGTCGCTGGACCCAAGTTAGCCGGATATCTCATCCTGTCCGCGACGGAGCGCCCCCTTTCCAAGCATATCCTCGACCAACTCGTCGCACTTGTCCGGGCGCCCGAAGGCTTCGACGATTCTGTAACGAAGCGATGCCGTCCTGGAGTTAGCGTAGGCTTCCGGTTGAGGAGGAAGCCAGTCGCCAAAGGAATGAAGCAAACCATAACCAGCATGGTATTGGATTTCGGGTGCAATAGACTGGTCATCGGGGATGCTCGGGGAGATCCCAATGCGGAGGCGTCCTATTTTGATCCTTCCCGTGCTGCCTTCGTCGAGCTGGTGAAGCTCGCATTTCCGGATGATCGGGAGCTTGAGGCATTACGACATTGATGCTCCAGAGTATTGCGAGCCTCCCATGGGTCAAGCGCTTGAAGCCGCGGAATTCGACGTCTTTAGCGGACTAAAGAGGAACTGTCCGCCCGCAGCAGCGGACATCCAACACGTTGGAATCACAGCCTACTCGTGCCAATCCATCCCAATCCGTAGAGAGGACACTACACCATGAGCATACAGATGAACATCGGTGACCATGTAAGTCCACATCCAGGGTGGGTAACGGTGCTTCCAAAACACAGGCCACAGGTGAACTGGGCCAGGAGCCGGGCGAAAGTCATCGCCAGAGACATGGCCAGTGCAAACCGCTATTTTTCGGGCTTGCCGAATGGCCGCTCCCTGACCTCGTTGCTCAACGACCGCTCGATTTGGATCAACTACGATCCGTCGGCTACGGAGTTCGGTGCAAATAGCGTTGCCCACCCGAACGAAATCGCAATCGGGCCCTCAGCATTTCGAATCGGACGCTGGACAGTGCTTGCAACTCTCATTCACGAGCTGGCGCACGTTGATGGCGCTCCGGGAGGTGCGAGCACTCAAGCGGAGGAGGCGTTGCTGCATTGCGGTCTAGGCAGATGGTCTGAATTCCGAACTGGCCGCGACGATCCCCATACACCTTACGATCCGGATATCTCCGGTTAGCTTTGCACAAGGATTCTTCGACCCTACTGAGTAACCATCCCCCGGCAAAGCCGGGGGCTTTGAATTCGTGAGCCGCTCATAACGGCTAATCGGGGGCGCTAACGCGACCCCGACGGTTTGGAACCGCCTAAAGGCGGTTTCTCAGCGCCACAGTTTCAGCTGCTCCAAGCGCTGATCCTCGGCTTCCTGGTGGCGGATGTACTCACGGATAACGCGCTCATCCCGACCAACCGTCGAAACGAAATACCCCCCGGGCCCAGATCGATTGGCCGACGAAATTGCGCTTGCGCTCGCCATAGACGCGCTAAAAATGGATGGTTAAATGCCGAAAAAATTCGGCTTTGATTGTCGTGTCACTTGATCTTCATCCTCCTCCCCCATTGCGATCCCCGACCTCTTGCTGCGCTGAGACGCTCCTAGAATCCGGTCTGTCGCGTGCAATGCTGGGCTTCGTTAGGGACATCGGCCGCTGGTTGTGACATCAGACAAGGCGTACTGCTTCGTATTTGAGGAATCTTAATGACCAAAGAGTCTCTCTCGACAGGCTTTGGAGACGTGCACAACGCAATACACCAGGACCAACATTTCGACTGCTTGACCCTGCCGGATTCGCTGCCCCCTTTTATCGAACACAAGACAAGAAGCTACGAGCTATTGCAGCTGAACCATGGAATGCAGCAGTTTTTCGACGCGTTCTTCAGGCGCGAGCCGCAGCAGCTGCACGAGTCTCCGCGCCGCGCCAAGGCAATCCGTTACCGACCGCCCGCTGTGCTCTGGAAAGGCCGCGGGGGTGCGCGCCTCAACCGTCACCCGGCGGATCTTGTGGCGCCGATCTGCGAAACCGAGCTGCGACTTCCGGTTGCTCGGCTCTACGGCCATATACAACCCAGGCTCGCCTGCGCTATCTTGTTTCCCAAAGGGTGTCTCGGACCGTCGCATTTCTCGCCTCCGACTCAGTTGCACTGCCCACTCAACTGGAGGTTAGCCCCAGTCGCCGGGCATAATATTTAGTCTTTCCATGTTTCTTGCCTGAGGCTCAAGCAGGATCTCGGGCTCGACCCCCAAATTGCAGGTGTGGGACATCAGATGGTGCTTGCCGGAAACAAGAGATCTGCGGTTTGCTTCGTACTTTTAACCGCGATACTAGGCACCTGCCGTCTGGCAGTGGGCTCAGACTCCGCCGGGGAGCAATCGAACGCGCAGGACCTGGCCTTTTGGGAGGAGCTCGCATTCTGGGAGGCCGTGGAAAACAGCGAGAATCCCGCCGAGCTCGAAGCCTATTTGCATGCCTACCCCAAAGGCAGGTTCGCCCCCCTGGCCAAGGTTCGCATCAATGCCCTCAAAAAGCAGGGCAGCAACGAGACGGAGCAGGCACCGCAGATTGCGCCGCCTGAGTCAGGTTCCGCCGCCGGAATCGGCGAGGAACAACCGGTAGACGTCGAGGAGGCGCCGGCTTCGGCCAAGGCCCAGGCGGGTAACCAGTTCCGGGATTGCGCGGAGTGCCCTCTCATGGCGGTAATCCCCGCCGGTCGTTTTACGATGGGCTCGAAGCACCACCGCAACGAGGAGAAGCCGGTGCACGAGGTAACGATTCCGGAACCCTTTGCGATCGGCGTTTACGAAGTGACCGTGGGAGAATGGGATGCCTGTTTGCGGGAGGCGGGGTGTGACCATACACCCACGTCATTGGACAACGCGCAAATGCCCGTCGCCGACGTGAGTTGGGACGACGCCCAGCAGTACGTCGTCTGGTTAAGCAAGAAGACCGGCAAGGATTACCGGCTACCCTCGGAGGCGGAATGGGAATACGCGGCGCGCGGTGGCTCCGATACCGCTTTCTGGTGGGGTGACGCGGTGGGAACGAATAATGCGGATTGCCGCGATTGCGGCAGTGAATGGGACGGCAAGTCTGCCGCGCCGATCGGCTCGTTCAAGCCCAATCCGTTCGGTCTATACGACGTACACGGCAATCTCTGGGAATGGACCCAGGACTGCTCGAACCGCTCTTACAAAGGCGCTCCTTCAGACGGATCGCCCTGGCTACGCGGGGATTGTCTCGCGCGCATGCTGCGTGGGGGCAGCTGGAATCTGGAAGCGGATTACATGCGCTCGACACGTCGTCATTCCTACGACTGGGACGTCCGCTACTACCTCCACGGTTTTCGGGTCGCGCGACCGTATCCGTGAGGAGCGCGCCGAAATCGCCCGACCACTGGCCTTTGCAATCCGGAAACGGAGAACGGCGCTCCGCTGATCGCGCCATTTTCGGCCGAGTGTAGCCGTCCGCGAGACTTTCTCGGCGACCGCAGGGAAAGTCCAGCGAACTGCCAGGCTCTCCTACGGTACCATTATGGTGATGCGTTCAGACATGACCGGCGGGGTGTGAGGAATATGGTTGGCATCGCCCAGGAGGAGCTGCAGTGTATGCTCTCCCCGGGGCAGCGTCAGGTGGTATTCCGTTTGGCCCCGACCGAAGTGGACATGGTTATCGTCGGCCGGAATCGGCTGGTCGAGGGGGGGCAGATCGGTGTCGATCAACAGGTGGTGATGTCCGGTGAAGGGCTTGTCGACACCGGCGGGGGCGGTTCCCATACCGTGAAGTCCGAACAGGACGACGAAATCTCCCCCGGGGATTATCTCGCCGTCGTTCGGCCACACGATATAGGCGAATGCATCTTCGGGCGCCTCGGTGGGCCCACCCTTCAAGCTAGGCTCGCTCGCTTCCAACGTACCCTCCCCATTGGTCGCCTCCAGAAGCTTTCCGAATACGAAGCCCATTTGGCCGCTGGTGAGTCTGACCTGATGCCAGTTTCCGCCGGCCGCGCTGCCGATGACCCTGACAGGGCTTCCTTCCTTCAAATATCCGATCTTTTGCGAGTTGGTTGTGGGCGCTGCCCGCACGTTGGAGTTGTGCACCGCCCGATACGTCTTGTATTGATCCTCAGCGATCGACGCGGTTGAGAGAATCAGCGAGGCGATTGCGACCGCGAGTCGGCATCGTTTCATGGTTTTTTGCTCCAGTGTTTTTCATTGTGGTGCAGCCGATGGATAGGTTCTCGCCGGTTCCTGCAACGGACAAGAACGCTTTTAAATGGAGAGACGTTGCTCCGCGACTCAGTATGGGTTGCCC
>JAJDOL010000034.1 GCA_022340195.1 Chromatiaceae bacterium
GATGGGCGCAATCCCCGGGAGCTTCGCGAAGCCGACGGTGTGCTGACGGGCGTGTCGCGGGTTGGGAAGACGCCGCTCAGCATCTTTCTGTCCGTGCTTGGCTGGAAGGTCGCCAATGTCCCGTTGGTGCCGAGCCTACCGCCACCGCCAGAGCTGTTTCAGATCGACCGCCGCCGCGTGATCGGCCTCGTCATCGACGAGCGCGAACTCGCCCATCATCGACACTTTCGCCAACGGTCGATGGCCGGCACCGCTGGGCGCTCCTACACCGACCCTTCGGGCCTCTACGACGAGATGGACATGGCGCGGCGGGTTTTCCGAAAAGGCCGCTTCGCCGTCGTCGATGTCACCAACAAGCCAGTCGAGGAGAGCGCAGACGAGATCATTGCCCGCATCACGGTCTGGTTCGAACGGAAGCTGAGTTTTTACATGCGCGGGAAGCAGGCGTGAACCCGTAAATGGATAACCTTGTGCATGGCGGTGTCGTAGGGTCGTATAGGTATCGGATTCTCCTGCGCGAGCGGGGGCGTCGGACTCCTTTATAGACCTAGGACACAAAAAACAAAAAAACGAATAATATGAATCTATTCGATTATTCCGATGAAATCAGATCTTGCCGGGTTGCAGCCGACGCAAGAGGAACCGCCCCGGCTCCGGTCATACCATTACCCATAAGTCCGGCGTTTTTGCGGAATCAGAGGGTTACGGACTCTGCCTCGAACTGCCTCCACGGAGGTTGGTAACAGTAGATCAAGCAGTTGCGATACCCTGGGAGGGTCCGGCGGCAGAGATGTGGGTAAAGGTATGGGCTCCGGTGGGTCACCACGAACCGGTGGCTGGCCCGGGCAGCGGTGTTCATCGCCGGAGGAAACGTTAGCGTCGTCGTATCCCTCTGGATCGAATCACATGAAGGATGTTCTCGAAACGATTCATGGCGAGCCCTTCCCGGCCAGGAATGCGGCGCGAACCTCAATACCGACCACACCTTCGATTTCCGCCACCTTGTGTTTCAGAATCGACGGATCGCGCATGCCGAGAAAGCTGCCCGCGAGAAAGACCTCACCATTGCTGACTCTGACCACCACCCCAGCGGTGCGGAATCGCTCGTCGGCTTTCACTATCTCCCTGATCTTGCGCTCGATGGCCGCATCGGACAGGGGCACCTTCGGCACCACACGGATTTCGTTGTCCACCTCGAAGACGCCCAGAGTCGTCCAGGCAATACGGTCACTGATCAGTTTCTGCTCGTAGAGCCGAACCTCACCAGTAAGAATTACCAGGAGCCCTTTCACGTGCACCTCGATCCGGGTGCCTTGCAGCTTCGTAGACCCTTCGATCTGCGCCTTGATTTCGCGCTGTATAAGATCATCACTCCGGGCCAGCACAGGGGTTACCTGAAACAAGGCCAGTATAAGAAACGGAACAGCCATTCCAATGCGTTTCATTGGCTCGTTCATGGTTCGCACCTCTGATTTTCATCTCGATGATTATTGATCGCTAAACAGCGACTCGCGTGCCGTCTCCAACATGACGGACATGACCGGGTGCGTAACCCGGCGCTCGACGGAAATGGCGTAGAAATGCTCTTTCACCTCCTCGACCCGGCCGATCGCCGTCGCCTGTTACTGCAGCGCCACTTCCGCCTCGATGGCAGTGGGCGCGATGAAGATCCCCACACCTTCCCGCCCGAAGGCCTTCATCAGTGCGCTGTCGTCGTACTCGGCAAGCATGCGCGGATGGACGCGATGCTTGTGGAGCCACTCGTCGATATCGGCGCGAAGCTGATTGCCGCTGCTGGGCAACAACAGGGGAACAGGGGGGCGCCGTCCAGACAGCGGGGGGAATCGCCTTCCAGCTGCGCCATCAGCTTCTCCTTGGCGAGGAAGCTGACCGCGCACTCGCCAAGCTTGTGACTGAAGCCCCGGGTGCTGACCGTGGGAGGGATCGGACGGTCGGCCAGGACGAGATCGAGGCGGTGCACGGCCAACTCCGCCACCAGCCTATCGAGATCCGCCTCCCGGCACATCATGCGCACCGGCTCCGACATCTGCAGGGCGGGTTGGAGAATACGGTGCCCTGTACTCGGTCTTGGACCCGGTCTGATCCCAGGCGAAAGTACAGTCGAGATGTGCGAGAACGGAGACTAGCCCCCGCTCGCCGTCTTCGACCGTGACGGCGATGGGTGCGCGCTTGCCGGACTGCCGGTTGCCCCGCGTGACCCACAGGGAGCGCATCTCGGGATTGCACGGAAAATAGGTGTGGAGCGCCGCTTCGATCCGCAACACATACCCGACACGGCGGTTCACGTCCGGCTCGTCTGGAAAGGGCTCGTCCTCCCTGAAACGGGCCACTGCCCGCACCTTTACCTTCTCTGGGAGACTCAGGATTTGGATGATGTCGCGGGCTCCGAGGCCCCAGCCTTCGAGTAGATCCATCGTCCGTCGGGTCAGCATCAGGCGTTCTTCGAGCGCTATTTCAGTCATCGAGAATACCGCTTTGTAAATGGGTTTGAAGGCGGTTACGGAGAGCTTCGGGAAGCATCGCTACAGCGAGGTCAACGTGCAGCTTGGGCCGTGAATTACAGGCTAGGCAAACCTATGGGATGCGCTCGTGCCGCATGATCGATTCGCTATTTCTTCGGAAACGGGCGAAAAGACAAGCAAGCCGGTAAGCATGTCGACAGAAACCGCCTACGCGCTTGCTCGCTCTTCAACCGGCACATAGGGCCTTTGCTCGTATCCCGTATAAACCTGTCGTGGGCGAGCGATCTTCTGTGCCGGGTCATCCAGCATCTCTATCCACTGCGCCAACCATCCGGCTGCGCGTGGGATGGCAAACAACACCGGGAACATGTCTGTAGGAAAGCGCATGGCCTGCAGGATGATCCCGCTGTAGAAATCCACGTTGGGATAGAGCCTATGGGAGACGAAATACTCGTCCTCGAGGGCGATTCGCTCAAGCTCCAGAGCGATGTCGATCAACTGATTGCTACCGGTCACTTCGAAGACGTCATAAGCCACCTTCTTGATGATGCTGGCCCTGGGGTCGTAGCTGGTGTAGATGCGATGGCCGAAGCCCATCAGACGCATTTCGCCATTTTTAACGCGTTCGACGTATTCCGGTATCGCAGATACAGATCCGATTTGTTCCAGCATGCGCAAAACCGCTTCGTTGGCGCCGCCGTGAAGTGGTCCGAACAGGGCGGCGGAGGCCGCAGCAACTGCGCTGTAGGGATCCACTTGCGTGGAGCCGACAGCACGCATGGTGGCGGTGGAACAGTTCTGCTCGTGATCCGCGTGCAATAGAAAAAGCACATCCAGCGCACGAGATAGCGCCGGCGCAACCTCGTAATCGCGCTCGTTCATGTAGTCGAGCATGTACAGGAAGTTACCGGCATACCCTCGGCTGATGTCCGGATAATTGTGGGGGCGACCGATGCGGACCCGATAGGCAAAGGCTGCGATGGTTGGCAGCTTTCCCAGAATGCGCCATATCTGTTTCTCCCTTGCCTCCGCATCATCCACGTTTCTAGCCTCCGGATGAAATGTGGACATGGCTGCTACCGAGCTGATCAGAATGCCCATCGGATGCGCGTCATACCTAAAGGACTCGATGATCTGGGTCAGATTCTCATGGATATAGGTATGCCGCATGATACGACTGGTCCAATGATCGAGCTGCTCCGCGGTTGGTAACTCGCCGTAGATCAGGAGATAGGCGCATTCGAGGAAGGTGCTCTTCTCGGCAAGCTCTTCGATGGGATAACCACGATATCTCAGGATGCTGTTTTCTCCGTCGATGTAGGTGATGGAGCTGGAGCAGGCCGCCGTATTCATATAGGCGGGGTCGTAAGACATCATTCCGAAATCATCGGGCCGCACCTTGATCTGACGCAGATCGGTTGCTCGGATGCAATCGTCAACGATATCGATTCGGTAGGTTTTTTCGGTTCTTCTGTCGGTGATGCTGAGGTAATTGTTACTCACGTTTGGATTCTCCTCCTTTGGCGGTCTGAACCTGGCTGATGAGAACACCCAGGCCATGAATGCTAGTTATTCGGATAGCCCGACGCCTAGAGACTGTCGCGTGCAGCAAAGGTGACCTGTCGGTATCGGGTCGTTATCGATGTCGGGGTAGAGGAGAGGAGTCCGACCGGCACGCAACAGGGCAAGAAACCGACTCCAACGGTAGCGATAGCGACCGCAACTCCGCTGACAACTGGAGTACAAATTGACGGAGACTTTTGAACAGTTGCTCCAAACAAGCAAAAGGGCCGTGCCCCTGGGGCACAGGACCTTGCGGAGCAGTTTTCTGAAGCACCTTCGTAGCCTATTCGCCTCAAAACTGCTCCTCCTCCGTAGAGCCGGTCAGGGCCGTGACCGAGGAGGTACCGCCCTGGATGGTGGTGGTTACGTCGTCGAAGTAGCCAGCACCAACCTCCTGCTGATGGGATACAAAGGTGTATCCGCGATCGCGGGCGGCGAACTCCGGCTCCTGGACCTTCTCGACATAGTGCTTCATGCCTTCTCCACGAGCGTAGTCGTAGGCAAGATCAAACATGTTGAACCACATGTTGTGGATGCCGGCCAGGGTGATGAACTGGTACTTGTAGCCCATGTCCGACAGCTCGTCCTGGAACTTGGCGATGGTCGCGTCGTCCAGGTTCTTCTTCCAGTTGAAGGAAGGGGAGCAGTTGTAGGCGAGCAGCTTGTTCGGGTTCTTCTCCAACACCGCCTCGGCGAACTCACGGGCGAACCCCAGATCCGGCGTACCCGTCTCGCACCACACGAGGTCCGCGTACGGGGCATAGGCGACACCGCGGCTGATGGCCTGCTCCAGGCCGTTCTTGACCCGGTAGAAGCCTTCGCTGGTGCGCTCGCCGGTTAGGAAGGGCTTGTCGTTGGGATCCACGTCGTTGGTCAGCAGGTTGGCCGCTTCGGAGTCGGTTCGGGCCAGCACCAATGTGGGAACGCCACAAACGTCCGCCGCCAGGCGCGCCGCGATCAGCTTCTCGACCGCCTCCCGGGTGGGGACCAGGACCTTGCCGCCCATGTGACCGCACTTTTTGACCGCGGCGAGCTGATCCTCGTAGTGCACGCCCGCCGCACCGGCTGCGATCATGTTCTTCATCAGCTCGAAGGCGTTGAGCACGCCGCCGAAACCGGCCTCAGCATCCGCCACGACGGGCAGAAAGTAGTCCACGTAACCTTCGTCTCCGGGCCCGATGCCTCGGGACCACTGGATCTCGTCCGCACGCTTGAAGGCGTTGTTG
>JAJDOL010000149.1 GCA_022340195.1 Chromatiaceae bacterium
GCCTTCAGCATGTCGGCGACGTCCGCCATGATCTCGCTGGACTGAATCTCTTGCTCCGAGACTGTGCGATGGGCGACGTAGGTCTTGTCCGGGTTTCCCGGCAGCACATAGATCGAAAGGATGAACGGGCAATAGACGATATGTCCAGGATCTTCGGAGGTCATTTTGCGCGACAGCACCGCGCTGCAGAACTCGACGGATTGCGCCTTCTCGTAGATCTTCTCGTCCATCCCCAGGTCCTTTCCTGTGCGCTCCAGCATTTCGTCCATGTGCATCAGGTTGTTTATGTACATGCCCCGTTCCTGAATTGCCATCTTGGCACCTTCCACCACCGTCTCGAAGTCGCTCTCGCTTTCGTAGAGGGCATAGGCACCGCTGGCGATGGCCGCGGAAACCGGGAAGGCGAACGCGGTTAGCGCGAAAAGGCAGCGGTATACGGTGCGCATGCTAGTGGTCTCCGGCATTCTTCCTCGCTACGATCATAGCATGACGCCGATGGCTCGCAGTCGCTTTCGGATAGAGCTCGACCGTTCGATCACGCGAATTCACTGACCCGGGAATATAAGCCTTCTATAGTCGACTTGGGATTCAGATCCCTAACAGCGCTTCTCTGTAAAAGAGCGGAGGGAAAGCATGAAGAAGATCTGGCTTACAACCGCGGGTATCGCGCTTGCCGGCGCAACGGCGCTAGCGACCATGCCCGCGCAGGCGTTCTGGGGTTCTTGGGGCGGCAACGGCTACCCGTTCTATGGCGCATACCCTTATGCGATAGCGCCAGCGGCTGTTGCCCCGGCGGCGTCCAGCGCGGAGAAATAGGCATCTGGAGTCGAGAGTGCTTCCGAGCGCCCCACGCCATGCACGCAAAGGGTCGGTTTACCGGTCCTTTGCTTCTTCGGATAGAAATCGACTTCGGCGAAATTGGGTGCTCGGAGCGATCCGAAAATGCCGAAAGGTCAGAACCTGTACTCCAGACCCTTGAGCTTGCCGCGAAAGTCCTCTGTAACCGCCTGGATGTCCGCATCGCTGGTGATTACTCGGGGCGTGAGCACGACAATAAGCTCTCTGCGGTCCGCCGTCCTGCGTCGCTCTCCGAACAGGGGTCCAATCACCGGAAGGCTATAGAGTCCGGGGATACCCTGGTTGGTATCCTCACGCTCATCCTCGATGAGCCCGCCGAGCACCACGGCCTGATTCGACCGGACAGCCACATTGCTGCTGATTTTGCGCGTTTGGAAAGTCGGCGAGTTCAGGGCCGAGCTGTCGGTCTCGGAAACGGTGCTCACCTCCTGCTCGATCTCCATCTGTACCAAACCGCCCGGTGTTACCCGTGGCTTTACCGAGAGCTGAACGCCGGTGTCTCGGTATTCGATTTGATTGACTATGCGGTCTGTCGTCGCCGTACCCTGCTGCTGAGAAGTAGCTACGGGGACCTCCTTGCCGACCTGAATCTTGGCGGTCTGATTGTCCAAAACCATCAGCGACGGCGAAGACAGCACATTGACCAGCCCCTCGCTCGCCAGCGCGCTCAAGACCGCGCGGACTGTATCCGGCCTCAGCACGGCAGTCCAGTTAAAGCCGGGAAAGGCGGGCCCGATGCCGGATTCGGAATCACCGTCGAGGGTGTTGTCGAGCGAGTAGTTGAAGTCGTAGCCCGACGGGCCACCACCTTGGAATTGCCACTGGACCCCGTACCTCAGTTGTCCGGACAGGCTTATCTCGACGATGGTCGCCTCCACCAGCACCTGTAGGGGTACCAGATCGAGCTGCTTCAGGGCATCCAGAATCTTTTTGTAGTCCCGGGGATTGGACTTGATCAGCAGTGAATTGTTGATGCTGTCGGCGACGATGCTCACCGAGGAGGATATCTCAATTTGACTGGCAACCGCGGGTCGAGCTGCCTGGCGCTGCGAAGTGGCGTTCCCCCCGTCTCGACCATCTCGCCCATCGCGACCGGATGGAGAGGATTCGACGGAGGCCTGGCGCAATCCGGGAGCGACGCCACCGACGGGGCGGCTGCCACCGCCGCCGGAAGAAAACAACTGGGTCAGTATGTCGGCCAGGTTCTCCGCATCGCCATGTTTGACCCGATACACGAACAGGCGTTGCGCGCCCTCACCGCTCGCCTCCGCCAGGTCGAGGCGGTCGATCCAGTCCTTCGCCTGCTCGAGGTATTTCTCCTGGGGCGAGACCACCAGAATGCTGTTGGCCGAATCCACTGGTACAAAACGGAAGAGTCCCTTGAAGGGATTCCCGCCCTCGTCGGCGAGAAGGCTTTCGAGCTGGGTGACAACGTCACTGGCCGTGGCGTAATCGAGGGTGAAGAAGCCGACGGAGAGCCCGGACATCCAATCGACGTCGAATACCCGTATGGTATCCAATAGGTTGCCGATATCTGGACTGCTGCCGGCGAGAACCAGCATGTTGCGCAGGTTGTCCACGCGAATAATACTGCCCTGCGGGGCCAGGGGCTGAAGAATGTTACTCATTTCATCGGCCCCGATGTACCGCAGGGGAACGACCTGAACGCTGTAGCCCGCCGGCAAGGCCTGTGACGATTCGCCCAGCTGTGGAACCACCTTGCCTTGTATGGCATTGGTCAAGGTGACAACTTCATAGCTGCCGCCGCGGTTGACCAGCGCGGCGTTGTTCATGCGCAGGAGTGTCTCGAGGGTGGGGATCAGATCCTCTCGCCGCAGCGGGCGTCCAGTCTGCAGGGATGCCACCCCTTGCACGCCGGGTTCCAGGACATAGTTGACTCCCAACAGATCGCCAAGGATGACCTTCACCACCTCTCTGATATCGGTTCCATCGAAGTTCAGGGTGATATCACCCGGAGTGGTATCCACCGAGGGCGGCGTTACCTTGTGCACGAAGGTCCCGGTGCCCAGCTTGACCGAATCTTTCGGAGCAGCCCCGCTGTCGGATCCCAGACCAATTCCGCGATCCGCAGCGGCGTAGGTCCTGCTACCTGTCGCGCGGCGCCGGTCCTGTTTGTCGACCAGGTGGCCCTTCGGTTCGCCGATCTTTAATGTCGGATCCCATTGTGAGCGCTCGCATGCGCTCAGCATGAGCAGAAGAGCTCCAAGGACGCATATCTGCAATAGCCTCAACCCATCACTCCTGCACATAGGCCATGCCAAAAAACAAGGCGATTTCTGCAAGTGAACTTACCATCTTGCGTATACGTCGATCCGTCTATTGCTTCTCCTCAGCGGTTAAGCGGTACTGCTGGGCGCCCGTCGCCACGCCCTGAAGACGAACGTCCATCCCCCATGATCTAGCTGGCTTTCACGCCATCCATATTAGCGTTGTCGGGAAAGTTGCCTCGCATTCTCCGCCGCGCGCGGCTTGCGCGCACCAGGTGGTTGAACGACAGCTTTCGGGTTCCGGTTCCCGTCATCCCGATTCCGATTGGGCGGCTGCCCTAGGGCTTTGCGCTCCGCCGCAGCCTGAGGAGTTTGTCGCCGCTGCTCCCGGGCTGTTGGCTTCCGCTGTGGGGGAGGCATGTTTTTGTAGTCGCGCAATACTAACGTATCCTTCGCCCCCTGTCGCTCCAACAGGACTCGGTCCGCGAGTATTTCCTTTACCGACCACCCCCCCAGATCGTCGCCGAGTCGCAAACGGATAAGCTCTTTCTTCGATGGGTCACGAACCCAGACCGATGATTCCGACGGGGTGATCAGAACGGCATTGAGATCCATGCGGTCGAGATCCGAAGGCTGTTCCGGTTCCACCGGCGTCTCCTCTTCCGGCTCCTCGCTCGGCGGCCGGCGGTCCGGAAAGAACAAGGGCCGCTCCGTGACAATCGCGTACTCCTCGATATCGCCGAGCGGCGACATCGAATCGAGGGGATTCTGCGCCGATTCCAAGGACGTCGAGGCCGCGGGGGGCGACGGCCCTTCTTCACTCGGTTCGGGCGCCGGCGGGGGCCAGTCGCGCCATTGCCAAGTGGAAATCAGTGCCAGCGAGAGGGCCAGCATGGAATAGACCACCTTCAAGGCTTATCCCCCAACGCGTATCCGAAGACGTCCAGGCGCACGGTGAGCAACCGCTGCTGAGGCGGGCGGCGAATCGAGCGATGCCGTCTTATGCGCGGATTGCGTGTCGGGACCCTGCGTTGCGCGGGCGCACGCACGGAAAGCTTGTCGACAAAAAGGAAGGGCCGCGCCTTTTCGATTTCGTAGAGCACGTCGAGAAGGACGTCGGTCGTGCCCTGGATCTGGGTGCGGACACTCACCTTCGGCGGCTGTTCATCCGCGGGTGACGGCAGAAGCTGGGTGCTCGTGACCCGCCCGCCGGCAGCCGTGACCATCTTCTGCACCTCACGCTGCAGCTCGGCACCGGCTATAGCCGGCGTTTTGGCGTCGAAGTAAAAATCCTCCGCATCCTTGTTGTTCTTCACCTGCGCGAGCTCCGCCTGCAAGCCCGGCAGCGTCTGCAGCAAGCGGTGATAACGGACCATTCGATCGTCAAGAGACTCGATCTCCGCCTCCAAGGCACCCACCTGCTCCAGCCAGGGCCAGCCGAGACCGAAAACGAGCGCGATGGGGATGACCAGCGCCCCGACCCAGGCGAGGATGCATGCGCCCTTGCCACCGGAGCGCTCGCTCATGACTCCTCCGGTCGCCTGTATTTCAAAGAGATGTGGAATCGTTCCCGACTGCTGCCGGCAGCCCGCACCACGGGGGAGCGGAAGGTGACCTCGGTTATTCCGGGAGCCTGGTCGAGTAGTTGGATCAAAGCTGTCGCCTGGGCCGATTCACCGCGAAGCTGTATCTCGCCGTCGTTGTAGTCCAGGTTTTGCAGCCAGGTATCGTCCGGGAGTCGGTTGGTGAGCTCCAGGAGCAAATCGATCATCCGCGGCTGCTCCCACTTGCGCTGAAGGACCGCTACGCTACCAAGCCGGGCTCGTTCGAGGGCGGTGCGGACCTCCTGTACCTGCTCGGCACGTACCTTGATCTCCTCTATCTGCGCCGTGCGCTCGTCCCGGGTCCGCTGCATCTGCCATATGGGAGTCGCCAATACCGCCGCACCCAGCAAGAGCACCACTAGCAGCAGCAACGCATTGACGCTGAAAAGCCCTGTGCCGCGCTGAGGACGCTCCTGAGCAGGCAACAGGTTGGCTTTCGGCCAAGCTCCCTCCCATGTCACCTGCTCGACGGGCGCCCCCCTGTCGCGCAAGCGTTGCAGCCAATCTCCCACCCGCTCGCGAAGGCACAAGGCCAGCTCGATCTTGACTTTCCCACCCCGCGTGGGGTCTTCCAGGGTTCGAAAATCGAAATAAACCTGATCCGACTGGAAGGGCGAAAGGCGATCCATCTCGTATTCCACGACCCGCGCCAGGTTGTCGCGCACCTGTGTGGGGAAACTGACCTCGCGCTTCAGGACCAGCCGCTCCGGGAGACGGACAACCGTCCGGCGACGCTTCCCCTTCAACCCGTCGAGCAGTGCCTGCAAGGAACCTGGTGCCTGTGGATCCAGCTCACCGACGGATACCGCATCACCACCTTGGGACTCGAAGACACGTGCCTTCGCTCCCTCGGGCACCACGATCAGACAAGGATCCCGGCGCGCTAGCAGACGCTGCAAGCGTCCCGGTAGGCAGGACACGAGGGCATCGTGCCAACGCTCGAAAAAACCATCCAGCGACGATCGGCCTCTGCCGGCGGTTACGCGCAGGGAGCGAAAAGCGTCAGGGACGAGCATTCCGCTCGAGTCCGAAGGTTACGAAGGAACGCGTGCAACGACGCGAAAAGCATGCAGGAATAGGATCGGGGACCGCACGCACCGGAGTATGTCCGATGAACGCTGAACCCGTGCCGGCGAAATCGAACGCTACAGGCGGCAGATGCATGATGGTCGTGAGCATTCAGGTAAGTCGGTCAGGTCTCGATGCCGAATCATTATCTCAGAAATCTGCGCCACCCTCGTCCTCCTCGCCCACAGTGGCTAGGACCGGTCCGCGACAAGTCCGAAGCGCCGCCACAGGATGGTGACTGGCTTTGCACCTCCGGCCTCGACTCGCACCAGGGTCTCCATGGTCAAACCGGGCTTGTCCTTTTCCATGCGCGTGACGCGAATGCGGTAGACGGGACCACCGCGGCCGACTGAATCCAGGTCGATGGCGTCGGATCGACCCTCCCTCTCTTCCAGCGCGAGCTCCACCTCCGCCAGGGTGGTACCCCGCACGGCAGCCAAAACCAGCGGTGACGCAAAGGTCTGCTCCAGCTTACCACCCCCGGAGTCCACCGTGAGCGCAGGAAGCACTCTACGGTAAAGGTCTCGGTCGACGCCCAGCACCAGCTGCAGCTCATCGACGCTTTCGAATGGGCCATCCTTGGCGCCATAGGAACGACCGGCGTCCTCGTAGTCACCGTCCTCCGCACCATTGAGCTCAGTCGTGTCGTTGTCATCGCGCCAGTCTTCGATTGCATCGGCCAGGGCGCTCGCCTCGTCCCGTGGAAGCTCCACGGCCGTGAACATGTTCTCGAGCAGATCGCGCCCCGCCGTGTTGAGGTCGATACGCGATGCCTCGTTGAATACCTTGATCTCCAGCGTCTCGCCAGCGAATATCCAGGGCCTCGCCGAACCGTCCGGGACCCACTCGTCAACATCCTCATCGAAGGTCGATGGTGGGGCAAGCAGATTGAGGATAGCCCAGCTAACGGCGGCCTCGGCTACGGCCCGGAACCGCGCTGTGGCGAGCTGGTTTCCCGCTAGGGTGCTCTCTGTTCGCTGGGTCGCCGTCAAACCGACGGCGATAATGGTAAGCAGTGCGAGGACCCAAAGCACAAGCATGAGAGCGATACCGCGTTGAACCGAGCGCCGACCACTCACCGGCGTAGACCTCCTTCCGGCTGATCGAACTGGGGCAGTCGGACCAGCATGTCGGGCCATGTCTGCTCCTTGGTTGTCAAGTGCATGCGAATGGCCAGAGGCATGCGGTCTTGCTCCAACCAGTCGGCACTCCAATCCGGCTCCCGTTGCCCCTTCGCTATTCCGAAATAGCTGATCTGCAGCTCGCCAACATCATCGAGCAACAAGCTGCTGCCGAAGGCTCCGGCGGCCAGGTCCTCGTCCAGGGGCGCCTTGCGCGTCGAGCTCACACCACCATCGAAGGGTTCCCACTCGGGAATACCGCCAAAACCCTTCAGCACATCCGGGTGCAAGAGCCAGCGCGTTAAAACCAGTTGCGTTTTCTTTCCTTGCTCCAGGGAAAGCCGCAGAATATAGAGACCAGGCGTTCCCACGTGCTCCGACAGTGGAGCGACAAACTCCAAATTCTCGGCGTCGCCGCCGAAGACCAACACGGGCTCGGCGTCGAGGGTGACCTGCGCCGGTCTCGCCTGCATCAGAGCCCGCGCCAGAAAATTGTGGGCTATGCGCGGCTCGGCGGTCCGTTCGGCAATGACCTCGACTCCCTCCCAGGCGCGGGTACCCAACCTCAGGCCGGAGAAGAGCAGCAAGGTAATCAGGCCGATCAGGGCCAATGCAATTATCAGCTCTACCAGAGTGAAGCCGGATGAGAGGACGCGAAGCCGAGATCGTCGGCCGGAAGGGCGATGGCCGAGGGTCGACGAGAAGAGGGTCACCTTGATTAGGCGGGTCCGCATGGAATAAGGCCGTGCTCCGGGCCCCGCTAGCGATCGTCTCGGTCCATCGCAGGCGCTTTGGTCGCAGGATCTTTCACAGAGTCGAGCCCGGGAATTCCTGATGATTCGGCGAGCCGCAGCGTAGCCAGACTGATCTGCCGCTGCTTTTCTCCTTCCTCCCCCCAAGATACCATTGACCTAACTAGATAGCTGTCGATGGCGGGCTCCCAGGCGATGCCTTCAGGCTCGTAGGCCTGTATAACGACCTGCCAGGAAAGACCTTCTTCCGGACCTCCGCCGTAGCTACCTGGTAGCAGCGGCATTTCGATCCCGACGGCGTCGAGGCGCGACTGTGCAAGGCTGGCGGCGCGTGAATAATCGCGGCTCAGGGCAGTCGTGTTCAAGGCGCGCGAGAAAATCTGAATCAACAGCCCGAGGGACAGAGCAAGAATGGTGAAAGCAACGACCACCTCCAGCAACGAGAATCCACTTTGAGCATGGCCAGGGCCCCTGTACACCGATAGCGGAAAGCGGCCTTGAAACCAGTGATACCTCACTGGGCCTCCCACGAGGCCATGAGAACGCGACCTGTCAGCCATTGGACCCCAACCTGATACCCGCTGTGCTCCAAGGCCAGGATGACACGCCCACCGGTGGAGCTGCCGTCGGGAAAAAAACGAACCGCCCCCGTGTGCTCGTTGAGCATCTCGGTTTCTGCCGCCTCCAATTTCAGCTCCAGACCCTCCGGAAGCCGGCCATGACGGAATCCCCCATCCACATGGAAGGTTCGCGCTTCGACGTCGAGCGTAAAGGCGATGTCGCGACCATCTCGAATCGCGATCTCCCGGGCCAGCCGCAGACCTGCCATGACACGACGGGCCGACGCCTTGAGCTCGACCCCGGGAATTGCAGCCGTGATCAACGGCGGGGTAATGGCCAGAAGCAGCACGGCGATGGCAAGAACAACCGTAAGCTCCAGGAGCGTGAAACCGGAGGCAAGGACCGAGCGGTACGGGCGTCCGGAACAGGTAGGGGTAACCGGGGATAGGCGGCGTTGGGGCCTACGGCCCCCCGCGACTTCGGGTCGACGGTCGATCCGGCAATCACACTTCGAGCCGCGAATAGGCATTACCTCGGCCCTATTGCTCTACTCCCTATCGGCTTCTCTTTTCTACTCCCATCCGTAGACATCCTGGTCCTCCCCGTCGCCGCCTTCCTGGTTGTCCGCACCCAGGGACCAGAGGTCAAAGGGCCCGTGCTCCCCCGGCGAGCGATACCCATAGTCGTACTTCCAGGGATCCTTCGGAACTTTGGACTTCTTGAGATAAGGACCGTTCCAGCCGTCCGCATTGCCGGGATCCTCCACCAACGCCTGCAGCCCTTCGTCGGTGGAGGGATAACGGCCGACTTCGAGGCGATAGATATCCAGGGTTCCGGCGAGGTCCTCGATTTGAACGCGCGCGGCCTTTGTCTTTGAGCTGCCAAGCGCCTTCATGACCCGCGGCCCCACTAGACCCGCGAGCACGACCAAAATGGATACCACCACCAGTAGCTCGATCAAGGTGAAGCCTCGGGAAAAGGCGAAGGCGGATCGGAATGTTCGGACGCGATGCGATTGCATTACATGAATCCTTATTCAAGGGTACAGCCGATTCGGCATTTCTATCTTTTGCTGATGCCGCTTGCGAGAGCTATGGTCGCGTATCCCGCGGCGACGAGATCAATGCACCAGCTTGCGCAACCGGCGAGTCACATCACCAGCTCGTTGGCACCGAGTATGGGAACTATGATGGAGATGATGATCCCGGCCACCAGGACGCCCAACCCTATAATTATGACTGGTTCGAGAAGTGCAAGCATGCGCTTGACACTCGCCTGGGTCTCCTTGTCGTAGATCTCCGCCACCTTCACGAGCATGGCGTCCAAGCTGCCGGATTCCTCACCCACGCGGATCATCTGGAGCGCCATTTGCGGAAGGATCCCACGACGCGCCACCGGTTCGGCCAATCCACGGCCGTGCTTTAGATCCTCGCCCGCTTCCTCTAATAGCCCCGACAACTTACGGTTTGACACCACCTCCTTGGACAGGTTCAAGGCACTGAGCAAAGGCAACCCGTTCTTGAGCAGAGTCGAAAGCGTGTGACAGAAGCGCGCTGTCTCCAGCTTCCAGATAAGGTCCCCGAACAGCGGCAGATCCAGCAGCTTATGGTCGACCTTGGCACGCACCTCGGGATTCTGCAACCAGCGCTCCAATCCGAGGGCACCAAGCGCGAATACCGCCAACATGGCCCACCAATATCCGCGAAAGAGGTCGCCGACGGCGATGACGATGCGGGTCGGCAAAGGTAGAACCGCCCCCATGTCCTCGAATAGGACCGAGAACTCGGGCACGACGAACACCAGCAGCATGATCACCGCGAGCCCCGCCACCATCAGCAGAATGCCGGGGTAGATCAAGGCCGAAGTGATTGTCGCTTTGAGCTCGGCGGTACGCTCCAGGTAGTCGGCCAAACGCTCCAGCACGGCTTCCAGAGCGCCGCTCATCTCGCCGGCTCTTACCATGTTCACATACAGCCGCGGGAACTGTCCCTCCTGCTCTTCCAGGGCCGCGGCGAACGTCGAACCGCCGCGCACCCGCTCTTGAAGGTTTTCAAGGGTCCGTACGATTCGCTCCTCCTGAGTGAGATCGATCAGTATCTGGAGGGAGCGATCCAATGTCAGACCGGACTCCAAAAGGGTCGAGAGCTCTCGTGTCATCACGGAGATCTCTTTCGACGCAAGCGGACGCGTGCGAACCCGGCGCAGCTGATCGCGGAAACCACCGGCACGCCGAGCGCTTATCGGAATCAGGCCCTCTCCCTGAAGCTGCCGTATCACGGCCTGCTCGTCCGTCGCCTCGAGCTCGCCCTCTACCGTCTCGCCGTCCTGGCGCACGGCCTTGTAGGTAAACCGCTCCACGTCAGACCTCCTCGGCGACGCGCATGACCTCTTCGACCGTGGTGCGCCCTTCCAGAGCCTTACGCAATCCGTCTTCGTACATGGTCGACATCCCCTCGGCGATCGCTTGACGCTGAATATCGGTGGCGGTTGCATGCGAGAGTACCGCCTGGCGGATTCCATCGGTCATGATGAGGACCTCTGAAATCACCATGCGCCCCAGGTAGCCTGTGTCGTTGCACTTTTCACAGCCCACCGAACGGTAGAGGTGTATGTCTCCCTCGTCCGAGTCACGCAGCCGCAGAAACTTCAGCCCCAATTCGGGCAGCGGTCGGTAGCGCTCGCGGCAATCCGGGCACAACCGGCGTACCAATCGCTGCGCCAGAATGCCGTTGATCGTGGAGGTCAACAGGTAGTCCTCTACACCCATGTCGAGCAAGCGCGTAATGCCGCTGGGGGCGTCGTTCGTGTGCAGCGTCGAGAGCACGACATGACCGGTCAGTGCGGACTGCACGGCAATACGAGCGGTCTCTATGTCACGCATCTCGCCGACCATGATGATGTCCGGGTCTTGGCGGACAATGGAGCGCAGCGCCCCCGCGAAAGTCATTCCGATCTGCGGCTTGACCTGAATCTGATTGATGCCCGGCAGTTGGTATTCGACCGGATCCTCCACCGTGATGATCTTGCGCTCCTGGGTATTGAGGCGACTGAGCGCCGTGTATAGGGTCGTGCTCTTGCCACTGCCGGTAGGTCCCGTGACCATGAAGATACCGTAGGGCATTTCCAGGATGGCGCCGAGCCGTTCCCGGGGACTGCCGTCGAAACCCAGCGAGTCGAAATCGAAGCGTACGCTTTCCTTGTCGAGCAGGCGCATGACCACGCTCTCACCGAACATGGTCGGTACCGTGGATACACGAAGGTCCAGCTCTTTACCCTGGATTCGCAACGGAATGCGGCCGTCTTGGGGAAGGCGACGCTCGGCGATGTTGAGCTTGGACATGATCTTGATACGCGAGATGACCGCGGCAGTGGCACGCGGCGGCGGGGAATCCACCTCCTTTAGAATACCGTCGATGCGGTAGCGGACCTTGAGCTCGTCTTCGAATGGCTCGATGTGGACATCCGAGGCGCGGGACTCCACCGCGCGCTGTATGATCTGGTTAACCAACCGGATCACCGGGGCCTCGCTGGCCAAATCCTTGAGGTGCTCGATGTCGTCTTCTGAAACCTCGCCGAATCCCGCCCGGAGCTCGTCGTCCTCGTCCGCCGCCTCCTCCTTCTCATAAAGGCGCTCCAATGCCGCCTCGATCTCCGAAGGCAGGCCAACGGCGGGGATCACGGTCTTGCCGGCAGCCATGGGCAAGGCGTCCAGAACGAAGGAGTCAGCCGGATCCGCCAGGGCAACGGAAAGCTCCTCCTCGTTTTCGCACAACGGAACCACTTGTGCATCTTTGAGAAAGCGCAAGCCAAAGGAATCCGGTGCCACCGGAGACTCGGGGTAGTCGGAAGGCTCGGCCAAGGGGATGTTCAGAACCTGCGAGAACGCCAGCGCCATGTCCCGCTCGGACACTAGACCAAGGCGAACCAGCATGTGCAGAATCTCATCGCCGCTTTCCTCCGCTAGCCGCCGGGCTCGGCCCATGTCCGCGTTCCCGAGCTTTCCCCGCTCCTGGAGGAAGCCGATAACACGGATCTCGATGGATTCCTCCTGAACCGGCGCGAGGGATTCTTCCGCAGGCTCGATGCCTCCTTCGCCGGCGTCCGTGGGAGGCGACCCTGAGATCTCCTGCACGACCTCTACGGAAGTGGCATCCTGCTCCACTTCGCTGCGATTGCCGCCCGGCTTCTCCGATAGGGGACGATCGAATTCCAGGATTTCAGCCATGCGTGGCCTCCGGAACGGGTTCCGCGTGTCTCGACTCCCGACCCCTGACCGCGTCGCGCCATCGCGGCATCAGGGCACTGAGTGAAGCAGCCATGGCCTCATCGTCACAGGCATGGACACCGGCCTGCAGCGCTTTGAGCCCATCCTCCAGCTCCGCTGGCGGGGGTGTCGTCGCCCGTCGGGCGACCCGTATCTTGGGATGGGCGGTCTCGGCCAAGTCTTCGAACTCGTAGAAAAGCTCTTCGGCGAGCTTCTCGCCGGGTCTCAAGCCCACATATTCGACTTCGATATCCTCGCCCGGACGCTTGCCCGAGAGACGGATCATCTGATCCGCCAGGTAGGCGATTTTCACCGGCTCACCCATATCGAGCACGAAGGTCTCGCCGCCCCGTCCTATGGCCGCTGCCTGCATGATAAGGTGGCACGCCTCCGGAATGGTCATAAAAAAACGCTTGATCTCGGGGTGAGTCACGGTGACAGGTCCGCCGCGCTCGATCTGGCTCCGAAACAGCGGCACCACGCTACCGGCGGAGCCAAGCACGTTACCGAAGCGTACCGTCTCAAAACGGGTGTGCGAATTCTCGCCGATCGCCTGACAGAGGATCTCCGCCACGCGCTTGGTCTTGCCCATGGTATTGGTTGGATGCACCGCCTTATCGGTTGAGATGAGGACGAATTCCTCGCACGCGAAGTCGTGCGCGGCCTGGGCCACGATCTGTGTACCCAGGACGTTATTGCGAATCGCCGCTCGCACCTGGTGCTCCAACAGGGGGACGTGCTTGTACGCCGCGGCATGAAAAATAACCTGCGGTCGCTCGCGCTGGAACAGCCCACGTAAAGCGGCCGAATCGGTGACATCGAGCAAAGCGCACTGGATCTCCACCTTGGGGTAGATGCTGCGCAGCTCCATGTCGACGCGGTAAAGGTTGTACTCGCTGTTGTCCGCTACCAGGAGCCGGTGCGGTTGCGCGGTTGCGATCTGGCGACACAGCTCGGCACCGATGGATCCACCGCCCCCGGTCACCAGTACCACGCGGTCCACCAGGGAGCGGCGGATACCCTCCCAATCGAGCTGTACCGGGTTGCGACCGAGCAGATCGTCGATGGAAACCGGGCGTACCTGGCTGATGGATACCTGTCCCGTCATCAGGTTCTGTAGTTGGGGCACGGTGCGAAAAGGCTTTCCCGTTCGTTCGCAGAGATCCACGAGTTGCTGCATCTGCGTAGTCGATGCGCTGGGAATGGCCAGAAGAATAAGGTCCACGGCAAGCCTTTTCGTCAGCTCAGGAATGCGGTTCGTGGACCCGCGGACCTGAATGCCATGCAACTCGCCACCTTGCCTGCGCAGCTTGTCGTCGACGAAGGCCACGGGAATGTAGGCTTGTTGCGGATCCCGAAGCATATCCCTGACGAGCATCTCCCCGGCGCGCCCAGCGCCCACGATCAATACCCGCTTGCCCTCGCGCAGGGCGAATCGATGGTCCTTGAGCCGACGGTAGAGCAGGCGTGGACCCGCAAGCAGCAGCAGCTGCAACACTACATAGAGCACGGGAAGGGACCGCGGGACCCCTTGCATCCGATTGAAAGCGAACAGGGCGAAGAAGACGAGGGCCGTTCCCACCAGAACCGCTTTTGTAATGCGTGTCAGATCCGGCAGGGAGGCGAAACGCCAGACGCCCCGATAGAGTCCGAACACCCAGAACACGGCCGCCTGGACAATGATCACAAGCGGCAGGACCATCACAGCCCTCTCCAGGAATGGGTCCGGAATCGTGCCGAGATTGAAGCGCAGCCAGTAGGCGAGAAGCCAGGCGACCGGAACCGTCACAAGGTCGTGTACGAATGCCGCGGTGCGCGAGCGCAGACGATCGACCCAGGGCTTCATGGCGCCGCGATGCCAGCCAGGCGCTCGGCAAACCGGATTTTGACGCCAATGAGGAAATAGATAATCGCCCAGGCGGCGATCAGGAGACCCTGATCGCGCACGCTCATGCCCGGTGCGGCAACGGCGGTCGACGCGCAGGCCGCCATGAGCAGGTAAGACCAGCTGACGGTCTTGCGCTGGTTCCAGCCGGCAAGCACCAAGCGTTGGTAGTGATGGGAGCGGTGCGCCTGCCAGACGCACTCGCCACGTCTAAGACGGCTCAGCAGAGTCCAGGTAGCGTCGACGATGAAGGGCGAGAACGCCAGCATGGCCACCCATAATGGGAATAATCCACGCTGGACCCCGATCAGCGAACCGGTCCCAGCGAGCAGCCCCATAATTGACGAGCCCAGGTCCCCGAGAAATATCCGCGCAGGTGGGAAATTGTGCAGCAGGAATCCGCCCGCCGCCGCAACCACGACGCCGTTTGCCAGCGCGAAGCCCACATCACCGCCACGCAAGCCCAGGAGGGCCAGGGCCCCGAAGCCGAATACGGCCATTCCGCCTGCAAAGCCGTCCATACCATCCATGAAATTGTAGAGATTGACCATCCATACCAGGTAGCCGAGCGTGCAAAACCAGGACAGGACGTTCGGCATAATCCAGTAGAGCCCAGGCAGCTCGATACCAGTCCATGAAACCCCTCCTGCCAACAACAGGATGCCGGCGGCCATATGTGCAGCGAGGCGGAACCGCACCTTGACGTCACCTCGGTCGTCGAGAAAGGAAACGACCCCCACGAGGAGTATGGCAACCCCAAGCCAGCGCGATGTGTCCGGTAGAGGGAAGACTGTCAGGGCAGGGAGACACGCAACAGCGAGCGCGGCGCAGATAGCGATCCCTCCGGTTCGCGGCACGGCGCCCGCGTGTAGCGAGCGTTCGTTGGGCAGGTCGACCATGCGGGAGAAGAACTTCGGGACACGCGACAATCGCCAAGTCGACAAGGCGCTTATCGCGAATGCTGCCACCAGCGAGATGCACGCAACGGCGCTCTGGTCCATGCTCAGCATTTAGAAGGCCAGGGAACGGCGCGCCCGCGCCGCAACGTCTCTCGCAATCCCAGAATCAGATCTCCCGCACCAAGGCGGTCTCCACCTCGTCGCGCTTCTCCTTACCCACAAGACACTCGACTAGCTGCAGCGCGAAGTCCATCGCGGTGCCTGGTCCGCGCGAGGTGATTACCTTCCCGTCCACGACGACCGGCACGTTGAGCAGGTCCACCTCCGGGAAATCATCGATCGTGACCACTCCGGGGTAGCTCGTAGCGGATCTCCCGTCGAGCAGGCCCGCGCTCGCAAGAACCCGCGGGGCAGCGCAGATGGCAGCCGCGAAACGCTCCTCGGCATGGTAGCGCGTCAGCAGCGCATGGATTCGCTCGTCTGCGTCCAAACGCTGGGCGCCGGGCAGCCCCCCCGGCAGCACGATCATGTCGAACTCCTGATTCAGGATCGCTTCGAGCGAGGTATCGGGAACCAGTACCGTATTGCGGCTGGCGCGCACTGGTCCCTCCTCCAAACCCGCCGTAATCACCTCGATCTCGGCGCGACGCAACAGATCGATGACGGTGACCGCCTCCAACTCCTCGAATCCCTCGGCCAGGGGAATAAGTACGCGTGGCATAGTCGCCTCCAGTGTCCGGATAATCGTCAGTTGCGTAACCCGCTTTCTCAACCGTCGGTGCGCCTGCCTAGAATGTTCAGGCCCTTGAGCACATTCAGGGCCTCACCGAGCTGATAGTCCTCGGCTGCCAGGGGCCGTTTCCCAGTCGCGGTTTCCTCCTTTCCGACCGCATCGTCCGATCCAATGTCGCCCGCCCCCTTGTCTTCGCCGGCAGGCTTTTCCTCATCGTCCAAATGTCGGCGCAGATCCGCTTCCTTCAACGGGGCGACACCCGGCTCCTCGGTAACACTGAGCTCGCCCCTTGCCAATTCGATGTCGGGCTCAATACCCTGGGCCTGGATGGAACGACCGGAGGGCGTGTAATACCTGGCAGTGGTCAACTTGAGCGCCGTGGCGTTGTCGATGGGCACGATGGTCTGTACCGAGCCCTTGCCGAATGTGGGACTTCCCATGACGATGGCTCGTTTATGATCCTGCAGAGCGCCAGCGACGATTTCCGAGGCCGATGCGGACCCGCCGTTGACCAGTACGACAATAGGGGCACCCTTGAGCACATCGTCCGGACCCGCCTTGAACTGCAGCTCGGAGTCCTCCACCCGACCCTTCGTGTAGACGATTATCCCGCCGACCAGAAAGGCGTCGCTCACGCCGACGGCGCTGTTCAGGACGCCGCCTGGATTGTTTCTCAGGTCCAAGACCAGTCCCTTGAGTCCGCCTTCGTTCTCTTCCTCGAGTTCATTCAAGGCGGCAAGCAGGTCCTCGGTCGTGCGCGACTGAAAGTGCGAAATGCGAACATAGCCATAGCCGGGCTCGAGAGTCCGACTTTTCACGCTCGCTACGTGGATGATGTCGCGCTCCAGGTCAACATTGAAAGGCCGCTCGGCACCCTCCCGCAGGATAGTCAAATTAATCTCGGTACCGGGCTTGCCGCGCATGACGGTTACGGCGTCATTAAGGCTCATGCCCTTAACCGGCTTGTCGTCGATACGTATGATCAGGTCCCCCGCCTCGAGCCCCGCCCGCTCGGCCGGCGTATCGTCGATGGGGGCAATGACCTTGACGAATCCATCCTCCATTCCGACCTCTATCCCCAACCCCCCGAATTCGCCGCTGGTTCCCACCTGCAGGTCTCGATACTCCTCCCTGTCCAGGTAAGACGAATGGGGATCGAGGCCCGAGAGCATGCCGCGAATGGCACTCTCCAGCAAAGTCTTGTCATCCACGCCCTCCACATAATCGCTCTTGATGCGTCCGAAAACCTCGGCGAACGTGCGCAGTTCCTTCAACGGCAGCTTCTCTTGCGCCTTCTCTTCGTCGGCAACGGCTGCTCCAATGTGGCCACCGCTAACGGT
>JAJDOL010000190.1 GCA_022340195.1 Chromatiaceae bacterium
GGTCCCGGTTACGGCGGTGGCCCCGGCTATGGCGGCGGTCCCGGACCCGGCTATTAAGGCGGCCCGAGCGGGCGGGATTCGGGACGTTCGAATCCCCTGGGCATGATGCCCTATACCCCACGAAGATGTTTGGCGGAAACAGGAACTGAGGGGACCGAGACCCTTTCGGTTCCGAACAGATATCTGTCCTGGCATTCGACGGGATATTTACCCTTCCGACTCGACTGGGAGGCCGGAATCCAGCGGGCGGGGTGGCGGTAACGCCACCCCGCTACCCCACTCCAGTCATTTCACGATAGAACTTCGCAGTGCCATGAGGTAGTGAGAGATCGTCGTAGCAGAGAACGGCCGCTTCCCGAAGCGGCGATTGCCTTGATCGACGCGCGTTGGGAACTGACCAAATGAATTTGCAGGGAAAAGGGTTTCCGGAACGATGAATCCACCTGCCCGAGTCAGATCACTGTGGCAACCGGTCCGTCTCGCAATGGTCTGCCGCCACGTGGTCAGATTTCGCTGATGCTAGCGTTTCTGCTCGTGGTGCCCACCCTGTTCGCGGCGGCGAGCGGTGATTGGAATCTCGCGTCTTGGTTATTCGCGGCGAGCCTGGTACCCGCGCTGGCGCTGGGGATCGGCGCGCGCGTTCCCCCAGCGCAGAGTCCGCTGCAGGCCAACGAGGCACTCGTGGTGGCCGCGCTGGCGTTCATCGTGGCCGCGGCGCTCATGAGTCCGGTGCTTGCTGCGGCATCCGGGCTGCCGCTGTCCGATGCCTGGTTCGAGGCGGTCTCCGGCGTGACGACGACGGGCTTGACAATGGTGACGCGGCCAGAGAAAGCATCGCCGGCGTTTCTCTTCGCCCGCAGCTGGATGCAGTGGTTCGGCGGGCTCGGGATCATTGTGCTCTCGTTGGCCTTGGCCCTCGGACGAGCAGCGGATATGCGGCGGATGGCCGATACCGTTTCGGAGGAAGAGGACCTCGGTGAGAGCGTTCGCGCCCATGCGCGGCACGTGGTGGTGATCTATCCGCTGCTGACCCTGGCGGCTATCGCCGGGGTCTGGGCCGCTGGCCTGCCAATGTTTCAAGCCGTGATCCACGGCTTAAGTGCTGTCTCCACCGGAGGCTTCTCTGGGTTTTCCGAGAGTCTGGCTGGCGTACCATCGGCCGTGCGGTTCACGCTGCTCGCAGCGGCATTCCTCGGCGCATTGCCCTTGTTTCTTCTGTACCGTAGTTATGCCAGCGGTTGGCTGGAGTTCTTGCGTGACACCGAGCTGCGCGCGCTGGTCGGAGCGGTGCTCATCACCGCTCTTGGACTTTGGCTACTCGGCGACGTGGGGACATCGGACGTGCTGGCGCAAGCCCTGAGCGCGCAGACCGGCACGGGGTTCTCGACCCTGGATGTATCCGCGCTGGATCCTCAAGCAAAATGGGTGCTGATCCTCTCCATGGTCACCGGGGCCGGCATCGGGTCCACGGCCGGCGGGATCAAGCTGCTGCGGATCTTGATCCTGATCCGAGTGATTCAAATCGCGCTTCTGCGTGTCCAGATGCCCCGTCACGCGGTGCTGGAGCCGGAACTTGGCGGACGTATGCTAAGACCGGAGCAGGTCCAACATGCCCTGGTGGTGGCTTTACTGTTCCTCTTGGTGATCATCTGCTCCTGGCTGCCGTTCATCGCCGCCGGATACCCCCCCTTGGACGGGTTGTTCGAGGTTGTCTCGGCCACGGCAACCGTGGGACTCTCCACGGGGATCGCTGTCCCCGCGCTCGATCCTTGGCTCAAGGGGCTGTTGACCCTCGATATGCTCGCCGGACGTGTCGAAATCGTTGCGCTGCTGGTGCTGTTGTATCCTGCCACCTGGCATAGGCGGCGTTGATGTGCCTTTGTCGACCTGAATTTAGAACGCTAGAATTCGGAGGTTGACATGCGCTTCGTCTTTATTGGCGGCGGGACCCTGACGGCGCTTACGGTGCGCCTGCTTGTTCAGCGTGGCCACGAGGTGGTCATCATCGAGCGCGACGCGGAGGTGATCGACGCTCAGCGAGATGAGCTAGACGTGGGCTTCATCCATGGCGACGGCACCCGCCCGGCGATCCTCCGCGAGGCCGATCCCGAATCGACCGACATGCTCTTCTGCCTCACCCACGACGACCAGTCCAATATCATCGGCAGCCTCGTCGCACATTCCCTGGGCTTCTCGCGGGTAGTGACCAAGATCGACGATCCGGAGCTTGAGCACATCTGCGCCGAGCTGGGACTAGCCGATTCCCTGGTACCGATGCACACGGTTGGGCGCTACCTTGCCGATTTGGCGGAAGGCCAGGACATTATCGAGCTGTCGGATATCCTGCGCGGCGACGCGCGCATCTTCTCGTTTACGGCTTCCGACACAGAGGCACGCACGATCGAGGCACTGACGCTCCCCAATAATGCCCGAGCCATTTGTATCTACCGCAACGGCAACGAGCTCAACTTCGCGTCTCCAGGCACCCAGCTGACCCCCGGGGATGAGGTGGTGGTGCTAACGCGCGCGGAAGGGCTGAAGGAGCTACGCGAGCGTTTTGGATCAAACAAAAAGCTCGACGTACGAGTCGGGTAGTCCTTGGTAGCCAAACGTGCAGACGAGCCGTTGGACCTTGCGCCGCGGTCGAACAGTAAGGAGGTATCCGCGTTCTCAGACCGGCGCGTTTGCCGAAAGGCGCGACTTGCGCGGTTCCGCATGCTGACGCTGAGACGTAACCAACTCGGCGCAACGAACTGCTGCATCAACCCCTTCCGTGTGGCGCTTTCTCTATAGTGATTCCTGTCGGGGCATGCCCTGGACCCATTCGCCGAAGAAGCGTCTGGAGAAGTCGTCTCTGAAAGGGGACTGCTCTCCGAACGGCATCGGAGCTCGGGTCAGGAACGAGCATCCGGCGCTGTTCGCACCGACGTTGATCGGTGGGTAGTTGCGCCTCGCGCAACGGACCGGATATCCGCCGGCCACACTCGCGGGCCGCACATCTCCTCCATCTCGTGCTGCATACGCCTGAGGTCGTCGAACAGACTGCCTTCGAAGTTGGTCAGACCTCCAAACATCTTCACGCATCCATACGCTTGGTTGTGCGGGCCGAAAGCCCGCGTTGGATCCTCGCGGGCGATCAGTAGTCCATATCGCCCATTCCACCCATTCCACCCATGCCGGCACCGTGGCCATGCTTTCCGTCTTTCGGCGCCTCGGCCACCATGGCCTCGGTGGTGATCATCAGGCCGGCGATGGAAGAGGCGTGCTGCAGTGCTATGCGGGCGACCTTGGTGGGGTCCAGGATGCCCATCGCCACCAGGTCACCGTACTCGCCGGTGGCGGCGTTGTAGCCGAAACTGCCTGTGCCGTCGGCGACCTTGTGCAGCACCACGGAGGCCTCGGCACCGGCGTTGGCCACGATCTGGCGCAGGGGCTCCTCCATGGCGCGGCGGGCGATGCCGATTCCGACGTCCTGGTCGTGATTGGCACCCTTGAGCCCGTCGAGCTTGGCCAGGGCGCGGACCAGGGCCACGCCTCCGCCCGGGACGACGCCCTCCTCGACAGCCGCCCGGGTGGCGTGCAGGGCGTCCTCGACGCGGGCCTTCTTCTCCTTCATCTCCACCTCGGTGGCGGCACCGACCTTGATCAGTGCCACGCCGCCGGCGAGCTTCGCCAGGCGCTCCTGGAGCTTCTCCTTGTCGTAGTCAGAGGTGGTCTCCTCGACCTGCTGGCGGATCTGCTCGCAGCGGCCCTTGATGTCGGTATTGGAGCCGGCACCGTCGATGATGGTGGTCTCTTCCCTGCTGATCTGGATCCTCTTGGCGGTGCCCAGTTCGTTGAGGGTCGCCTTCTCGAGCTTCAGGCCCACCTCCTCGGCGATGACGGTGGCGCCGGTTAGGATGGCGATGTCCTGCAGCATGGCCTTGCGCCGGTCACCAAAACCGGGAGCCTTGACCGCGCACACCTTGACGATGCCACGCAGGCTGTTGACCACCAGAGTGGCCAGGGCCTCACCCTCCACGTCCTCGGCCACCAACAGCAGGGGCTTGCCGGACTTGGCCACGGCCTCCAGCACCGGCAGCAGGTCGCGGACGTTGGAGATCTTCTTCTCGTTAAGGAGGATATAAGGATCCTCCAGCTCGACCCGCTGGGTGTCCTGGTTATTGATGAAGTAGGGGGAGAGGTAGCCGCGGTCGAACTGCATGCCCTCGACCACCTCGAGCTCATTTTGCAGGGACTTGCCCTCCTCGACCGTGATGACGCCCTCTTTGCCCACCTTCTCCATGGCCTCGGCGATGATGCTACCGATGGACTCGTCGGCGTTGGCGGAGATGGTGCCGACCTGGGCGATCTCCTTGTTGTCGGAGCAAGGTTTGGAGACGGCCTTGAGCTCCTCGACCGCGGCCTCGACCGCCTGGTCGATACCGCGCTTCAGGTCCATTGGGTTCATGCCGGCGGCGACGGCTTTCAGGCCCTCGCGCACCATGGCCTGGGCCAGCACGGTGGCGGTGGTGGTACCGTCGCCGGCCACATCGGAGGTCTTGGAGGCGACCTGCTTCACCATCTGCGCGCCCATGTTCTCGAACTTGTCCTTGAGCTCGATCTCCTTGGCCACGGAGACACCGTCCTTTGTCACGGTGGGAGCGCCGAAGCTCTTGTCGAGCACGACGTTGCGGCCCTTGGGGCCGAGGGTAACCTTCACGGCGTTGGCCAGGAGGTTGACGCCGCGCAGCATGCGGGTGCGGGATTCGTCACCGAAATGAATTTCCTTCGCGGTCATTGGTTGAAACCTCTTTGAATAGCTGAGCCGTTGGATACTGGGCAGCCGGGCGGCGCCTACTCGATGACGCCCATGATGTCGTCCTCGCGCATCACCACGACTTCCTCACCGGACACCTTCACCTCGTTCCCGGAGTACTTGCCGAACAACACTCGGTCGCCCACCTTGACGTCCAGGGGGCGAACGTCGCCATTGTCGAGCAGCTTCCCGTTGCCCACGGCGATCACCTCGCCCTGGATCGGCTTCTCGGTTGCAGAATCCGGGATCACGATGCCTCCCGAGGAGGTGCGCTCTTCCTCCATGCGACGGATGACGACACGGTCATGTAGCGGACGGATATTCATCGATCGATTCCTTGTGAGATCAGTCCAACCGAGCCAATGCGCTGGACCTTGTTAGCACTCATCATAGCCGAGTGCCAATAAGTCTATTGATTTTTTTTCTCGCCAGGCAAGCCCTGTTTCCACTGCG
>JAJDOL010000200.1 GCA_022340195.1 Chromatiaceae bacterium
CGGGGATGAACCGATTTGGCGCTTAACGATAGGGGGGGTGTTTCGTGTTCCCCGCGCCCGCGGGGATGAACCGGCAATAAACAAACCGGAGAGACGAAATGAGCAGTGTTCCCCGCGCCCGCGGGGATGAACCGGTACCGCCCGCACGGTCTAAGGGATTTGCAGCGGTGCCCCCGATACATCAGGGTCAGACCCCTAACCTCATGTGCTTGTCCACAGAAAGGTCATTGACTCGAGTATTCAACTATGCTAACGAAAAGGGAGGCTCCGATTCTCGGCGATTTACTGTAACCAACTGTATTTTAATCAGAAAACTACGGTGGCCAATGATCGGCCAATGTGACCAAAAGGTTATAGATCCGTGTCAATGAACCGGTTGGCAGAGCGCTATCCACAGAGTTATCCACAGGTTTTGTGGACGGAATATCTTTCTCCTAAAGAAACCGAGCATTGCCGCTTTTTTCTAGAAGATACTTTAGGAAAAACCGTTACGCTATTTTTGCGCTCTCGAAGTCTAACGTCCATTTCCCGTTAACAGGGCTGCAACGAAACCTGGGCCCAACTCTTTTCATGGACCGTTAGGTTTCCGAATGGTTCGTTTTGTGATGTGTCTCCGACCCCGACATCGCCCTGAGTGCTTACGCTCTCGAACGGCGGTTTGTGCGGCGATTCGCGACCAGACTCGCCGCAAACCCGCGACTACCCGCCTCGGACTTGGTGCTGATTTTCGTAGATAGCGCTTGCTCGATGCTCATGCCGCTTTTCAACCGAGCGGCGAGGGTATTGGGGTGCAGATGGTGCTCGCGGGCCAAGTCGCTGAGGCACCAATCGCGTCCGTGGTAGCTGATCCGGCACATTCTCGGCATCGCTTGCTCCGCGAAGAATGACTTTCTGTGGATGCTGTGTAGACCTTCGTTGTCTCGTGCGCCCAGCGAGATATATCGCCGGTGTAAAGATGGTCGCTGATTCCCCTCTCCGATTTCGTGACCTTTGTTCCACTTCGTAACCCGAGAATTGTGACAGGGGTCACAAATTCGAACGACGTGTCGGCTAGACAAGCAAGCCGGAAGGTTCGTAAGGGGCGGACTTGTCAGCAAAAAAGTGCTGCGGGGAGCGGGATGCTCGAGCCGGACAGCGTCGGGATTGCCAACCGCTTTTCCAGGCCCGGTGAGCCGTGCCCACCGGAACGGATGGCGGCGATGTGTTGGGGCCGTAGCTCGTACCAACCGGCAACGAGCAATTGCGACCATCGGACTTCGCGGCTACCGCGCTCTGCTGGACCTGATGATCCGTGTCGCCTCCTGCTGAAACAGGTCGATAAACCGTTGCTGAAAGCGCTGCAGGTACTTGTCTTTGGGGTAGGCGATCTTGGTCACCTCCGCGGGAAAGAGATGGCTCAGGGCTCTTACTCCGAGATCAGCGTCCTTATCCTCCTCGTAGGCAAGGTCCGCGATGATGCCGATGCCCAGCCCCTCGCGCACATAGGTTTTGATGACGTCCGTGTCCGTGGCGCTCAGCACGACGTGGGGGCGCAGGCCGTCTCGGGCGAAGGTGTCGCTCAGGTGTCCGCGCCCGGTGAAGCCGAACACATAGGTCACCAGCGGGTATTCGCACAGGGTGTCCAGGGTGACGGGGCGGGCCTCGAGTGCGGGGTGATCCGGGAGGGCGATCAGGCAGCGGTTCCAGCGGTAGCTGGGAATGGCGGTGAGGGCGGGGTTGCGGTCGAGTGCCTCCGTGCAGATGGCCAAATCGACCGCGTCGTTCACGGCCATCTCCACGAGCTGCAGGGGATTGGCCTGATGGATTTGTACCTCGACGGCCGGATAGGCCTCCCGGAAGCTCCGAATCACCGGGGGGAGGACATACCTCGCCTGGGTGTGGGTGGCGCCGATGCGCAGCACGCCGGTGCCCTCTTCAACATGGTCGCGGCCCACTGCGAGCAGGTTTGCCGCCCCCGCCAAGGTTGCCCGAGCATAGTGGAGCACCTTTTCGCCCGCGTCGGTCAGTCCCACCAGCCGTTTGCCCTGACGTCGGAAGATCCGCGTGCCCAGCTCCTCCTCGAGCTGCTTGAGGTGCTGGGAAACGGCGGGTTGTACGAGGTTCAGCCGGGAGGCGGCGCGGCTCACGCTGAACTCCGATTCCACCAGCATGATCAGGGACCTGAGTTGACGCAGCTCCATATGGGTGCCCACCTGGATCGAAGCGTGATTCGTTGAAAATCATTATATTTGATTCATTCAAAAAAATTATTATTTTTTTTGATTTCAAAACCTCGCCATACTTACCACGAACGACGGCTTGAACGGCTTTCCCGAACCAAGCGATTCCCATCACGCGAGGTGACTCGTGGCATTCTCCCGATTGAACGCACTGGCCAGTCCCCTCGACGAGCAGCAGCTCGTCAACCTACAAGCCGCGCTTGCGGATCTGTCTGCGCAACAGGTTGCCTGGGTGAGCGGCTATTTGGCCGGACTCGGAGCGGCGGGCGCACCGGTTGCTGAACCGGAGAAGGTTCGGACTCGGGGATTGACGATCCTCTACGGGTCCCAGACCGGGAACGCCTGCTCGGTGGCAGACAGCCTGGGGGAGAAGGCCCGCAACCGAGGGCTCGATGCCCGCGTTGTTTCCATGTCGCAGTTCGAGCCGCGGAACCTGGCCAAGGAGCGTCGCTTACTGATCGTTGTGAGCACCCAGGGCGAGGGCGAGCCACCGGAGAGCGCGCTCGACCTGCACGATTTTCTCTCGACCAAGCGGGCACCGCGTCTGAACGATCTGCGCTACGCCGTGCTGGGACTCGGCGACTCCAGCTACGAGCATTTCTGCCGAGCCGCGGCCGATTTCGACCAACGCTTGGCGAGCCTGGGCGCCGAGCGCCTCGCTCCGCTGCAATGCTGCGATGTCGTCTATGAGGCGGACGCGAACGCCTGGTCCGCGAAGGTCTTGGATAAGGTCGGCGAGATTACGACGGAGCGACGAGCCGAGGTCGTCACCCTTCCCGGCGTCAGACGCGCCGCTGCCTCCAAATGCGACAAGGACACGCCTTGTCGCGCGGCCTTGCTCGAGAATCGGCGCATCACCACGGACGACGCCGTTGCGGACGTGCGTCACATCGTGTTGGGCATCGATCCCGAGACCCTGACCTTCAAGCCAGGCGATTCCCTGGGCGTGCGATTCCGCAATGACCCGGTACTGATCGAAGCGATCCTGGAGGCGACCGGTGCGCACGCGTGCGAATCCGTGGCCCTGAACGGGGAAGAGATGGAGCTGCGCCAGGCGCTGAGCGAACGTTTGGAGCTTGCTCGGCTTCATCCGGCGGTGGCGAAGGCCTGGGCCGGCCGTGTCGGGGCACGGGATCTCGGGGAGCTCGCCGAGGATTCGTCACGGTTGCGTCTCTATGTGGCTGAACGCCAGCTCATCGACCTGCTGGCGGATTTTCCGGGACGCGTGGATGCCGCGTCTCTGGCGGCCCTGCTTCATCCGTTGCAGCCGCGGCTCTACTCCATCGCTTCGAGTCAGGCGGAGATCGAAGACGAGGTGCATCTGGTGGTGTCCAAGGTCAGTTACCAGGCCCACGGCCGCGACCACACGGGGGCCGCGTCCGGGTACCTTACCGAGCGCCTCGCAGAGGATGATCGGGTGGATGTCTATGTGGTCGAGAGCTCCGCCTTCCGACTGCCGGAGGACGGCGATGCCCCCATGATTCTCATCGGCGCCGGGACCGGCGTTGCGCCTTATCGTGCCTTCCTGCAGCACAGAGCCGCCAACGGCGACACGGGGAGAAGCTGGCTGATCTTCGGCAACCGTCACTTCCAGCGTGACTTTCTCTATCAGCGCGACTGGCAGGCGCACCGCAAGGCGGGGTTGCTGGATCGAGTGAGCCTGGCCTTCTCCCGCGACGGAGTCGGCCCGCGCTATGTCCAGCATCGCCTTCGCGAGCAGGCCGCGGAAATCTACCGCTGGATCGAGGACGGTGCCCACATCTACGTCTGTGGCTCTACGGCCATGGGACAGGCGGTCCAGGCCGCCTTGCTGGACCTGGTCGCCCGAGCGGGTGGACTGGACCGGGAGGCTGCAGCGGAGCTTGTCGAGAATCTGCGCCGCAACGGCCGCTACCAGAGAGACCTCTACTGATGGACGCCAAAGTCAATCCGAACGAGCTCATCAAGGCGAACAGCAACTATCTGCGCGGGACTCTGCGCGAGAGCATTGCGGACGAGCTGACGGGCGCCTTGTCTCCGGCCGATGCCCAGATCAGCAAGTTCCACGGCTTCTACGAGCAGGACGACCGTGACAAGCGTCAGGACAGACGTGAGCGTTTCCTGGAGCCTCAGTATTCCTTCATGCTGCGGGCGCGGCTCCCGGGCGGCGTTTGCACCCCGAAACAGTGGCTGGTCATGGATCGAATCGGCCGCACCCTGGCCAACGGCACGCTGCGCCTGACCACCCGCCAGACCTTTCAATATCACGGCATTCTCAAGCGCGACATCAAGGGCGTCATCCAAGGCATCAATCAGGCGCTCATCGATTCGATCGGCGGCTGCGGCGACGTGAATCGAAACGTGATGTGCAATCCCAACCCCGTGCAATCGGATCTGCACGGCGAGGTTCACGGCTGGGCCCGGCGCATCAGCGAGCACCTGCTGCCCCGCACCCGGGCCTATCACGAAATCTGGCTCGACGGCGAGAAGGTCCAGGACTCCGAAGAGAGCGAGCCCATCTACGGGGAGACCTACCTGCCGCGCAAGTTCAAGACGGCGGTGGCCATCCCTCCCCATAACGACGTCGACGTTTACGCCAACGACCTCGGGTTCATCGCTATCGCGGAGGAGGGACGGCTGACCGGTTTCAACGTGCTGGCCGGTGGCGGCATGGGCGCGACCCATGGCGACCCTACAACCTTTCCGCGTCTGGCCGACGATCTCGGATTCGTGACCCCGCAGCAATCGTTGGCCGTCGCCGAGGCGGTCGTTGCGACCCAGCGCGACCTTGGCGAGCGCCTGGATCGTAGCCATGCTCGTCTCAAGTACACGGTGGAGCGAATTGGACTCGACGCCCTGCGCGACGAGGTGGAACGCCGCTCCGGCGTTCACTTCGAGCCCCCCCGCCCGGTACGTTTCACGGACCACGGCGACCGTTACGGATGGGTGGAGGGGACGGACGGCCGCTGGCACCTCACCCTTTATGTGGAGAACGGACGGGTACGGGATGGACCCGATCGCGCCTTGATGACAGGTTTGCGCGAGATCGCCGCTATCCATCGAGGCGACTATCGCATCACGCCCAACCAAAACCTGATTTTGGCCGGCGTGCCAGCGGATCAGAAGCAGCGCGTCGAGGCGATCGTGCGTGAACGCGGCCTGCTGGCCGAGGATCGCTCGCGGTTGCGCCTGGGCAGCATTGCCTGTGTCGCCCTGCCTACCTGCCCGCAGGCGATGGCGGAAGCGGAACGCTATTTTCCGGACCTCGCGGACAAGGCGGAGGCCTTGAGCGCCAGGCACGGTCTGGCGGATTTGGATCTGGTGCTGCGTATCACGGGTTGTCCCAATGGCTGCGCTCGTCCCTACCTGGCGGAGATCGGCCTCGTCGGCAAGGGGCCGCGCCGGTACAACCTGCTCCTGGGAGGTGACGGAACCGGTACGCGGCTCAATAAGCTCTATCGGGAGAATCTGGCCGAGGAGGAGATCCTCGGTACCCTGGATTCGCTGTTTGCCCGGTTCGCCGCCGAGCGCCGCCCGGGGGAGCGCTTCGGCGATTTCGTGATACGGGCCGGAATCGTCCCGCCTGTTACAGATGCTGCGAGGGATTTCCATGGCTGAGAAAGAAACTTCCGAAATCCGTATCGACCAATACGCGCTTGCGGGTCTCGACCTCGACGCCGTAAATGAACGCTTGGAGGGGATGAGCGCCGAAGGGCGTGTCGCCTGGACCCTCGAGCACTTGCCCGGTCGGCACCTGCTCTCCTCGAGCTTCGGGATACAGGCGGCGCTGATGCTCCACCTGGTGACGCGCTTTGCACCAGGGATCCCGGTTGTCTTCATCGACACGGGACACCTGTTTGCGGAGACCTACAGGTTCGTCGACGAGTTGGTGAAGCGTTTGGATCTGAATCTCGAGGTCGTTCGATCGGACCACTCGGCGGCCTGGCTCGAGGCCCGCCACGGTCGTTTGTGGGAACAGGGGCTCGAAGGGATCGAGCGCTACAACCACATCTACAAGCTCGAGCCCATGAAACGCGCCCTGCGGGAGCTGGACGCCGGAACCTGGTTTGCCGGTCTCAGGCGCGTGCAGTCCAGCACCCGCCGAAAGATTCCCGTCGTGCAGCTGAAGGACGGGCGCTACAAAGTGCATCCGGTTATCGACTGGAGCGAGCGTGACCTGTATCTTTACCTAACGAGACACCGGCTACCTTATCATCCGCTGTGGGATCAGGGTTACGTATCGGTGGGCGATGTGCATACCAGCCGGCGGCTGGAGCCGGGGATGCCGGTGGAAAAGACCAGGTTTCTCGGGTTCAAGCGTGAATGCGGTTTGCACGAGTGAGCTACTTCGCGCCCTTTCGAAACGGAAAGGGAGTCCGATCTATTTTTGAACGTGTTGGAGTATGCACTGTGGGTACCAACGTAGTCTGGCATCACCATCCGGTCGACCAATCGGTTCGAGCCGAACAAAAGGATCAGCGTCCTGTGGTCATCTGGTTTACGGGTCTGAGCGCCTCGGGCAAGTCGACCCTTGCCGGCGCCCTGGAGGAGGTCCTGACAGCGCAGGGCTATCATACATACTTGCTCGATGGGGACAATGTACGCCACGGACTCTGTGGTGACCTCGGTTTCAG
>JAJDOL010000291.1 GCA_022340195.1 Chromatiaceae bacterium
GCTGTCCCGCCGCTGGATCACGGCCTCGGCCATCTCGCGGAGCATAGGTACTGTGTCGTCCCACCCCACGCAGGCGTCGGTGATACTCTGCCCGTATACGAGCTCGGCAGCGGGGATCAGGTCCTGGCGGCCAGCGACCAGGTGGCTCTCGATCATAATTCCAACGATTCGCTTATCGCCACGCGCGATCTGGCCGGAGACGTCATGGCCGATTTGAATCTGCTTAGACGGTTTCTTGCGGCTGTTCGCGTGACTGAAATCGATCATGATCTTTGGCGCGAGCCCCGACTCGATAATCTCCTCCGAGGCGATATTAACGCTCTCGGTATCGTAGTTCGGACGCTGGCCGCCGCGCAGGATGATGTGTGTATCCCCGTTTCCGCAGGTACGAAAGATCGCCGAGTTGCCGTCTTTGGTCACGGACATGAAGACATGGGGTCGCGCCGCGGAGTGAATGGCGTCGATCGCAATCTTCACAGAACCGGCGGTTCCGTTCTTGAATCCGATGGGACATGACAGACCCGAGGCGAGCTCCCGATGCCCCTGGCTCTCGGTGGTGCGAGCACCGATCGCACCCCAGCTGACCAGGTCGGCGACGTACTGAGGGCTGATGAGGTCCAGAAACTCCGTCCCCGCAGGCATGCCCATCTCGGCCAGGTCCAAAAGCAGCTTGCGCGCAAGTCGCAGTCCCTTGTTGATCTCGAAGCTGCCATCCAAGTCCGGGTCGTTGATCAGCCCCTTCCAGCCCACCGTGGTGCGGGGCTTCTCAAAATAGACCCGCATCAGGATCATCAGATCCCGCTCTAGCTCCTGGCGAAGACCGCAAAGCAACCGGGCGTACTCCATGGCCGCCTTGGGATCGTGCACCGAGCATGGCCCGACGACCGCCAGCAGTCGATCGTCTTCGCCGTGGAGGATACGCTGTATATCCCTGCGCGCGTAATACACCGTCTGCGCCGCTCTCTCGCTTATGGGAAACTCTTCCTGCAGGGCCTTGGGAGGCGCCACCTGCGTGATGTCGCAAATCCGCAGGTCGTCGGTCTGGTATTGCATAGAGTCGGAAACGCTGGTTCGGAGTAAAGCGGAAAGTATAGCCTTGAAGATCAGGCAGCACCGGGAAACTTGCGGATAGGAGGTGCGAACATCAACCCCGGGTCTGATGAATGTGTTGGGAAAGCTGCAACCGGCCTTACTCCAGCCCTTCCCGATGAATCGGCTATTACGATCTGCCTCGCCGTATCGTCGAAGCCAGGATGCCGTCCTCCGTCATTCACGACCTCTAACGTCACAAAGCATTGGGTCACGGGCTTGGCGTTTGTTCTACGGGTCGGCCAAAATGGTAAGCAACTCCACAGGAGCATCTACTCGACTATGACCACCACGAAAACATATCGAGGAATTGACACAGACCCCCAAGGCGACATGACGCCGACCGGAAATATCATACGGGACGCCTGGGTGTTCGGAATCATCCCCGAGACGGAAACCTGTGCGGGCTGGACCCTTCAGGGCATCCAGGCCCTGTACGACAAGGTCTCAGAGGCTTGGGAACCTTATGGCCTTCTGGCCTCCCGTCTGCCGCCCCCGTTACGCGAACGCCATCAGCGCATTTACGAAAAAGCGGTAAAACAAGCGAAAGCAGCCGGTTGGACCCCAGAGCTTGACGACGACGATTAACCTGCCGGTCTTCTCCGAACCCATGCCCAGATACTACGTACGCGAGACCTTCTTCCGGCCACAGGAGCTTGCCCGGGAGCACAGTGCACTGCCAGCTTCTCTCTACAATGATCTACAGCTTGTGCTGAAGAGAAGCGGAAGCGAAAACCTGTTTATCCCCATTCGCTCGATGCAATATCAAGCCGTGGTGGAAGGCGCGGAGATCATTTTTGTCGACAGCCAGGGTGGCTATGCACATCAGGACGGAGAAGGCGGGCGCCTTATCCGCGTCGCTTGGCGGCCGGCTCCGGCCGCGGAGCGCGAGTCCCTAACCGATCCCGTTCCTTGCGAAATCGTCTATTATTTTCCTGGCCTCAAGGAAATCCAGTGGCGGTTGATGAGCGAGTTTCCGCCGGTCCTGGTACAGATTCTGCAGCGGCAGCGCGAGAAGAGCGTTCGAGCCGGGGAGCGCCGCGTACTGCCCCTGCGCCGAGACCCCTGAGATCGCCCGCCCGCCTTGCGGCGTATCTCAGGAGACCCCGGCACAGCCTGCGCGGCTGACTGCCGCCTCCCGCATTGTCCGAGAAAATGAGGTCCCTATGGCAAAGATCCTGACCTGGCGCGATGAGTGGACCTTGGGCATCGACACCCTCGACGACGATCACAGGGAAATCGTCGACCTTCTCTTGGATATAGCGCGCCGTTTCGGCGAGGCACCGGAGCATTCTGAAGGATCTCCGGAAAGCACAGACACCAACAACGCGGCCGACGATAGCCTGTACGACGCCCTGAACCACTTCGGCGCCTTTGCCCGCCGGCATTTTCAACGCGAAGAGGAGTTCATTCGCACCATCGAGTACCCGGGATTGCCGGACCATCGCAGCGAGCATGCCCTGCTCATGGCGGAATTCACCGACCTGGTACGCGATCTGCGCGAGCGGGGCGTTACTCGATTGGCTGTGCAGGATCTGGATACCCTGAAACAATGGGTGGTTGCCCACATCCTCGGTGCCGACCGCAAGTTCGCAGATCACTACTTCCAGATCTGTAGCTGACATCTGCGCCGGCGACGAGCATCCGACATCCTCAAATCGCAAAATAAGCCGTCGCTAATATACTAAACTAATAGTGCGTAGGTGTAGATGCTTTCCGATCATCCGATCGGATGGAGAAAGCACAAGTAAAGGTAAGGAGGTATTTATGAAACGGCGTTCTGCGTTCGCGACCGCACTGCTCATCACCCTGCTCCTGGCCGTTCCTACCGAGTCAAAGGCCTTCTTCGGCTTCTTTGGCGGCGGCTTCAGCTTCGGCGGCGGGTTCGGGGGCTGGGGCGGACCGGGCTGGTGGGGCCCGGGCTACTGGGGTGGTCCCGGGTACTGGGGGTACCCGGGCTACTACGGCTACCGGCATCATCCCTACTACTGGCATAGATACAGGCATTTCGGGCCGTATCATTGGGGCTATCAATACGCCTATCCGTTCTACGGTGTGATGCCGCCAGTCGCCTACATACCGCAGGTGGTAGTGCCGACCGTCACGGCCCCGGCTACGGCGGCGGAGAAGTAACCGCCGCAGGCCGATGGACTGCAATCTGTCGGATCGTCTGACCGTCCGGCCCTCGACCAGGATATAGCCCGCGCAAGCGGGCTCTGTTGCATTGAGATCGACAGCCTATACTGCAATCCACCGGCATCCCTGAAACTATCGAAATCGATGGCTGCTACTCGACACAAAACCGCGAGAGCTAGAGGAGAAACGATGCGCATCTATCTGACCCAACACGGCATAGCTCGTCCCCGATGACGTTGACCCCGATCGGCCGTTGAGCGAACAGGGCCGCCAGGACGTGCGGCACCTCGCCCATTTCCTGAGGAATGCCGGCACGCAGGTAGAGCATGTCATCCACAGCGGCAAGACCCGAGCCGAGCAGACCGCCGCGATACTCGCCGAGTTGCTGTTGACCACCGATCAGCCGCAGGCACATGCCGGACTCGGCCCGAAGGACCCCCTCGAGATCATCTCCCCTGATATCGCGTACTGGTCCGAGGATACCCTGATCGTCGGCCATCTCCCTTTCCTCGGACGATTTGCATCGCTCCTGATCGCCTCCGACCCGGATCGGCCGCTCCTCGCCTTCCAACCGGGAAGCATGGCCTGCCTCGAGAAAGACGCCGATGGCCGCTGGTTGCTTGCCTGGATGATCCGCCCGGAGCTTCTCGCGGCGGACCGCCTATAGCCGTGCAGGGTGCCGTGCGCTCGGGTATGTTCCTGAATCTGGCGCGCGTCGCGCACCCTACACGGTACGCAACGGCGGAGTCCCTACCTGCCGAAACAGGCTGCAACGATGCGTCGGATGTCGCGCTCTTTGCCCTCGATATCCTCCACCAGGTCCAGCTGGATCTTGGCCTTGCGCAGGTTCTGACCCCGCTCGGAGACCCTGAAGTAGCGGTCGCCCTCCAGGTGATCGGTAAGGAAGCGCAGGCCGAGCTCGAAAGGGATC
>JAJDOL010000355.1 GCA_022340195.1 Chromatiaceae bacterium
TTCACTGAGCTGTCCCGGCACGGCTTCCTGCAAACGGCCCTGATTGCAGGATTGTTGGCGAGTGTCGGCTGCGGATTGATGGGAACGTACGTAGTGGTCAAGCGCATCACCTTTCTCGCCGGCGGTATCGCACATTCCGTCCTAGGTGGAATGGGAGCAGCGGTCTACTTCGGCTTCGACCCTTTGGCCGGGGCGCTCGTCGCGGCAGTGGCGGCGGCCTTGTTGATCGGTTGGGTCAGGCTCCTCTGGCAAGCGCAGGAAGATACATTGATCAGCGCCCTGTGGGCGATCGGAATGGCTGTGGGAATCCTGTTCATTGCGAAGACTCCGGGGTATCAGACGGACCTCATGAGCTACCTGTTCGGGAATATCCTGCTGGTACCGGCGGAGAGCCTCTGGCTCATGGCTGCCCTTGACGCCCTACTGCTGATCGTCGTCGGCGCCTATCACCGACAACTCCTCGCGGTTGCCTTCGACGAGGAGCTCGCCAGGCTACGCGGTATCCCGGTAACCTTCTTCTACCTGCTGTTGCTTGTTCTGGTCGCCGTCACGGTGGTGCTCTTGATCCAGGTGGTAGGCCTCATCCTGGTGCTCGCGCTTCTGACGCTGCCTGCCGCGGTGGCGGGGCACTACGTCCATTCCTTGAGTGCCATGATGTTGCTCGCGACGGCGCTCGGAGGTGCAGTGAGCACACTCGGGCTAGCCCTGTCCTACGGACCTGATTTGCCCGTTGGACCTACGATTATTCTGCTTGCGGGAGCGTTATACGTCATCTCCGCGCTGACTTCCCATATCTTCGCGCGATTTCGGGTGCGTGCATCCGCCAACACACCGGATGCCGGGAAGAAGGTCGCCGGATGAGGAGCAGCTGTCCGATGTCCCAGCATCGCGGTAAACGGCTGTACATGCACAGCGGGGCGATTTCACCGATCGGTGTGCATGCTCGATTGAATTTCGAGGGCCACCTTCAGGGCTTCGAGGCCGACCCGACCATCGACAAGGGGGTCTTGTGACGCACGAACGCATTCAACAAAGGCAGCAAGCTCCAGGTCCAGCGGTTTGACGGGCTCTACCGCGATGCGCTCGCGGTGGATCCGGAGTCGCTCTGCACCGGGCTGGACCTCGGGGTAGGCGATGTCGATCGTCTGCTCGACAAAGTCCAGGGACAGGTAGCCGGTGGGTTGAAATACGCGGATACGACGAGTCTTCTTGTCGGAGACGCGGCTGGCGACCACGTTTGCTACCGCCCCGTTTGCAAACTTGAGACGGGCGCTGGCAATGTCGACGTGCTCCGTCAGCACCGGTGTGCCGATCGCCTCGACCTGTCGGATGGGCGATCCCATAAGCGAAAGGATGATGTCGATGTCGTGGATCATGAGGTCAGAAACCACATCAACGTCTATGGCCCGCTCGGTGAATCCGCCCATACGTTGGGCCTCGACGTAACGGGGCTCGGAGATCCTTTGGGCCAGCGCCATGATGCCGGCGTTGAACCGTTCCAGGTGGCCGATCTGCAGAGTCGCACCCGACTGTTCGGCGAGGCGCACGATCTCTTCGCCCTCCGCACGTGTCGCAGCGATCGGCTTCTCCAACATCGTGTGGACACCCCGTCGAAGGAAAGGCGCCGCGACCTCCAGGTGCACCGTCGTCGGAGCGACGATGCTCACGGCATCTACTCGCTCGTGGAGCTCCGCTGCGGATGTGAACGCGGCACAGCCGGCCTCGGCGGCTACGGCGTGCGCGCGATCGGCGTCCGGGTCCACGACCCCGATCAGCTCCACATCCGGCATGCGGGAGTAGATCAGGGCGTGGAAGCGACCAAGGTATCCGACTCCGATTACGGCGATCCGGAGCTTGTTTGTCATTGGAGATGGGCTCTGGGAGGAGAGGATAAGGAAGGCCTCGTCGTGCGGAAGAGCAACGGCGAATGGCCCACAGCCAAAATAGCGGACAATAACGCCGAAATCCCGGACCCCAGGCAGACTGAGAAACGAAAACCGCTAGCCGGTATCGGCGCGCGATCTACCCACCGGCGATATTGCCGGTCGGGGCTTGCTTGGCGATGGGGAGCTGATCAGCCCCATAGTACACGTTGATCTGGTAAGCCAGGGTAACCGACATCCCCAACGCAAGCAGGATCAACAACACGGAAAACAGGTCGGGCCTACGACGGCAGCGTTTAAAAATCATGGGCCTACCGGCGATGTTATTGATTTTAGAGATTTTCTAGGAAGAGTGTACAACACTTTGATAAAATGGAAAAGTGCAATTCAGTTAAGGCCGTACACAGGCGGACCGACGATGGCCGTCAACACGCGGGCCGTCATTATCGTCATTTTCGAGTCCTTTGTCTGCTGCCTTGGGTAGTCCCTGGAGATGAGACGGCAAAAAGGGTCCGTCGTATGCCAGTCCCGGCGCCCGCGCCGCTGGAGAGTGCTTACGACGCGGACGTTGTATTTCGCGATCTAGCACCTTAGTCTTTGCCGCGAGCCAAAGGTATACACGATGGAAACTTCTACCGACGCCCGCTATCGGATCGAAGTGAGCGTTCGTTGCGACTATCTCCCCGAGCAGTCGCAACCGGACGACCGACGTTTCGCGTTTGCCTACTCGGTTTTCATCGAGAACCGGGGACTGCAGGCTGCCCGCCTCATCAGCCGCCATTGGATCATCGCTGATGCGGACGGTAGGGTTCAGGAGGTGCGAGGCGAAGGCGTTGTCGGGAAGCAACCGTATTTGAGGCCGGGCGAGAGTTACCGTTATACGAGCGGGACCGTCCTGGAGACGCCGATTGGGAGCATGCACGGCAGCTACCAGATGTTGGCTGACGACGGCACCCGCTTCGACGCGGAGATCCATCCCTTCTCTCTCGCCACCCCGACGAGTCTTCACTAAGGCGGTATCCCTCCGCTTTCGACTCGATATCTTCGTCCGGAAGGCGAGCGACAGGGTAGTATCCATGGCGACTTACGCGATCGGAGACGTTCAGGGTTGCTACGAGAAGTTGCTTCGGCTGCTGGACAGTCTTCGATTCGACCGGGCTCGGGACCATCTTTGGTTTGTCGGGGATCTGGTTAATCGAGGACCCGACTCCCTGGCGACACTACGGTTTGTCAGGGACCTGGGAGATCGTGCCATCACAGTCCTCGGAAATCACGACCTGCACCTGCTCGCGCTCGCCGCAGGCAACGCCCGACAGGCAAAACGGAGCAACCTCGAGGCAGTGCTCCAGGCCTCGGATCGGGATGAGCTGTTGGATTGGCTGCGCAACCGTTCCTTGATGCACTTCGACGAGCGCAAGAATTTCGCGCTCATCCACGCCGGGCTACCTCCGCAGTGGGACCTCCTCGACGCCCTAGCCCGCGCGCGGGAGGTAGAGGCTGTGCTGCGGGGGCCCGACTACCAGGACTTTCTGCACGCCATGTACGGCGACGAGCCCGCCCGCTGGTCGAGCGCTCTCTCCGGCGTGGATCGCCTGCGTTTCATCACCAACTGCTTTACCCGCCTGCGTTATTGCGATGCCAGCGGTACCCTGACCCTGAAGGAGAAGGCCGCCCCAGGCTCTCAACCGCGCGGATTTATGCCCTGGTTCGAGGTTCCAGGCAGGGCGAGCCGCGATATACGTATTATCTTCGGGCATTGGTCGACGTTGGGCTATGTCGCGGAGCACAACATCTGGTCATTGGATACCGGTTGCGTGTGGAATGGACAGCTGACCGCTATTCGAGTCCGTCGAAACCAGCCGGTCCAGCCGGTATCCGTCTCCTGCTCGTGATAGGAGGGCGACGGCGCCAAGCGCCGGGCGCTTCCGATCGATGCATCCGTTGCGAAGTCGCGACGATCTTCCACGATCTACGGCGATCCCATCTCCGCTCCGTCGTGCGGTGACAACTGTTCCGGCTTCTCGACCTGTTTCCTATGCGGCGCCTTAAGGCATAATGACCGCTCGGTCGTATCCCTTCGTTTTCCGCGTAAGCGGCTGCGTGCACAAATGTCCGAAAGCAAAGCTCCAGCAAAGACCAACTTCATTCGTCAGATCATCGATGAGGATCTGGCGCTTGGGAAGCATGACCGAATCGCCACCCGGTTCCCACCGGAGCCGAATGGCTATCTGCACATAGGCCACGCCAAGTCCATCGTGCTCAACTTCGGCGTTGCGCGGGATTACCAGGGAACCTGCAACCTGCGCTTTGACGACACCAACCCCCACAAGGAGAACAGGGAGTATGTGGACGCGATCAAGGAAGACGTGCGTTGGCTGGGCTACGACTGGGGGGACCGGCTCTACTTCGCCTCCGATTACTTCGAGAGGCTCTACGGGCTCGCCGTCGAGCTGATCGAGCAGGGGCTGGCCTACGTTTGCGGGCTGGATGCGGAGCAGGTGCGTGAATACCGAGGCACCCTGACCGAGCCTGGCCGGGAGAGTCCATTCCGGAATCGCCCGGTGACGGAGAATTTGAATCTCTATGCGCGCATGCGGACCGGAGAGTTTCCGGACGGGGCTCTGACCCTGCGGGCCAAGATCGACATGGCCTCGCCAAACCTCAACATGCGCGATCCCGTTCTCTACCGGATCCGCCATGGGGTGATCCATCACCAGACAGGCAGCGAGTGGTGCCTCTACCCCATGTACGATTACACCCACCCCATCTCCGATGCCCTGGAGGGCATCACCCATTCCCTCTGCACCTTGGAGTTCGAGGACCACCGCCCGCTTTACGACTGGGTGGTGGACAACGTCTCCCTGCCCTGCAAGCCGCGCCAGATCGAGTTCTCACGACTGAACCTGGAGTACGCGGTGATGAGCAAGCGCAGGCTGACCCAGCTGGTGGACGAAGGGTTCGTGGAAGGCTGGGACGACCCGCGCATGCCGACCATCGCCGGGCTTCGCCGACGCGGCTACACACCTGCGGCCATCCGTACCTTCTGCGAGCGCATCGGCGTGACCAAGTCGGACAACCTGGTAGAGATGGCCATGCTGGAGAGCGCCATCCGGGAGGATCTGGATCGCAGCTCTCCCCGAGCAATGGCGGTGCTTCGGCCCCTGAAACTGGTCATCGAGAGCTGGCCCGAGGGGCGGACAGAGGAGCTAAGCGTGCCCAATCACCCAAAGGACGAAACCATGGGGACGCGGACCGTTCCCTTCTCGAGCGAGGCCTACATCGACCGGAACGACTTCATGGAGGAACCCGTAAAGGGCTTCAAACGTCTAGTCACCGGCGGCGAGGTGCGGTTGCGTAACGCCTATGTCGTGCGCTGTGATCGGGTCATCAAGGACGATGCGGGCGAGGTCGTCGAGCTGCGCTGTACGCATGATCCAGAGACCCTCGGTAAGAATCCGGAGGGTCGCAAGATCAAGGGTGTCATCCACTGGGCTTGCGCCGATCACGCCGTCTGTGCGGAGGTGAGACTTTACGATCGGTTGTTCAGGGTACCGGAGCCCGGCGCTGGAGGACGCGACTTTCTCGCCGACCTGAATCCGGATTCGCTACGCACCCTGACGCACTGCTTTCTGGAACCGAGCCTGGCGGTCGCCGCCCCCGGCGCTCGCTTTCAGTTTGAGCGCGAGGGCTACTTCGTTGCGGACAAGGACTCCCGTCCGGACAAGCCGGTGTTCAACCGCACCGTGAGCCTGCGCGACACCTGGAGTAAGATTGAGCAGAAGCAGAGGATCTGAAAGTAAGACAAGGTTTCCTTAGGGTGCGAGCCGTTCAATGCGCCAACCAGCCCCCGGGA
>JAJDOL010000017.1 GCA_022340195.1 Chromatiaceae bacterium
CGACCAGAATACGCCCTGGTCCACACCTATCAGCACCACCCCCACCAGGTAACCGCCAAGGATCCCCGAGACCGAAAACAGCGCAGCCAACAGGGGCATCGACACCACCCCGGCCCAGAAGCGTGGGGCGACGACGCGAGCAATGGGGTCGACGGCCATCATCTCCATCGCCGCCAGCTGTTCGGTGGCCTTCATGAGTCCGATCTCGGCCGTGACGGCGGATCCGGCCCGACTGGCGAACAGCAGGGCGGATACCACCGGGCCTAGCTCGCGTACCAGGGAGAGTGCAACCAGCACCCCGAGCACGTCCGACGAGCCATAGGTCTGGAGGGTTTCATAGCCTTGAAACCCGAGCACCATCCCAACGAAAAGGCCCGAGACCAGAATGATGACGAGGGAGAGTACGCCGGTGAAGTAGATCTCCTTCAGGGTCAACCCGAACCGGCGCAGGCCGGTGCCGGATTGCAGCAGAATCGCCAGGAAGAAACGGGTGGCGAATCCCAAACGCCACAGGGCGTTTACCAGGTGCCTTCCCAGAGTGCGAATGGTCGTGGTGCCGGCGTCAAACATGGGCACTTTCGAGATCCAGCGCAGCACGGTACTCCCCGGCCGGATACTGGAAGGGTACTGGACCCTCTTCGAGCCCGTTGACGAACTGATGGACGAAGGGCTTTGCCGACGCCAGCATTTCAGCGGCGGTCCCGTGCGCCTCGACCACGCCGTCGGAAATGAAATACAGGTAGTCCACGATCTTCAGCGATTCCTGAACGTCGTGGGTCACCAGGATCGACGTGATCCCGAGGGTATCCGTGAGGCGGCGAATCAGGTTGCCGATCACGCCCAGGGAAATCGGGTCCAGTCCTGCGAAGGGCTCATCGTACAGTACCAGCATCGGATCGAGCGCGATCGCCCTGGCCAAGGCGACTCGGCGGGCCATGCCGCCGGACAGCTCGGACGGCATGAGCGACGCGGTGCCACGCAGGCCGACGGTATGCAGCTTCATGAGCACCAGATCCCGGACCATGCTGTCCGGAAGGTCCGTATGTTCACGCAGCGGAAAGGCCACGTTCTCGAGCACCGGCATGTCGGTGAACAGCGCCCCGAACTGGAACAGCATGCCGATCCGCCGCCGCATCGCGTAGAGCTCCGCGTGCGCAAGCTCGTGCATCACGCGGCCGCTGACGCGCACACACCCACGGGTGGGTTTCAGGTCGCCGCCGATGTGCCTCAGGAGGGTGGTCTTTCCGCAACCGCTGTTTCCCATGATGGCAACGACCTCTCCGCGCGGGGCAACCATGTCGACGCCCTTCAAGACAGGCCGATCTCCGTAAGAGAACCAAAGGTCTTCGACCTCGATCAGATTTTCCGGCGTCATGCCTCCTCCAAGCGAAAGCGCGGATCCCAACCGAGCTCCCGGCGCGCTTTGGCGATCGTAACTTCGCCGTTCGGCTCGGCGACTTTGAAGATTCCCGGTGCGCCCTTGTCGATCGCAAGCAAGGCGGCATGAGCGGCTGCATCGACATGCACCTGAACGCCGTTGCCGGGTTCATCGGCGCCGGTACCGGGACCGTAGAGATGACCATAACGAAGCACGACGCCATCGAGAGGTGGCGAGCTCAGCGTTAGCTCCTCAAGAGCCGCAACGCCGCCGACCGTTGCCGCCCGGCTTCCTTTGGCATGGATGTCGAGCACATCGTTCTCGCGATGCGGCTCCGGCCCGGGCACATAGGCCCAGGCGATGCTCTGCGCAATGAGTCGACGCGCGCCCGAGGCAAGCGCGGCGTCCACGAGATTGCGCGTCCCCTCGCTTCGGATACGCGCATTGCGCCGGATCGCCTCGTCCATTCGGGACGGATCGAGGTCGGGCGGCAGATCCGTCAACTGGTGAATGACGATCTCAGGCCGGATGTCCTTCATCGCTGTCGATCGCGTGGGGGCATCGTAGACGTCGAGAACCACCGGGGTAATACCGGCTTCCTTCAACGACGCAACCTTCGACTCGCTCCTAGTCGTTCCGAAGACCGCGTATCCGGCGTCGATGAGCGGCGGCACAAGCCGCCGGCCGATGACGCCCGTCGCGCCGGCGAGAAAGACCTTGATTGCCATGGCTTCAACTCCTGCTCAGACGCGCGTTAAGCACGCATAAAACACTATTAGCTCGATACGACTTCAGTCGCGGACAAAGACGGTACTGCTGAGATGGGCAAACGGCCTGCCGAGGATCGCCCTACGTCGTTACTCGCCGATTTGTTGTGTTGACGAAGCAGGGGCAACGACTGTGCCATATCTGGAAATGCGCAGTCGAAGCCTGTTCGCAGTGTCTGCGAAGGACAGATACCCAGGTCTTTGGCTGATATGCACCAAAATCCGCTGGTTGATTTGGCCAAAGCACCAAGGATGGCGTCGCTACGGAGTGAGTGTCGCGGCGAATTCCGGGCGACGGTACGGGTCTTGCTGCTCGGTCACCAAGAATTGCTCCGACGGGAGGATCCATCGTGAGAAGTGCCACGTCTCTCCGCTTCGCCTTCATGGCGACTCTGTCGATATTCCCTGGGATGCAGGTCTTCGCCGGCGATCCACCCCCGCAGGCTGCATCGTTGGACCTGGAGCGACAGGTTCTTAGCCAAGGTCCCATGCTGCTCGGCAACCTGCGCCAGGCGCGGGAGGCAGGGCTGCGACGCGATCCCTGGGGCATGAGCTATTCGCTGCAGGAGGCGCGCCGGGTGTTGGATGCCATGGCCGTGGCGGAGCGCTCGATCCAGTCCAAGAGCGCTCCCAGTGCCGACCGGCCGCCGGATCTCGAGGTGCCCCTCGGTGAGCCGCTGGAGCTGGACCGCCCCGAGCCAGGCAGGCGCGAGCAGGCGGTAGAGCGGTTCGAGGGTGTTTCCGGCTCCATTTCCTTGAAGCCCGTGAGCCAGGCCATCGATCGCGCCCTGGCGGCCCTGAATGCTCATCCACGAGCCCTCGGCGCTGCCTTACTGGCGACGGAAGACGCGCTACGGCAGGTGCGCTGGAAACAGGGACTGGAGCCAGGGGATTGGGCCGCGGCCCAAGATGAAGTCTTGGCCGGCTACGCCCTGGCCTTGGATTCCCGTCCGGATGCACCGAAGCAGCTGGCCGAGGCGCACCAAGCGCTTGCAGCCCTATCGGGCGGTGAGCCCTTCGCCCGGCGGTTGGCCGGATTACAGACTGCCCCGGTGCAGGACCTCGCAGCCCTGAGCGCGCTCGTGCGCGACCTGGACACCAAGGTGCGCTCCTTGCGGGAGGCGGCGGAGATCGGACAGTAAAGGAGAGCAACGCAACGATGGGTAACGCTTTTCTAATATAACGCCATGTTCCGATCCTTCTTTCCAAGTCCGCGGCTGTTTTTCATCTCTGCCCTGTTTTGGTCGGCGCTGGCCGTCGCTGTTTGGTACAGCCTCGGCGACACCCTTGGAGCTGCCTTTGGATTCGCTCCGCCGCCGGCCGACGCGGCGCCTGTGATTGGTCTGGGCTACTTCACCATGCCCCAGTTCATCTGGTTCTAGTTCTATCTCTACTACGCGGTGGCCACGGCTCTCTTTACGGCCTTCTGGTTCCGCCTGGCTCCGCACCCATGGCAGCGCTGGTCCGTGCTCGGCTCCTCGGCCATCCTCTTCTCCACA
>JAJDOL010000150.1 GCA_022340195.1 Chromatiaceae bacterium
GATGTCGGACATTCTCCTCCACCCGAAAATCGACGACGTGCGGCAATTGAGAGCCGACTTTCTCGTCACCACGAACACGGGGTGTGCATTGCATCTGGCAGCCGGCGCGCGCGCGGCGGGGCTGGATCTCGAGGTCCTCCACCCGGTGGAGCTCATCGAACGTCAGCTTTCGTCCTGACCGACTTGAACCGACCCGACCGTCGGTCCACAATCTTCGAGAATCGAAACCGCCAGCTTCACTGCCATGACCACACGCAACCTCAGCCCCATCGACCATGTCCTGGTCAATCTGGACCAGGCGGTACGTACCGTCTTCGGCAGGCCCCAGACCACGGAGCGGCCCAATCCGGCCGCGGGGATCGCCGACACTGATCTTTCCGAATCCGAGCGCACACATATCGCGCGCCTGATGCGGATCAATCACACGGGAGAGGTGTGCGCCCAAGCCCTTTACCAGGGTCAGGCCCTGACGGCGCGCCTACCGGAGGTGCAACGCAGCATGGAACGGTCCGCGCGGGAGGAAAACGACCACCTGAGCTGGTGCGAGAACCGCATCGAGGAGCTCGGAGACCGCAGGAGTCTCCTCAATCCTTTGTGGTATGCGGGATCCTTCACGATCGGCGCCCTGGCTGGACTGGCCGGCGACAAGTGGAGCCTGGGGTTCGTGATCGAGACCGAGCGCCAGGTGGAGAGTCATCTCGAGGAGCACCTGGCAGAGATCCCCTTGACCGACAAAAAAACCCGCGCCGTTCTGGATGAGATGAAGTCGGACGAGATGCACCATGCCGAATTAGCCAAGGCCGCGGGCGGCGCATCTCTGCCGGGACCCATTAAGCTCGCCATGCGCCTGGCATCCAAGGTCATGACCCGTAGCGTTTATTGGGTCTAGAAGCCTGTCTGACTTACGACTGTCCTACTGCGGACGCGCAAGTCGGACAGGCTCCTAGCAATCCACATCGGCCGTTTCCCGAAGAAACTCGAGAGCGGACGCAATTGCAATCTTTGACGACCTGAGCCAGGTGAAGAAGAGAAACCCGTGATTGGCTCGGTACTCATCGGAGAAGAACAAGGTCCGGCAGCGGACTCCATGCTCTCCAAGGGCGCGCGCGAAGGCCTCGGACTGAGAGAAGAGTCCGTCTCTCTCCCCCGCACACAACCATACCGGCGCCAGGTCCCGGGAAATGTGCTTGATGGGAGAGGCGACCATGGAGTTGGCCCTATAATCTCGAGTGTCAGCACCGAGGAAGCTGCGCGCGTAAGTCCTTATAAAGGCGAACGGCGCATCGAGCACGGTATCGAAATCATATACACCGTAGAAAAGCAAAAGTCCTTTCACCGATTCCTTGCTTACGAGACTCCGGACGCCGATCTGATGAAACAGGCTGTCGTTCTGGAGTGCGCTCGCGTACCATGACGCGATTTGGGCACCGGCGGAATCGCCAGCCAACGCCATAACCGAGCAGTTACCTCCGTAGCGCTCCGCATTCCGGTGAACCCAGTCTATGGCAGTAGTCGCGTCCTGCAAGGGCGCAGCGAACCTGTTTTTCGGCGCCAGCCGGTAATTTACATTGAAAACAACAAACCCGTTCCGCGCGAAGGTCGCAGCGATCCCCTTGTAGATCTTCTTATCGGCGCTGATCCACCCACCGCCATGGAAATAGACCAGAACCGGCAGCCCACCGGCGTTGCCGGACTTGGGTTTGATTATGTCCAGGCACTGATCGGTTTCTGTTCCATAGCGCAGGTCGACAAGCACGTCCAAGCCCCTGGTGCGGCCGAAATTCAGTAACCGGCTGCCGAACCTGCCGAGAAGGTTGAAGAAAAATTTGAGCGCATACGCCTCGAGATCGAGCAGTGAAATCATGCCGTCTCGCCTGCGCACTTGCGAGAATGGACCCGTATTGCATGACTGATCGCGACGGCGAATATTTCCTCGAAAAGGGAAACTATGGACTTCGTCACTATGTTCACGACAGGGATGAGATGGCAGTCTGTAAGCTTTGCTGGAATAACGCCCTACCAGGTGGCAGAACCTTTCCCCTGATTCCGGAGGCCGGTGCGCGGAGCTTCGGCAGAATCGTTACCGGCCCCTACGCAAGGTACGCCCTGGAGTATTTCCACGTCGCCGACGATCTCACCTCCGGCAAGCTCATCGGATATCTGACCGGAGCCGAGGGTAGCTTCTTGGAAACAGCGGAGGGCCAAGTATCCTGGGCGACTTGGCGAAACAGCATTGCATATAGGATAGCGGAGGAGGAATTCGGGGAATTCTCTCCAAAGGTCTGCATCCCGGCCTATGGATTTCTTGAAGGCGTAAAGTTCCTCTACGCGGTCAGCCTGGGTCCAAGAGCCATGCAATTTCTGCTGCATGAAAAATACAACAGTGACAGGGAAATGCCAAAACTGCCACCGGGCCCAGAATACCACCTGCAAGTGCACAAGGGGTATCGCGGATTAGGGATAGGCAGCGAGCTCATCGAGCACTTCCTGAAGCAGCTCGAGGGCGAGGAGCACAAGACGGTTTCTGCCCAGGTGACGGTTTGCGAACGACAGAAGTCACTAGATTATTACCGGCGCATGTCCGTCGGAGGCGCGCCGCTATGGTCGATCTATGACAGACGTGAAACCAACATTTACACGCCGGAGGAAAAAGAGGCCTGGGACCTGGGGCCGGTCGTGGAAAACCTGAGCCTGGTCGCCGAGCGGAAACGACTGCTGACGTTTGTCACACGGGAAAGCTGACCACGTACGGCAAGAAATTGTCGTGGTGCTTGATCAATAATTAAGAAACTGCTAATATTTTCATCGTTTCCAAACCTCCTATCCGTCTGTTGTCGAAGAGGGATTGCTATCGGAAAACCCCTGCCCGTCGAGGTCCGGCGTCCACTGCAAGTTAAGGGAGCAGTAAAACCGCAAGGCTATTCGCAGAAGGTCAAAATGTCTTCAGAACGAGTTGGATACCAAACGCAGGCGAACGAATACGGGCTCGAATCGGATTTTTCGGATTTCGACGAGATCCTGTTCCGTCGTTTTTCTCCGGAAGACGGAGACGAACGGCAGATGGGTGAGCTCGTGTACAACAACGCCTTCCTGGGCGAGCCTTTCGACGTCATTTGCCGCTGCAAACGTTGGTTCTCCGATGTTGTGCTCAAGCCCTACATCAAATTTCAACCGGAGAACATCCACGTAGCCGTTCACAAGGACAGCGGACGCCTGATCGGATATCTCACGGGTTCCACCGGTGGTGAAGAATTCGAGAAGCTGCAGTATCAGATGGTGCGAAACCAGGTCATATCGCTGGCGGCGTCCTTAACCATGCCCTGGACGCTCTTCGACCAATCCAGTCGCCTGTTCGCAGCCCATGTGATCTTCAAGGGAGAACGCGAACGACCCACCCATCCGCGATCGGGCGTGCACTGGCACTTCCAGGTGGATAAAGATTTCCGCGGTCGGGGAATTGGATCAGAGCTTTTGCGCCGCTTCGTCGATGATGCGATCGACGCCGAATTCCCGCTGATCTGGGCAGAGGTGACTGCCTATCCGAAGAAACCGTCCGAGTACTTCGAAGACCGAGGCTGGACGATTTACGACGCAAAACCGACCGAGATCTTCAGAGACCACGTCGACTTTCCGGTAGAGACTTTGTGCATCACGAAGCCGCTTAAGTCCTTCGAAACCACGACTCACTGAGCCTGACTTGCGGACAGAGCTCTGATACGAATCTACGGTTGATTCGTCAACAAGACGTCAAATTCTCGCGCCTTCCGCCCCGGCTGCTGACACCGACCTGCAAAGGGTAAGGGACTTTGGAGGGAAATCGAGTGCCCCGACTCAACCCAGACTCGAGCATCTGAGCCGATGTCGCTCAGTTGTTGCGTTGGCTGTACTCGGACTTTGAGCCGGTTTGATCCCACGCGAAGGTGCAATCGAGGTGCGAGAGGACGGAGACCAGCCCACGCTCACCACCCTCGACCATGACCGCGATCGGGGAGCGCTTTCCGAACTGTCTATTGCCTCGCTTGACCCACATGGAACGCATCTCGGGATTGCGGGGGAAGTAGGTATGCAGAGCCTCTTCGATGCGCATCAGGTATGCCACCCGGCGATTGACCTCAGACTCGTCCGGAAAGGGCTCGTCCTCTCTGAAGCGGGCTACGGCACGCACCTTGACCGTGTCCGGCAAACACAAAATCCTGACTATGTCTCTCGCTCCAAGGCCCCAATCATCGAGCAGATCCATGGTCCGGCGCGTCAGCATCAGGCGCTCTTCAGGTGTCACATCAGTCATCGTGGGTACTCTTCAGATCTGTTTGGGTACTCACCACAACTGCAGGAAAGTACCGTCGGATCGACAACAAATTGTGGGGTAATGGCGGAAATACAAGCCTAACGCGGCACGCGAAAAACCCGCATGACCAAAGGAATCGCCCGCAGACGGCGGATAATCTGGGCGAGGTGTTGTCGTCCATGCACCATGAGCAGGAAATCCAGGGTGGTGCTCACGCCGTCTTTCTCGTGGGACTGAACGTTTTCGATGTTGGAGCCCATCTCGGCGATGGCGGCGGCAACGGTGGCCAGGGCACCGCGGCGGTTGCCCACTTCAACCCGAATCTCCGTCGAGAAATCGACCCCGGTCTCGCTTGCCCACTCGACATCCAGCCATTTGTCGCCGTGACTCTGGAAGTCTCCCAGATTGCGGCACTCCTGGCGGTGGACCACGATCCCCTTGCCGGGGCTGAACAGCCCGACGACGTCGTCACCAGGGATGGGTCTGCAGCAGCGTGCGAAGTTGATCACCATCCCCTCCGTCCCCTTGATAGGGAATCTCGGCGGCTGCTCCGCGTCCTCTCCCGGTCGCTCCTTCCTGGCGATCCCCCCTCGGCCGTCAGCCGCAAGACGCCTTGCCACCAGTGCCGGCATCCGGTTTCCGAGCCCGATATCGGCGAGCAGTTGCTCGAGCGACGCCAGGCTGGCAGCGCTCAAGTACTCGTCGAGGCGTTCTCGAGGCAGACGTTGCAAGTCGAGGCCGAAGCTCCCCAACTCCACATCGAGCAAGCGCCTTCCCAGCGCCTCGGCTTCTTTGCGCTGCAGGTTCTTGAGGTAAGAGCGCACATTACCTCGCGCCTTGCCCGTAACCACATACTTGAGCCAGGCGGGGTTCGGTACCGCGCCCGGGGCGTTGATTATCTCCACCGTCTGGCCACTGTGCAGCACTGTACGCAAGGGCGCGAGGCGCCGATCGATGCGGGCCGCCACGCAGGTATTGCCCACGTCGGAATGAATGGCGTAGGCGAAGTCCACCACCGTGGCCCCCTTGGGCAGCACCAGGATTCTTCCACGGGGTGTGAAGACATAGACCTCATCTGGAAATAGGTCGACCTTGACGTGCTCGAGAAACTCGACCGAGTCCCCATACCCACGCTGCATCTCCAACAGATTCTGTAGCCAATCTGCCGCCAATGACTGGGGATTGCCGCCGTCGCCGTTGCCTGACTTGTACATCCAATGGGCAGCGATTCCGCTGTTGGCGATACGCTGCATGTCCTCGGTGCGGATCTGGATTTCGATCGGCAGCCCCTGGGGACCGAACAGGACCGTGTGCAAGGACTGGTAGCCGTTGGACTTGGGGATGGCGATGTAGTCCTTGAACCTCCCGGGCACCGGCTTGTACAGATTGTGCACCAGCCCCAGAACCCGGTAACAGGTATCCACCTTGTCGACGACCACGCGAAAGGCGAAGACATCCACCACCTCGGAGAAGGAGCGGTGCTTATCGCGCATCTTGCGATAGATGCTGTAAAGATGCTTGCGGCGGCCGATCACCTCGCATTCGATGCCCTCCTGGTCCAATCGCGCGCGCAGCACCGACTCCACGTTCACTACCAACTCGGTACGCACACCACGCGCACGGTTCATTGCCCGCTCGAGGATACGGTGGCGCCAAGGCCAGTGGTGAGCAAAGCCCAGATCCTCGAGCTCCACGCGAACACCATAGAGCCCAAGACGGTTGGCGATGGGGGCGTAGATCTCCAGCGTCTCGCGGGACACGCGGCGGCACTTCGCCGGCACCATGACCCCCAAGGTGCGCATGTTGTGGAGGCGATCGGCCAGCTTGATCAGGATGACCCGGATATCCTTCGCCATCGCCAGCATCATTTTGCGAAAGCTGGCGGCTTGGGCCTCTGCACGAGACCTGAAATCAATCTGAGTGAGCTTACTGACGCCGTCGACCAGATCCGCAATCTCGTCGTCGAAAGCCACGGCGAGCTGGTCCTTGGCGGTAGCCGTATCTTCGATCACGTCGTGAAGCAGCGCGGCCATGAGGCATTTATGGTCCATGCGCATGCCCGCCAAGATGCGGGCCACCGCGACGGGGTGATAGATAAAGGGCTCCCCGGACTTACGCCATTGTCCCTCGTGGGCCTCGGCACCGAAAAGGTAGGCACGGTAGACCTCTCGGATCTGCTCTTCGGAAAGATAGGACTCCAGACTGGTACAGAAATCGCTGATCAGATAGCGGGGCTTGTCCACCGTCACCACAGCTTTGCCAGTAAAACCGAGCATCTGAACGCATTGCGGGACCGCCTCAGAACGGTCCCGCGCGGCAACGCCTGGAGGCGGCCCCATTAAATGGATTTATCGGCAGCGAGAGCACGTGCGCAACCTACTCGGGTACTTCTCGTTGCAAATCCGCCGCCAACTCCTCGGCAAGCGCCTGCTCCACAGACTTGGGCGTGTCCTCTTCCTCCTGTTCCGCCTCGGCGATCGTCTCGGCACTCAGAATACCAGCGGCGATCTCACGCAATGCCATAACAGTCGGCTTGTCGTTCTCCCAGGGCAGCAGAGGGTCGACGCCACCGGCCAACTGCCGTGCGCGCTTGGTCCCGAGCAAGACGAGGTCGAATCGGTTATCGACGTGATCGAGGCAGTCCTCAACAGTAATACGTGCCATCTCAATGGTTCTCCGGCCGGACAATGGGGGTTTGCAGCGACAACGGCGAAGTGCGTATCTATCGTGAAGGCGTTAGAAGCCTTGTCAGAGTTACGGCTGTTCCACCGCCTGGTCCCGGTCACGGACCAAACTCTCCACTCGGATTTATGCCCTCAGTTCAGGAAAATCGAGCGAAACATCTGCCTCTTTCCCGAGATCCCGCGCCACTGAGACAAATCCGGACACCCTCCGAGCATGGAAAAAACTAGGGGATCGAGCCTTGTGCGAGGCGCAACGAACTCTGAGAATCGCCGCAGAATGCTTTAGGCTAACAAAAAAACCTGCCGGCGGCGACCTCCAGCCTCCTGCCAAACGACTGTTTGCCGGACTGGACGACTCATTCCTGCCCCGTGAGCTCGGCCAACAAGGATCTGAGACGAGATTCGCTGTGGGACAGCCGCCGCCGTTCCGCTGTGATAAGACAAACCAATTCGTCCAACGCCGTGTCGAAGAGGTCGTTCACGACCAGATAGTCGTACTCGGCATGGTGCGACATCTCCGAGCGCGCCTCGGCCATACGGTCTGAGATCACCTGATCGCTGTCCAGGCCGCGGCCGCGCAAACGCCGCTCCAGCGCACGCGCCGAGGGCGGCAGAATGAAGATGGAAACCGCCGCGGGAAAACGTCGGCGCACCTGTCTTGCTCCCTGCCAATCGATCTCCAGCAACAGATCCCGTCCTTGTTCCAGCTCCGAACGCACGGTGGATTCCGCCGTTCCATAGTAATTGCCGAAGACCTGCGCGTGCTCGAGAAACTCGCCTGCGGCAACCATGCGGTGGAATCGGTCCGAATCCACGAAGTGGTAATGGGCGCCATCGCGCTCACCGGACCTGGGCGCCCTTGTGGTAAAGGACACGGCCAGGCTCAGACTCGGGTCGCGTTCGAGCAGCGCCTTGATCAGACTCGTCTTCCCCGCTCCCGAAGGCGCGGACACAATCACCAAGATTCCGTGACGCATTGGCTATTTCGCACGTGAGTGATAAAGAGATTTCGCAACTTCGCAAAGACGAGTCGGCGCGCAATCTGCGCCGCCAGTTCGCATAAACCGCGCCGCCAACAAAAACAAAGGCGAAATCATGGTAGATTCGGTGTCCTCAGCGCGCAATTTTTTTGGATTGACCGGCAATCGCTTGACGCTGGTTGCACCTCAAAATGAGCTCCTGCCAGGGTTTGAATCCGACCACGGAGAATTAGATGGGATCGGGACCATATAAGATCACCGGAACCTTCATCTTGGGCATGGTCCTGGTCTGCGCTTTGGCGGCAATCCCTTCTACTCAGGCCGCAAACAGCCAGGCACGCCCGGACGCAACCGCAAATTTATTGCGCGACACAGACGGTACCGCGCGCATCAGTCTGCACCCGGCCACCGGTGTAGCGCGTTTCGTCCGCCTGTCGCCGAACGCCGTCCCAACGCGTTTGAGCACAGCCCCCGATCCGTTATCCGCTACGAATCTGTTTCTTCAAACCTACGGGGCCGTTTTCGGTATCCGCAATCCTTCCGAGGAGCTGGATCTCATCAAATCTTCTGTCGATATCTTTGGAATGAGGCAGTTGAAATACCGTCAGGTATATCGAGCGATACCGGTCTTCGGTGCGCAGCTGCGCGTACATTTCAACCGAGACGGGATGCTGACGGCTATCAACGGCAGCTTTATTCCCGATCTGGGCCTGAATCCGGAGCCGGTCTGGAGCGCAGCGGAGGCTGCAGATATCGCCGTGAGCCGCGTCCTGGAGCAGAAGCAACTCCCCCAAAAGCTATGGGTGCAGCCGGCACTTCAGCTCGCAGCAACCGATACACAACTGATGGTTTTTCGAGCCGGCCTGGCACGAGGAATCCCCGGCACGAACCACCTGGTATATGAGGTCGAAGTTGTGAACCCCGAGCGCAGCATCCGGGAGCTCGTATACGTCGACGCCCATACCGGCAAGGTCGTGGATCAGATCACGGGCATCCATCACGCACTGAAACGCGAGGTTTCCGAATCGAGCCTGGCGGACCTGATCTGGCAGGACAGCGCCGGTCACCCAGATCCTATTCCATCTGGCTGGGCCAACGGCAGCGCGCAGCAGTTACAGGACTGGCAGAACGAAATCGACGGCGCGCGGGAGATCTATAACCTGCTCGGCAGCATGACGAACGGCACTTATCTGTCTTACGACGGCGCTGATGCCGCAATGCGCACAGTGAACAACGATCCCTCGATTGCCTGCCCCAACGCCAACTGGAACGGCATCTCCACGAATTACTGCAGCGACGTAACAGGTGACGATACGGTTGCCCACGAGTGGGGTCACGCCGTCACCGACTACACCCACGCCCTGATCTACCAGTGGCAGCCCGGCGCTCTGAACGAGGCCTACTCGGACATCTGGGGGGAGGTGGTGGACCTGCTCAACGGGCGCGGCAACGACTTGCCGGACAGCTGGCGCACAGCCGGATCCTGCTCCAGCTTGGGTAGTGGCTCGCCCGCCAACGACACCAGCTACCGCTGGCTGTCCGGGGAGGATGATCCGGCTTTTGGCGGCGCCATCCGCGACATGTGGCACCCCAACTGCTACGGCGATCCCGGGAAGGTTAGCGATCCCAGTTACTGGTGCTCCAGCAGTGACGGGGGCGGTGTCCACACCAACTCCGGAGTGCCCAACCACGCCTTTGCGTTGTTGGCAGACGGCGGTAGCTACAACGGCCGAACCATTACCGGCATCGGCCTGACCAAGGCCTCGCACATCTATTGGCGGGCCCAATCGGTGTACCAAACGCCCGCATCGGATTTTCTCGTCCATGCCGATTCCCTGGAAGCGGCGTGTGCCGACCTGATCGGGTCGGACCTGTTCGAGCTGCGCACCCACACGAGCAGCTCCAGCTCGAGTGGGGAGATTCTCGCCGCGAACGACTGTACCGAGCTGTCAAATGCCATCGCCGCCGTCGAGCTGCGCGCCCCGCCCAGCCAATGCAGTTTTCAGCCAATGCTGGACCCCAATACGCCGGCGCTATGCTCCGAAGGGCAATCGGCGCAAACCCTAATGTTCACCGACTGGGAGAGCGGCCTGGCGGCCTCCGGCTGGACCGTCGGTACCCGCGATCTGGTCAACCCGGGAACATTCAGCACACCCGATTGGGCGGTCGTTGACGACCTGCCGGCCGGGGCACCCGCCGGTTCGAGCCGAGCAGCATTCGTCGAGGACGCACCCTATGGCGACTGCCAAACCGATATCGAAGCGGGCGTGCTCTATCTGCAAAGCCCGCCGCTCACGGTCCCGGCAGAGGCGCTGGTTCCCCGGTTGGCATTCGATCACTGGGTGGCTACCGAGCTTGGCTGGGACGGGGGCAACGTGAAAATCAGCGTCAATGGCGGTCCCTACAATCTTCTACCCGGCAGCGCATTTGAATTCAATGCCTATCCCGGCACCCTCAGTGGCGATGCCAATGAAAACCCCATGGCAACCCAAGAGGCCTTTACCGGCACCGACGGAGGAAGTTTCGCGGGCAGTTGGGGACAATCCCAGGTCAACCTCGCCGGTATAGCCGGGCCCGGTGACCAAGTCCGCCTGCGATTCGAGATGGGTCTGGACGGATGCTACGGCCTGGTAGGCTGGTACATCGACAACGCCCTGCTCTATTACTGTTCTGCGGAATTCCCGTGCGGCAACGGGGTGTTGGACGTCGGCGAGAGCTGCGACGACGCCAACATCGACAGCGGCGACGGCTGCTCCGGCAGCTGCCGGATCGAGTCCGGCTGGTCCTGCACGGACCCGATGCCAGGTGGCAACGTCGTAAGCGATCCCGGCTTTGAGGGCGGCAGCCAAAGCGCTTCATGGGACGCGACCTCGACCAACTTCGGAACCCCCTTGTGCACCGTTGGGACCTGCGGAACAGGAAGCGGGACCGGCCCGAACAGCGGCGACTGGTGGGCCTGGTTCGGTGGCATTGCTGCCTATGAGCAGGGCGGCGTGTCACAAGCCGTAACCATACCCGCTGCAGCCTCGACGCTCGGCTTTTCGCTGGAAATGCCGGCATGCGACAGCGCCTCTGATTACCTGGAGGTGACGCTCGACGACAGCCTTGTGTTCGTTGCCGACGGCGCAGACAACCAGTGTGGCGTCTCCGGTTACTTACCGATTACCCTTGACATATCCGCGTTCGCAGACGATGGGCCCCACATGCTGAAGCTCAATTCGGAAATCTTTGCCGAACTGGGCAGTGTCACCAACTTCTTTGTCGACGACGTAGAAATACGAACGCCCGACCTGCCCAGCGTCTGCACTTGTCCCGACCATCTCGATCTAAACAATCAG
>JAJDOL010000153.1 GCA_022340195.1 Chromatiaceae bacterium
GACGGTAATCGCGACTGCCGTATGGATGCTAGCCGTACCCCAGACCTGGGGGGCTGCCAGACTGCTCGGCTTGAGCTTGAGCCCGATACTGAAGAGCAACAGGGTCACACCCATCTCCGAGAATTCGTTGATGACGTCGTCCGCCTGCACGCCGTGGAAGTGAAGCACGAATCCGGCGATCAGATAGCCCACCAGCGGCGGCAGCCCCAGTTGCCGGGACAACAGACCGAGGCCGAAGGCCAGAGAGATCCAGATGACGTTCAGCATGGCATGCCCTTGTTCCCGATAACTGCCGGACAATGGTACAGCCGCGCACCGCGGGAATCACTCGATCCGGTCGGCGTTGCCCAACCCCCTGTGAAGCGCGCCGTTACCGAGCTGTTACTGTATAATTTTGCGCTCGACATAATCTCGCAGGTGTGGTTCACATGCTGCGCCCTGTAAACACAACAGCACCCTCCGAAGAAGGTTCACTCGATGCCTGACTACAACGCCGAGGACATCCGCAACATCGCCCTGGTCGGTCATTCCGATGCCGGCAAGACCACCCTGGTCGAGGCCCTGCTGGCCGCTACCGGGATCATTTCCGAGCCGGGAAGTGTCGAGAAGGGGTCCACCGTCTGCGACTTCGATGCCTTGGAGAAGGAGCACCTTCACTCGCTCGACGTCGGCATCACAAGCTTCGAGTCCGGTGGTAAGCACGTCAACCTGATCGACACCCCCGGGCTGCCCGACTTCCTCGGTCGCAGCATATCCGTGCTGCCGGCGGTGGAAACCGCCGCCATCGTGATCAACGCTCAAACGGGAATCGAGCCCGCCACCCAACGCATGTGGAAGACCGCCGACAACCGTGGGCTGTGCCGCATGATTGTGGTCAACAAGATCGATGCCGAAGGGATCAAGCTCGACGAGCTGATCGCACAGATAAAGGACACCTTCGGTGCCGTGTGCCTGCCCATCAACCTACCCGCAGACGGCGGTAAGCGGGTGATCGATTGCTTCTTCCAGCCCAGCGGCGAAGGCGCGGACTTCTCCTCGGTGAAGGAGGCGCACAGCCAGATCATCGACCAAGTGGTGGAGGTGGACGAGGAGCTCATGGAGCTCTATCTGGAGCAGGGCGAGGAACTGGCGCCGGAGCAGCTTCACGATCCGTTCGAGGAAGCACTGCGCGAGGCCCACCTGATTCCCATCTGCTTCGTCTCGGCGCAAACGGGCGCCGGCGTGCCCGAGTTACTGGACATCCTGACCCGCCTGATGCCCAACCCCTCAGAGGGAAATCCACCTCCCTACATGAAGGGTGAGGGTGCCAACATGGTGCCTATCAGCGTCAGCCCTGATCCGACGCTGCATGTACTGGCCCACGTCTTCAAGGTCGTCAACGACCCCTTCAGGGGCAAGCTCGGCGTCTTCCGTATCCATCAGGGACGCATGACCAGCGACACCCAGCTCTACATCGGCGACGCCCGTAAAGCCTTCAAGGTTAACCACCTGTTTCGACTCCACGGCAACGAGCAGATCGAGGTGAAGGAAGGCGTTCCGGGCGACATACTGGCGGTGGCGAGGGTCGACGACATCCACTTCGACGCTGTTCTTCACGACTCTCACGACGAGGATCACCATCATCTGAGCTCCATCGAGTGCCCGGTCCCTCTGTTCGGGCTGGCCATCACCCCCACAAAGCGCGGCGACGAGCAGAAGCTGACAGACGCCTTGCACAAGCTGGAATCCGAGGATCCCTGCTTTCGCGTGGAGCACAACGCCTCGGCGAACGAGACCGTCATGCGCGGTCTCGGGGAGCTTCATCTGCGCGTTCTGCTGCGGCGCCTTTCGGAGCAGTTCCACGTGGAGGTAGACACCAAGCCGCCGAGCATCGCGTATCGGGAGACCATCACCGCCCCCGCGGAAGGGCACCACAGGCACAAAAAGCAGACGGGGGGCGCTGGTCAATTCGGCGAGGTCTATTTGCGCATCGAACCCCTGGAACGGGGCAAGGGCTTCGAGTTCGTGGACGCCGTGGTGGGCGGTGTCATCCCCAACCAGTTCATCCCATCCGTGGAGAAGGGCGTGCGCCAAGTGCTCCAAGAGGGCGCCGTTGCCGGCTATCCGATGCAGGACATCCGGGTGTCTGTCTATGACGGCAAATATCACCCGGTGGACTCGAAGGACATTGCCTTCGCCACCGCAGGCAAGAAAGCCTTTCAGGATGCCGTGGACAAGGCAAAGCCCGTGATCCTCGAACCCATCGTCAAGATACGCATCGTGTCCCAAGACAGCGCTATGGGGGATCTGGCGGGGGATCTCTCGAGCCGCCGCGGTCGTATCAGCGGCAGCGAGGCCAAGAGTCTCGGGCGGATCGCCATCGACGGGGAGGTGCCGCTCGCGGAGCTCGAGGGTTATGAATCGCGGCTCAAGTCCATGACCGGTGGAGAGGGTACCTACAGCATCGAGCTCAGCCACTACGAGGCGGTTCCGAGTAACATCCAGAAGAAGCTCCAGGACGCCTTTCAGCGCTCGGAGGACTGAGGCGATATCCGTCGAATGAGATCCGGGGGCAAAAAATCTCAGCGAGAAGGCCGTGGGCACGGTGGGGTATTGCTCATCGTCCTGCTCTGGTACCTCTGGCCCGCCGTGCTTGCGGGCCAGATCTACCAGTATCAGGACGAATTCGGTAATTGGAATTTCACGGACGATCCGCCGGAGGAGTACGAGTCGTCCATCGTCCCGGACATCGCAACATCCTATAATTCCTCGCGCAACAGGGATCCCGATCACGACTTGGTGACCCGTCTGGAATCGGCCTACGAGCCCTCGACTCCGATCGCTTACGCCACCCTCGCCGTGGTCTCGATCCGGACCGATTCCGTCGAGGGCTCGGGATTTTTTTGCTCGGACGACGGCCATATTCTGACCAGCAAACATGTCGTTCGACCCGAGGCTTCGGAAGGTCTCGCCGGGCGCCAGCGAGAGCTCGCGGAACGGGAGCAAAAGCTGAAGGCCATCGATGGGGATCTGAAGGAATCCCGCGACCAGTTGCGGCTCATGAATCAGGATCTGGAGGGTTACGAGGGGCTGATCGCAGATACGCGAGACGCCGAGACCCGGGCCTGGGCGGAGGACGCGCACGCGCGGCTGTCTCAGCGCTACCGGTCCGAGAAAGGAAAGATCTCCGCCATGGAAAAAAGCGTCCGCACGCTCGGAAGCGACCTGCGGAGAACCTCGCGTGAGCTCGGCTCTGCACAAGGCTTCGCGATGTCTGAAACGCGCTTCGAGATCATTCTGAAGGACGGTACCGAGCTCGTCGCCGACCTGTTGGAAGTCAGCGACGACCAGGACTTGGCCTTGCTGAAGCTGGACGGTTACCGCACGCCCTTCCTGAATATGGATCCCTCACAGCAGTTGTCACAAGGTGTTCGTGTTTTCGCCATCGGCAACCCCCTGGGGATGCAGGATGCGGTCACCTCAGGTGTAGTCACCCAGATTACGCCCGAGTATCTGCTCACCGACACGCAAATACTTCCGGGAAGCAGCGGCGGCCCGCTCATCTTGGAAAGCGGTGAAGTTATCGGCATCAATGTCTCCAGACAAGTGGCGGCCGGCACGTCGAAGTACGCGGCCGGATTCGGCAAGGTCATCCCGATCGCCCTGGCACTGCAGTCGTTTCCCGATGAATTGAGCTCGAGCGGTCTACAGGATCTCGACGCAGTTCAATCGGGCCACGCCGGCCCGGACCAGGCGCAAACCCTGGAGCCGCATTGGACGGAAAGCCTCCGTGTCGAGCCGCACGCCGGCCCCGCCTTGGACCGGCTCGGAGCCTTCGGCAGGGGCGATGACGCGACATCCGACGCCACCCCGGTCCGGCTGATCGTCCCGGACCAGGAGGAGAGTCAGGATCCGGATACGGCCCCACAGCTGGAATCACGCTCCCTCGACTTCCCGCCCGTGGGCGGTGGAATCATCCCATCCGGCATCTCCCGGCCGCGAGAATGAGCAGGTTTCGCCTAACCTTGTTCTAACTTTTAGATTTGCCCAGGCTTTATTTTGTCGTCATCAGCCGGGATATCGCCTCATAAGGAGACAATTCGTAGCCGCCGGTAACGCACTAGGATTCCTTGACGGACCGGCATCTGCACAAATGAGTCAAATTCTGACAGTTCAAAATAGCCAAATCTCACACGGAGTCACAGAGAACACGGAGAGAGAAACATCGTTCTCCTGTCTCCTCCTCCGTGCGCTCCGTGTC
>JAJDOL010000233.1 GCA_022340195.1 Chromatiaceae bacterium
AGCATCGGCGAGCCGTTCAAGGCGGTCAAACGTGACGGCAACGGTGTCTGTTACCCTGTAGCCGCTGGTAACTGACCTTTGGTGCCTGGCTTCGGCGAGGTTTTTCTTTGAGCCTGGAACGGCCGCTTTCGACCCAGAGCCGTCACTCGGAAGGGGAGTGCTGAGCGGCAGCTTTGCCGCGATAGCGGACCTTCTGCCAGAGTGAGCCGATGCCCGAGAACGGCCAAAAGCTGCCGGTCGAAGCAATGCCAGTGAATGACAGTTGTATAGCAGTTAGCAGACGTTGAGATGAAATTGAGGCAAGCCTGCGTGGCGATGGTATAACCGACGACGTTATCGGCATGGCCGGACTCGATGTGGGTGCGTCAGATCATGACCACGCGATGACCACGGCCCCCTCGCCCGCGGTCGACCGACCTGGACGATCCGAGTTTCGACGAGCGCGAGCGCGTCATCACCGCCCTGGAAGAGGCGGGCTGGGTCCAGGCCAAGGCTACGCGGCTGATCAACATGACCCCGCGCCAGATCGCCTATCGTATCCAGACCCTGAACATCAGGGTCCGGCAGTTCTGACCTCCGACGAGCCCCGGGGGCCGATGGGACTGGTGGACGCCTAGGCTATTGGCCGCTCTGATGGATCTGTTGCAGCCGCTCTTCGGTGTCAGAGAGGTAGTCCCGCGCGCTCTGCTCCAGTTGAGACAGATCGGGGCTAGCGCTGTCGCCCAGCTCCGACTTGGCCATGTCGAAGGAGCTGATTGCCTTCTCGAAGTTGGTCTTCGCCCGCTCCGCGGCCCCGGGATGGATCAGGCTAACCTTCCACTCGGCGATCCCCCTGGCCAGCCATTCCTTGCCGTACTTGTAATTGTTGCTCCGGACGTCCAAGGGATCCGTCGGTCGGTCCACCGTAACCGGCTGGATCTGCACGCTTGGTGCCGGGGCCCCGGCCCCGGATGACGGTTCCGCAACAGGTTGCTCGGTCTCCTGGTAACCCAGGCGCGCCAACAGCTCTTTGGACTTCTCGAAAAGGACCGGCGTGTTCTTGCCGACCCAACGCCAGGTAGCCTGGCCACCCTCCTTGGCCTGCATGCCGAGCTGTTGGCTCTCGTGCTTGGTGAAGGTCATCCAGTTGTTCCAGTCCTGAGCGGTCCATTCCCAAGGCGTCCGTCCGGTGTCCTCGCTGTACTTCCACATGGTGAAGCCGGCCCCGGCGAGCACGATCAACACTACGACCAACAGAAATTTCTTCATGAGATTGCATCCTCTGTGTCTACAGAAAAACGATGACTTCCGGTGGCGTCCCCATGCTCGTCCTCGCCACCTGCGACCTGCTGAGCAAAGTAGCGCGCCTCGACCTTGGCGCTGATCTCGTTCACGATCATGTTGAACTCGGTCGTCCGCTGCATTTCCGCGGCCGGCTTGTCCGGGTGGGGCACGGGCACTTCTTCGACCAAGGTACCAGGGGCCTCGGAAAGCACGAAGACGCGATCGCCCAGGTACACCGCCTCCGCCAGGTCGTGGGTGATCAGGAAAACGGTGGCATCGACCTCGTTCCAAATACGGATGAGCAGATCCTGCATCTCCCAGCGAGTGACCCGGTCGAGGGCACCGAAAGGCTCATCCATGAGCAGCACCCGCGGCTTGACGGCCAGCGTACGTGCCAGCGCCACCCGCTGCCGCATGCCGCCTGACAGCTCGTCGGGATACTTGTCCTCGCTGCCTTCCAAGCCGACGCGCTCGATCCAGTGCATCGCCTCTTCCCTGATGGCGCGTCGGCGTGCACCGCGGATACCGATAATCCGGTCGAGTAGCCCGGTGACGGGGTTCTTGGGGCGATTCAGCTCCTTGAGCATCAATCCGAAGGCGACGTTCTGCCAGACTCTGAGGTTGGGAAACGAGCTGTAGCTCTGAAATACCATCCCCCGATCAGACCCCGGCCCCGTAACCGGCCTTCCCTTGATCAGGATGTGGCCCTCAGTGGGAGGATAAAAGCCAGCGATCATGTTGAGTATGGTGGATTTGCCACAACCGCTCGGCCCAAGCACGCTGATGAACTCGCCGCCACCGGCGATATCGTAGATTTTGAAATTGACGTCGCGAACCGCAGTGTAGCGCCCGAATCGCTTGGAAACGTTCTCGAAGCTGACGACCCAGTCCTCCGGGGCCGCGTTCTGCGGATAGTGGTCGCGCCAAAAGCGCTGCAGCAGGCTCGAGTCTGCCCGCGCATCGAGCCCCGACTCCCGCGCCAGCATCGTATCGAGTTGATCGCGCGTCAGCAAACCTTCGCTGACCAATAGGTCGCACAAATGGCGCAAGTGATCGTGCTGCGGAGCAGCTGCCGGCGGTGGCGCCGGAGACTCGCCCTGTGGGAAGTGGGCCTCGGACACGGTCTAGTTCTCGTTTTCCTGGTAAGGGAAGAACAACCGGCTCAGGAGGTTCCAGACGGCGTTGCTGAGGAAAGCCATCGCAATCACGAGCGCAATGACGATGTAGACGTGCTCGATATAGCCGCGCCGTTGCGAGGTGTTGATGATATACCCCAGGCCATTGCTGACGCCGATGACCTCCGCCAGCATGATCCAGGTCCAGCCTACGGCGAAGCTAATCTTCAGCCCCCGATACAGGGTCGGCCAAGAGATGGCGACCAGCACGTACCGGAAAATCTGCCCGCGGCTGGCCCCGAGCGTGCGCGCCGTGTCGAGATACACGGCCGGCACCCCCTGCACCGAGGCTACGACAAAGGGTAGTAGCACCACCCCCATACAGATCGCCAGGAACAGCACGATCTGCGGCTCCCCGATGCCGACCCAGGCGATCGTCAGAGGGATCAAGGCGGGCAGTGGGATGTACATTCCTGTTAGTCGCAGCGGATCGAAAAACACCCCGATGCGGGTGAAAGCGCCCATGAACAGGCCGAGCGGCAGGGCCACCAGGATGGCCCAGCCGAAGCCTTGCAGGATACGGGACAGGGTCAGCCAGATGGCCTGAGGCAGGTTGCGGTCGCTCCACAGCACCGGGAAACTTGTGATCAGCTCGCTGGGGCTGGGCAGCGAGCTGCGCGTGAGCAAACGCAGCTCCGGGGGGCGATCCAGACCCAGGCCCGCGGCCAGCGCCCGCTCCGGATCGAGGATGTGCCACTGGCCGCCCGGCTCGTCGGCCGCTCTTCCGGCGCCGACGGACGCGAGTGTCGAGGCCAACGCGGGATAGGCATCCAGGGATAAGGGAGGGATGGCTGCCGGCGTGAGCAGAGACGTGGCGAAGGGAATGGTCATGCTCTTGCCCGTGCGCTCCAGCGACAAGGTAAAGCGATGCCCAGCGGGATTCTCGGTGTCCCGGAGCAGACGCAGCTCCACCTGATCTCCGGTTGCCAGATCGGCAACCGTCAATCGTGGTCCGAGACCGGTTGCCTGGGCGCGCTTGGCGTCGGCCACCTTCCCCTGGAACAGACGCTTGCCCTCCGGCCGCGGATGGGGCTGCAGATCCGATACCCCCACGGCCGAGGCGATGCCCGCCAACTCCGGGTATTGCTCCAGACGGGTG
>JAJDOL010000312.1 GCA_022340195.1 Chromatiaceae bacterium
CGGCGTTGACGATGCCCATGTCCATCCCGGCCGCGACCGCGTGGTAGAGGAACACGGCATGTATGGCCTCACGCACCGGATTGTTGCCGCGGAATGCGAAGGAAACGTTGGACACACCACCCGAGACAAGGGCGTAGGGTAGGTTCCCCTTGATCCAACGCACAGCCTCGATGAAATCCACACCATAGCTGTTGTGCACCTCGATGCCGGTGGCCACGGCGAGTACGTTGGGGTCGAAGAGGATGTCCTCGGGAGGGAAGCCCAGTTGCTCGGTAAGGATCCCGTAGGCACGCCGGCAGATCTCGATCCGGCGCTCCAGGCTGTCGGCCTGCCCCTGCTCGTCGAACGCCATGACGATGACCGCCGCACCATAGCGCCGGCAGAGACGGGCGTGCTCGACAAACCGCTCCTCCCCCTCCTTGAGAGAGATGGAGTTGACGATGGGCTTGCCCTGGACGCACTTGAGTCCGGCCTCGATGATCTCCCACTTGGAGGAATCGATCATGTAGGGCACACGTGCGATGTCCGGCTCCGAGGCCATCAGGTAGAGGAAGCGCCGCATGGCCGCCACCCCGTCCAGCATGCCCTCGTCCATGTTCACATCCACGATCTGAGCGCCGTTCTCCACCTGGTCGCGGCAGACGCTCAGGGCCTCCTCGTACTCCTCGCCCAAGATCAGCCGCTTGAATCTGGCCGAGCCGGTAACGTTGGCACGCTCGCCTACGTTCACGAAGTTCAGGCTCCGGTCGATATTCAGGGGCTCCAGGCCCGACAGGCGGCAGACGGGCTCGAGCCTCGGGGGTACTCGCGGCGGCTTGCCGGCAACGGCCTCGGCGATGGCCGCGATGTGGGCAGGTGTGGTTCCACAGCAACCGCCTACGATGTTCAGAAAGCCTGAATCGGCCCACTCGGCTACCTGAACCGCCATGTCATCCGGCCCGAGATCGTATTCCCCGAGCTCGTTGGGCAGACCGGCGTTCGGGTGCACATTGACGTAGCATTCGGCCACCCGGGACATCTCCTCGACGTATTGGCGCAGCATGTCGGGCCCGAGGGCGCAGTTCAGCCCCATGGAGATGGGCCGGCCGTGGCGCAGGCTGTTGTAGAAGGCCTCGGTCGTCTGCCCGGACAGGGTGCGCCCGGACTGGTCGGTAATAGTGCCTGAGATCATCAAGGGGAGTGATACGCCGTCTTCTTCGAACACTCGCTCGCAGGCGAAGACGGCCGCCTTGGCGTTCAGGGTGTCGAAAACGGTCTCGATCAGCAGAAGGTCCGAGCCGCCCTCGATCAGACCGCGGGCGGCCTGCATGTAGGCGGCCACCAGCCCGTCGAAGCTCACATTGCGGAAGCCGGGGTCGTTGACGTCCGGGGATAGGGAGCAGGTGCGGTTGGTAGGACCCAGCACGCCGGCCACGAACCTGGGCCTGCCTGAACTGGAATACGCGTCCGCCGCTTCCCGCGCCAAGCGCGCCGCGGCGACATTCAGCTCGGTTGCCAATTCCTCCATGCCGTAATCGGCCAGGGATACGGTCGTCGAGTTGAAGCTGTTGGTCTCGATGACATCGGCGCCGGCGCCCAGGTACTGATCATGGATTCCGCGGATGATCCGCGGCTGGGTGACGCACAACAAGTCGTTGTTGCCCGCCAAGTCCCGCGGCCAATCGGCGAAGCGCTCGCCACGATAGTCCGCCTCTTGCAGCTTACGGCGCTGGATCATGGTCCCCATGGCGCCGTCCAGGATCAGAATGCGCTCCTCAAGCAGGGCTTGGAGCGTCGAGAGAGCATTGGACATCTTCGAAACCTTTTTCGATTGCGAGGTTTGGACGGACATGTTCGCGACCAGGGACCATTGGCGTTTTTTAAGTATATACCGGTCGCATCCGAGCCTTCAGGAAGGCACCTGTGGCCGATATTTCACCCGATGCCAGTGTGCCAATCGCTTCGGCCGACACTCCCGTATTATGATTCCTGCACCAGTCAACGCGTAGAACAAGGTCGAGGAGGCCGGACATGACAAAGCGTCTCATGGTACTGCCGAGCAAGGACGTCGGCAGGATCCGTTTGCTGACGGTTCCCGAAGACATGTCGCCGCACGAGGCTTACCGGTATGTCACCGGCCTCATTTCAGAGGTCGAAGGTACCGGGCGGGACCGATGGGTGGAGGACGTACTGGATCTGCTCGAAGACAACGGCTTCGAGAGCCTGGACTTTGCGTTGGGACCACCTTTGGACTAAGGCGATTTCTCTCAATAAACTTACCATCTTGCTTGTCTTTTCGCCCGCCTGCTGTGTTGCGTAAAGGGTTACATAGCTGGCTATGCGCCCCTTTGCGCGCCTTGCAGACAGACGAAAATCCTGCGCAATCTCGGTAACTTTTTTTCGTCAATCCGCCTAAGGAGATTTCCGTGCGCATCCAGCTGCTGAGCGTCGGCCGTCGGATGCCGAAATGGATCGACACCGGCTTCCAGGAATATGCAAAGCGCCTTCCTCGGGAATGCACGCTGAATCTGGTCGAGATAGATCCGGGGCATCGGCGAAAAGGCGCGAGCGTGGACACGGCGCGCCGCGCCGAATGCGAGCGCATGCTCGCCCACCTGCCGAAGAACGCACTGGTGATCGCGCTCGCCCTGCACGGCCACGAGTGGAGCACCGAGCAGCTCGCTCGCCAGCTCGCCGGCTGGATGTCTGACGGTCGCGACATCGCCCTTCTGGTCGGCGGACCAGAAGGGCTCGCCGAGCCTTGTATACAGCGCGCCGAACGCCAGTGGTCGCTCTCGTCCCTGACCTTTCCCCACCCCCTCGTGAGAGTCATCCTTGCAGAGCAGCTTTACCGCGCCTGGAGTATCCTCAAAGGACATCCCTATCACCGGGAATAAAGGAATAGCCACCCAAGGGTGACAAACCGATCAAGGGAAATCGCCTTGAACCGAAACCGGTGGAAGCGTCTCTGCCGACTGGTGCAGGATTTTGATCCGAAGCTATTTAAGGGGCTTGCATTGGAGAACCCATTACTCTTTCTGGCGTCGAAGTCCCCGAGAAGGCGAGCGCTTCTTGCGCAGATCGGCATCCGCTTCACCGTCATCGACATCGACTTGGACGAGGCCCGGCTGCCAGGTGAAGCACCCGAGAGCTACGTGCTGCGTCTCGCCGTGGATAAGGCTCGAGCAGGCCAGGCCCTGGTCGATTCGCGGCGGCATCGACCGGTACTGGCGGCCGACACGGCCGTCGTGATCGGGGATCGGATCCTGGGGAAGCCGCGGGACCGCTCGGATGCGGCCGCCATGATGCGACTTCTCGCCGGGCGCACGCATAAGGTTCTGAGCGCAATCGCGCTGGTAGGAGAGAACGAACAACGGGATCTCAGCGTTAGCGAGGTGCGCTTCCGCGCAGTGAGCGCACAGGAGACGGAGCGTTATTGGGAGAGCGGCGAGCCCCGTGACAAGGCCGGCGGCTATGCTATCCAGGGCCTTGGGGCCCTGTTCGTGGCTGACCTGCGAGGCAGCTACTCGGGCGTGATGGGTCTACCCTTGTTCGAGACCGCGCGCCTCCTGGCCGAGGCCGGCATCGACTGCCTGCCTTCGCAAGGAAATGCACCGACTTTTAAGGAATCAAGAGCTTGAGCGAAGAAATCCTCGTCAACGTGACCCCACCGGAGACCCGTGTCGCCGTTGTGGAGAACGGCGCAGTCCAGGAAATCATAATCGAGCGCGCCGACCGCTGTGGGCTGGTGGGAAACGTCTATCAAGGGCGAATCTGCCGGGTCCTGCCCGGAATGCAAGCCGCCTTTGTGGATATCGGGCTCGAACGTGCCGCCTTCCTGCACACCTCGGACATCGTCGGCGCTGAGGGGGAGCCCCGTAGCGAGCACATCCACGAGGTCGTCAACGAGGGTGACGAGCTGACGGTTCAGGTGGTCAAGGATCCCTTGGGAACCAAAGGCGCCCGGCTTACAACCAATATTTCGATTCCATCCCGCTATCTGGTTTTCATGCCGGCACTCGGCACAACCGGCGTCTCTCAGAAGATCGAGGACGACGAGGAACGCAAGCGGCTGCGGGAGATTCTGCAGCGCTTCGTGGACTCAGACGCAGGAGAAGGGGGGTTCATCGCCCGCACGGCGGCCGAAGGTATCGTCGAAGAGGCGCTGATCAAGGATATGGATTTCCTGTCGAAGCTGTGGCTCGGCATCAAGGAGCGCTGTCGATCGACCGCTGACATCGGCCTGATCCACGATGACCTGCCCCTGGCGCTGCGAGCTTTGCGCGACCTCGTGGGACCGGAAGTGGAACGCGTGCGCATCGACTCCCGCTCTACCGTGGAGCGAGCCCGTACCTTCGCCGCCAAGTACATTCCGGATATCGTGGCGCGTGTCGAGTACTACCAGGGCGAGCGCCCCCTGTTCGATCTCTATGGCGTGGAGGACGAAATCCAGAAGGCGCTGCAGCGCAAGGTGCAGCTCAAATCCGGCGGCCACCTTGTCATCGACCAGACCGAGGCCATGACCACGATCGACGTCAATACGGGCGCCTTCGTCGGTCACCGAAACCTCGAAGAGACCATCTTCAAAACCAACCTGGAGGCGGCCCAGGCCATCTGCCGCCAGCTGCGGTTGCGCAACCTGGGCGGTATCATCATCATCGACTTCATCGACATGAATGACGACGAGCACAAGCGCCAGGTGCTGCGTGCGCTCGAGAAGTGCCTGGCCAGGGACCACGCGAAGACTCACATCACAGAGGTGTCATCTCTCGGTCTGGTGGAGATGACCCGGAAGCGCACCCGCGAGTCCCTCGAGCACATCCTATGCGAGCCTTGTACCTGCTGTGGCGGACGCGGAACCCTGAAGACCGCCGAGACGACCTGTTACGAGATCTTCCGCGAGATCCTGCGCGAGGCACGCCAGTTCGATGTGGAGACCCTGCTGGTGCTGGCCTCTCAGGAGGTGATAGACCGCCTTCTCGACGAAGAATCCGGCCACTTGGCGGAGCTCGAGGAGCTCACAGGCAAGCCCATCCGTCTTCAGGCCGAGGCGCTCTATACGCAGGAGCAGTACGACGTGGTGCTGATCTAGTCGGCTGACCACTGCCCGCCAACCCCGCTGCACGTTTCCCATGCTCCACCTGTTCAAGTCCGCTGCCGCCAGAGCAATCACCTATGGTCTGGCAGGGTTGTTGGTGGTCGGACTTCTGGTTGCATTGCTCCGCCTGGCCTTACCTTTCGCGGATCTGTTGCGATCAGATCTGGAGGGCGTGCTATCCCGGAGCTTGGGCCTAGAGGTTCGGGTGGGGCGTCTGGGATTGCATCTGGCCGGCATGACGCCCCAGATCGTGCTGAAGGACGCTTCACTTCTGGACCTGCAGAGCGGACGCCCCCAGCTCAGCCTCGAGCAGCTGAGGGTCGATCTGAACCTCGCCGCCAGTCTGCGAGAGTTGGCACCGCAGATCGACTCCCTAACCCTGGTGGGAGCAAAGCTGCTCATCAACCGGCTGGAGGACGGGAGTATCACAGTTGCCGGACTGGAGGGCATGGAGCGCGGAGACCCAGAGGCAATGCGCTTTTTCCTCGGCAATGGCCGTTTCCGGCTGGAGGACAGCGACATCTATTGGGATGACAAGAAGTCAGAGACGCCAAGGCTGCAGCTTTCGAATGTCCGGGTCCGTTTCGAAAACATCGGTGAACGACACCGCATCGGCATCCTCGCCCGCCCCTTCGACGACCCGAGCAGCCAACTGCGACTCGTCGCGAATCTGCGGGGCAAACCAGGCTCACCGGCGGCATGGAATGGGGAGCTCTACCTCCACTGGCGGGGCAAGAACCTGGACCGAATCCTCGAAGGACGACTCGCTACAGACCTACATCTGGCAAGCGATTCGCTGCAGATCGAGAGCTGGAATCACCTCGAGGGCATGATCGTCACGCGATCGCTCAACCGGATTGCGACCAACGGGCTGAGGCTTTGGAGCGATTCCGGTGGAGAGCGCACGGACGAGCTACGCTTTGACCGACTGGGTGGACTCCTGCGATGGCGCTCGGTCGGCAACGGCTGGCGGCTGGAGGTCAAGAACCTGGAGTTGATCCGCAGGGGGACGCGGCGCCCGGTCTCGGATCTGGCAATCGGGTTCTCATCGGACGACAAGGGAAGCTGGACCATCGAAGGGGGAAGCCAATTCCTCGACCTCGAAGACGCCAGCGACCTGCTCGCTCGATCGCCTCGGCTTCCGCCTGAGATTCTGGACCGACTTGGCGAGATGCGACCCCGCGGCGAGCTGCACGACCCGAGATTCCGCTTCGTGAGCCGCGCCGGGGCGTCCCCGCTCTGGGCGGTATCCGGTCGCATCGAGGACCTGAGCCTCGAAGCCCAGGGGGATCTTCCCGGCATCCAGGGCTTCGGCACGGAGGTGGCAGCGAACGAGCATGGAGGCCGACTGGACCTCGCAGGGGGCGACCTGATCCTCGATTTTCCCCGCCTGTTCCCGAATCCGATCAGGCTCGAGGAGACAGCCGGCGATATACACTGGCGGCGCGATGTCGATGGTGCATTTCAGATCGGAGCACGGGAGATCGCCGCTGCAAACACCCATATCGCCACCCGCTCCCGTTTCACTGTCTATCTTCCCGCGCACGGCGGCAGCCCCATTCTCGACCTGCAGACGGATTTCCGCGACGCAGATATCGCGTCCGTTCGACACTATATCCCTTCGCGCCGACTCAAAGAAAAGCTGGCGCGCTGGCTCGACCGTGCGTTCGTCTGTGGTCGAGTCCCCTCCGGGACCCTGCTCTTTCGCGGCGCACCGGCAGACTTCCCATTCGAGCATCAAGAGGGGCGTTTCCAGGTCCTGTTCGGTATCGAGGACGGCATCCTGGATTTCAACGAGGAGTGGCCAAGGCTCGAAGAAATCGTCGCCGAGGTGCGTTTCCTGAACAGCGAGATGGAGATTTCAGCCGATGAAGCGCGATTCCTGGACAGCCGGGTCGGCGAGACAACCGCCCGCATACCAGATCTCAGAAAGGCCGTTGCCGTGGAGATTCAGGGCAGCGTAGAGGGCCCGTTCGCCGACGGCTTGCGCGTGCTCGGCGAGACCCCGCTTCGAGAGAAGCTCGGTGTCCTCGCCTCGGCTTTCCAAGCCACAGGTGTCTCGCGTTTGGACCTGGACATGAGTATCCCGCTCCGCCACAAGGGGCACAAAGGCCCCTTTCGGCTCAGCGGGGAGCTCAGCTGGCCTGGCCCGGCGGCCCTCACACTCGCGAGCTTGGATGTCGAGCTCGCCGACCTTGCCGGCAAGCTGCACTTCACCGAGAGCAGCCTGGAGGCGAAATCCATCGAGGCAGTGCTGTGGGATGTGCCGGTAAGCCTGCAAGTCGACACCCTTGCGCCCCGGGGGGACGGAGACCCGACCACCCGCGTCAGGAGCCGGGGTCGCTTCCCGACGTCCGTTCTGGCGCAGCAGTTCCCCTCTGCGATATGGGAGACACTGAAGGGACAGGCCGACTTGGCGCTGCACCTGGATATCAGCGGTACGGGTATGGGCGAGAAGGTACCGCCGATCGACTACAGGCTGGAATCCGACCTCGTCGGCGTTGCCGTCGAGCTGCCGGACCCCCTGGGCAAATCCGCTTCCGAAGCTCGGCGACTCGAGCTCTCCGGGCGCCTGATCCAAGAGGAGCCGCTGCGCAGTCAGGGCCGCTATGGAGATCTCGGCATCAACCTGGAGCTGGACCACGGCGCGGACGACAAGCTTGGGCTCGCTCGGGCAAGCTTTAACCTGGGAGGCGCCTCCGTACCGCTTCCAAAGACCGGGGAGGTCCACCTGCGGGGATCCATCGCCACGCTGGAGCTGCAGCCCTGGCTCGACTGGCGGGCAAGGCGGGAAGTGCCATCCAGCGGCCAACAGGACGGACGGACCGCGCTCAGTTCCGTGGATCTGAGCCTGGGGCAGCTGTTGTTGAACGACATCGCCCTGAACGACGTCCGTTTCGTTCTCGAAAGGCAGCGCGATCGGTGGGATGCGAGCATTAAGGCCCGCGAGCTCGAGGGCAATGCGACCATCCCCCACCATCCCCGCCGCGAGCCGGTGCGAATCGCAATGGAGCGGCTGGATCTGAAGGGTATGCTCGTTCATGAGGGGCGGGAACACCGAGAGGTCGCCGGTGGGCGCCACACAGATCCGCGCCAAGCCCATACCCTGGATCTGAGCATCGAGCGGCTGCTGTGGGGAGATAACCCGATAGGCCGGGTAACCCTTCGCTCCCGAGCGGCACCGGACGGCCTGGAGCTCACGGAAGTCGCGCTCGCGGGCCCACTCATGTCGATCCAAGGGACGGGCAGCTGGTTACAGATGGACGCCGGGCCGGTCTCCAGACTCGCAGTCACCGCCAAAGGGTCCGACCTGGGCGAGTTCCTGCGCAGCCTCGGGTTCAACAGCCTGTTCTACAAAGCGCCCGGCACGATCGACTTGGCACTGGACTGGCCCGGCGATCCTGTCCAGTTCTCGGCGGCGGGTCTGGATGGCCGAATCCGGTTCGAGGTGGGAGCGGGAAGCCTGTTGGAGGTTGAGCCCGGCATGGGGAGAATGCTTGGCATACTCAATCTGGATGCGCTGCAGCGTCGTCTGAGTCTGGATTTCAGCGACCTTTTCGGCCGCGGTTACGCGTTCGAGAAGATCTCCGGACAGCTCGACATCGAACAAGGAACGGCCACCATCGAAGAGTTCGTCATCGAAGGACCTTCGGCCGACATCAGCGTTGCCGGAACCACAGATCTCGTCGCCCAGGAGTTCGACCAAATCGTGACCGTGACGCCGAGCATCGGCACCGGCGTGGCTATCGCCAGTGCCGTCGCGGGCGGCCCCCTGGTCGGTGCGGCCGTATTCCTCGCCGACCAGGTATCGGGTGGGGCGGTCGACAAGCTGGGCCGCCACCAGTACGTGCTCAGCGGGCCCTGGACCAAGCCCGTGATCCGTCGCGGACAGCTCGGTGCGGACCGGAATCAGGAGGCGGCGACGGGGCATTTCCTAAAGGAACCGGGAAGCGCCGCGGCATCGCGACCGACGGAGCCCAAGCCTGCGCAGAGTCGTGCCGCCACAACGGCGGAGGCGACTGTGGAATCTGAATCCGCCCCCCCCTCCTCGCGCGGCGAGCGAGACAGGAATCTGTGTTTAGGGGAAGATTGATTAATGTTATCTTGTGAAACGGCTGGAAGGGCGCTTGGTGAACGCGCCAAGGGCCACTATCAACTCGAGATCAGGCACTCCGAATGTCCAACCCGAGTCACAAGGTTGCCGCCGTGCAGATGGCAACGGGTTCCAACCTGAGCGCCAACCTGCTGGAGACCGAGCGGCTCATCCGCGAAGCCGCGGACGCTGGAGCCGGGCTGGTGGTTCTGCCCGAGAACTTCGCCTTTATGGGAAAGAGAGACCAGGACTTGCTTACGCTGCGGGAACAGGACGACCATGGCCGACTTCAGTCATTTCTTTCCGACGCCGCCGCGCGCTATCGGGTCTGGCTCGTCGGCGGCACCATCCCAATTGCCGCCAGGGAAGTCGGACATGTACGCGCGGCCTGCCTCGTGTTCAACGATCGGGGAGAGCGGACCGCTCGCTATGACAAGATGCATCTGTTCGACGTCGATGTCCCGGGTTCTGACGAAAAATACACGGAGTCCGCTTGCATCGAACCGGGCGACCATATCATAGTCCTCGACAGCCCCTTCGGACGACTCGGTGTGGCCGTTTGCTACGATCTGCGTTTCCCGGAGATGTTTCGGCAAATGCTCGACAGCGGCGTCGAATTGCTTGCCATACCGGCCGCCTTCACCGCCGTTACCGGCAAGGCCCACTGGGAAACCCTGGTGCGGGCACGCGCCATCGAGAACCTGTCCTATGTGATCGCCGCGGACCAAGGGGGCTATCACATCAACGGGCGCGAAACCTACGGCCACAGCATGATCGTCGATCCCTGGGGATCGGTGCTCGCCCAAGCACGCCGTGGTACCGGCTATATCTGCCACGCGCTCGACAAGGAGTTTCAAACCGGCGTGCGGAGCAATTTTCCCGCTATCGAGCATCGCCGTTTGAAATGCCGCTGACACGGCCTCAACTTTCCGTGGGAAGCAGCACCGAGCCGAAAGCCGGGTCTGCTTCATCTTCAAACACCTCGCCCCACCCGACCAGGACTCCCGCGACCAGACCATGAGTGACCCCATCCAGATCGCCCAGGACAGCATCCTAGAACCCGTCGGGCTCGAGAGCAGGGACATCGATAGCTTGCTCGAGAATCTGAGAAGCCCGAGCATCGACGCCGCCGATATCTACTTCCAGTCCAGCCGACTCCAGTCCTGGGTGCTCGAGGACGGCATCGTCAAGGAGGGACACTTCAATATCGAGCAGGGGGCTGGCGTGCGCGCCATCAGCGGCGAGAAGACGGGCTTCGCCTACTCCGACGAGTTGCAGCTTCCCGCTCTGCTGCAGGCGACTCAAGCCGCCAGGGCGATCGCCCGGGGCGGCACGGAAGGGCGAATCAGGGTGTTCGGGGTGCCGGTCGCGCGCCGGCTGTACGAGCCTTTGAATCCGGTCACCAGCCTACCGGATGAAGAAAAGCTTTCTTTGCTTCACCGGGTCGATCGCTTGGCACGCGGTTGCGATCCGCGCGTAAAACAGGTCATTACCAGCCTGGTGGCGGCCCAAGACGTGATCCTGGTCGTCGCGGACGACGGTACCCTGACCGCCGACGTCAGGCCCTTGGTGCGCCTCAACGTCTCCGTCATCGCGGAGGACGGCGATCGGCGCGAGCAAGGCTCCAGCGGCGGTGGGGCGCGTCAGGGCCTGGGCTACTTTCTGGAGGGGGACCGCTTCGAGGAGCACGCTCTGGAGGCGGCCCGCGTGGCGTTGACCAATTTGGAGGCCAGGGACGCCCCCGCCGGCACCATGACCGTGGTCCTCGGCCCCGGTTGGCCGGGCGTCCTCCTTCATGAGGCGGTAGGCCATGGCCTGGAGGGGGATTTCAACCGCAAGGGGACATCCGCCTTCGCGGGCCGCCTGGGCGAGCGGGTCGCCACGCCAGGCGTAACCGTCGTCGACGACGGCACGCTGCCCGGGCGTCGGGGCTCGTTGAACGTGGACGACGAAGGGACATCGACTGAATGCACGGTGCTGATCGAAAACGGTATGCTGCGCGGCTACATGCAGGATAAGCTCAACGCCCGGCTCATGGGGGCAGCTCCGACCGGTAATGGCCGGCGCGAGTCCTACGCCCACCTGCCTATGCCGCGGATGACCAATACCTACATGCTCGCCGGCGACAAGGACCCGCAGGAGATCGTCGCATCGGTGGACAAGGGCCTCTACGCGGTAAATTTCGGCGGTGGTCAGGTGGACATCACCTCCGGCAAGTTTGTCTTCTCGGCCAGCGAGGCCTACCTCATCGAGAAGGGTCGGATCGGAGCGCCGGTCAAGGGTGCCACCCTGATCGGCAACGGTCCCGACGTACTTACGCGGGTGAGCATGGTCGGTAACGACCTGAAGCTGGACCAGGGTATCGGCACCTGCGGCAAAGAGGGTCAGAGCGTGCCCGTCGGAGTCGGCCAACCGACATTGCGCATTGACACCCTAACCGTAGGCGGAACCAGTGCCTAGATCGCCAACCGCCGCGAATGACCGGAAACCGAGCGTGACAGACATCGCAACCAACGATATCTACGAGCGCCAGGCCCACCTGGAGCAAATAGTCGAGAACCTGCTTGCCGAGGCGGCGCGCCAGGGGGCAACCGCCGCCGAGGCCGCTGCCAGCACGAGCGCCGGATTGGAGACCACGGTTCGCCTGGGCGAAGTGGAAACGGTGGAGCACACCCGGGATAACGGCCTGGGTATCACCGTTTATATGGGACACCGCAAGGGCTCGGCCAGCACCTCGGACCTGGGACCGGAAGCGGTGCGCGACGCCGTCGCAGCGGCCTGTGCCATCGCATCCCACACCCAGGAGGACCCTTGTACCGGTCTGGCGGATCCTCAGCGTATGGCCACCCGAGCTCCCGACCTGGACCTCTACCATCCCTGGGCGCTTCAGCTCGAAGACGCTATCGGGCTGGCGATCGAGTGCGAGGATGCGGCTCGCGCCGCCGACCCACGCGTTGTCAACTCGGAAGGGGCCTCGGTAACCTCCCACAACGGGATTCATGTCTACGGTAACAGCCAAGGCTTTGTCGGCGGCTATCCAACATCTCGTCACGGCCTGAGCTGCGCCGTAATCGGCCAGGAAGGCGAAAGCATGCAGCGCGATTACTGGTGGAGCGCGGCCAGGGCGGCGGAAGACCTGGAACCAGCCGCATCGGTCGGCCGCCGCGCGGGCGAGCGCGCCGTGGCCCGCCTGGGCGCACGCCAGATCTCCACCCGGCAGGCGCCTATCCTGTTCAGCGCCCAAATCGCGGCGGGATTGGTGCGCCACCTGGTGAGCGCCATCACGGGCGCAAGTCTATACCGTCAGGCCAGCTTCCTGCTCGATCACCTCGACCGGCAGATATTTCCGGAGCTCGTTCGCATCAGCGAGGAGCCTCTCCTGCCGCGCGGTCTGGCCAGCGCCCCCTTCGACGGTGACGGTGTTGCGACCGCACCGAAGGATTTGGTCGCCGAGGGGGTGCTGCGCAGCTACTTGCTCGACGCCTACTCCGCCTGTCGCTTGGGAATGGAGACCACGGGGAACGCCGGGGGGGTGCGTAACCTGCAGGTCGCGATGGGAGAGATGGACCGGGATGCCCTGATCCGCGAAATGCATACCGGGCTGTTCGTCACCGAGCTCATGGGTCATGGTATCAACCCGGTTACAGGAGATTACTCCCGCGGGGCCGCCGGTTTCTGGGTCGAGCGGGGTGAGATCCAGTTCCCCGTAGAGGAAATCACAATTGCCGGCAACCTCAAGCAGATGTTTCTGGGTCTGGCAGCCGTGGGAGACGACTGTGATTTCACCGGAAGCACCCGGACCGGGTCCTGGCTGATCGACGGAATGACCATTGCCGGGAAATAGCCTACGCTGCGGGAAATCCGACCAAGAAGCCACCAATGCTGCACTGCAAGAAACCGCCCGATCTGCTAAGATCGGGCGGTTTCTTGGTTTCTAGATAGGGCATTGATTTATTCTGGCATAAAATCACTTTAGAGTTGCGTGCTTGCAAAGCACGCCCAATGCCTCTAGCTTCAAAAGAAACACCAGGGAAAGGGACAGATTATTTTTGCGCTGGCCTTTCCCCGTCTGTCGCTACCAAATCAATCATTCAGCTTTGCTCTGCTTGGAGGACACTCCACCATGTTGACCTTTTCCGAGCTGCACGGACAGAATCATAAGATTACGGAGTTGTCTAACGTTTTCCTTTACCTCATCAAGGACCGATCGATGTGCGACACCGCTTGCGCCTGCGACGTTTTCTTCGAATACAAGGAGCGCGTCAAGGAGCATATCGAGCTCGTAGACCAGAAGCTGTGCGGCAAGCTCATCTCCTATCCGGATCAAAAGATCAAGAACACCGCTGACCGCTTCCTGTCCGGATCTGCCGAAATCAAGAAGATCTTCTCCGATTACGTCAAGGACTGGTGCTCAGCCAAGGAAAGGTCGCTGACCATCCGCGACCACGACGAGTTCGTGAAGGAAACCGAGGAGATGTTCGCCCTGGTGTTGGACCGGATTCAGCGGGAGACAGAGCACCTCTATCCGCTTATCCGCAAGCTCGAAGACGGCGGCAAGCTCGCGGCCTGACACCTGCGGTCGGCCGGTTCCGATCTTCCCCAGACACGGGCGGTTTCAGGCTAGCCGGTTGCGTGCGCTGCCCGCATAGAAGGCCCGGATGTTTTCGGCGACCTCCTGAACCAGCCGCTGGCGGCACTCGCGGCTGGCCCAGGCGGTGTGGGGCGTGACCATAAGGTTGGGAATAGAGGTATCGAGCAAAGGGTTGCCGCTACGCGGGGGCTCGACGGTCAGCACGTCTACGGCCGCACCACCGATCCTACCCTGGCGCAGAGCATCCGCAAGTGCCTCCTCGTCGACGATGCCGCCGCGGGCGGTGTTGATCAGCAGGGCATCCGATTTCATCAGGTTCAGCTGCTCGGCACCGATAAGATTGCGCGTGTTCTCCGCCAGGGGACAGTGCAGCGTGAGCACGTCGACCCGGGGCAGGAGTTCCGCGAGGGGCACCCGGTCGGGCTCTGCTGGACCGCCCGGACGCTGGGCTACCAGCACCTCCATGTCAAAAGCCGCGGCGACCTTGGCCACCGCCCGCCCCAGCTCCCCGAAGCCGACAATCCCCAGGGTCCGGCCCGCCAGCTCGCGGATCGGAAAATCGAGCAGACAGAACTGATCGCTCCTCGCCCAAGCGCCCTGCAACACCGCTTGGCGGTATTCGATAAGCCGAGTCGCGTGGGCCAGCATCAGAGCGAACACATGCTGGACCACGGCAGGCGTCGCATAACCCGAGACATTGGTAATCGCGATCCCCAGCTCGCGCGCCGACTGAACATCCACATTGTTGGTTCCTGTGGCGGCAACACAGACCAGCTTCAGCCCAGGTGCGCTCTCGAGCAGCACTCGATCCAGAACGACCTTGTTGCTGACCACCAGCTCCGCATCCAAAATCCGCGACCTCGTCTCATCAGGGCCGGTCCGCTCGTAGATCTCCCATTGCTCGCAGACGGCGTGAAGGGGCGACAGATCGATATCTCCGCGGTCCAGGGTCGCTCGATCCAGCAACACCCCCCGCGACGGCGTCCTATTCATCACCATAACGTCTCGCAGTTCCGGGATTCCAAGGGGAATCCCGGAAGGCTAATTTCTGAAATCATCGTGGCATCCCTTGCAGGTCTTGGCGGTTTTGCCGAACTGCTCCTTCATGGCCGACTCGTCTCCCTCAGAAGCCACGTCGGCCAACTTGGCGGACTGCTCCTGCAGGGCCTTGTGCTTGTCCTGGAACTTGACCCAATCGAGCCAAATGGTATCGCTGGCGTCGCTGTCGTCGTTGATCGAGTCCTCCGGAAAGCCGGCAAGAACATCGAGCTGGGCGGCGGCGGCCAAGTCCTTGGCGTAACGGGCAAAGGCTGCGGCGTCGAATTTAGTCTTGCCCTTGACCATGTCACCCATCGAGGTGGCGTTGTAGGCATAGACATTCATCACCCCCTGACGGTAGTCGACAGCCTTCTCGACCGCATCGTCGGCCTGAGCACAGCTGGAGGCGACGGCGAAAACCAGTGGAACGAGCGCGAAGCGGAGTTTACTCATTTATCGTTTCTCCCGTGATTGGTAGGCAAGAATAGCGATCGAGGAGCAGAAACGGGTTGCGGGGTAGCCGGCCCGCGGGGCGTCCTCCGGCTCCACGCGATCCTCCGGATCAAGCTCCGGGAGGTTCAGGAAGCCCGCGACGTACCGCGGGGTTGGTTTCGCGGTCTCCTCACGCGTCTTTTTTGCCTTCTGGCTTCAGCTTTGCAATGTTGGCGCGAAGCTCCGCCAAGCTCTCGTTGAAACGAGTTGTCACCAGCTTCGTGGTCTCTTCCTGGGTGTTCCTCGCCATCTCGCTGATCTCGGAGAAGTTGGTCAGAGCCTTGCTGACGGAGTCCTCGATCAATTTGATTTCCTTTTCTGCGGCGTCCTGCGGAGTGGAGACACTGCCCACGGACTTTACGGCCTCGGACGCCTCCTCGAGCACCTGCTTCACCATCTCGCCTTGGCGCTGCATCAATGCCTTGGTACCTTCGAGCATGGCCCGATTGGCAGCAGTCAGTGCCTGAACGTTTTTGTTTTGTGCCTCGATCAATGCCGTCATATCGAGGTTCGGCAGATTGAATTTGCCAAAAATCCCCTTGTACTGCTCGCCAATGGCCGCAGGGTCGAACTTCTTGAATACGTCGGATAAATCAAATGGATTCTGTGTCTTCATAGTCGCTATCTCTATTTCTTCAGGGTAAAAATGCTGCAGTGCAGCATAACCATAATGTTGTACCGCAAATCTATTTTTCAAGCAGGATGCTTGCGTGTCAGCCAAGTCGAGAGACGCTGGCGGCCCTATGCCGCAGCGGTCATCGACGAGCGCGACGCATCGTCGGGACGGATAGAAACCGGCCAGAACCTACGGGGTCCATGCGATCTCGTCCGGGATACCGCTGAACATGCTCTCCAAGTGGATGGGGCACGCCTCCCTCGAAGTCACGGCCATTTACGCCAACGCCCTGGGCGAAGAGCAACGCTCGACGCTGTCGCCGATACTCGGCTGCACGCCGGCGAAGTCCCGGGCGCTTACGCGCTGCGTGGACAGATCCGAGCTCCCCTCGTCCAGGCCGTGACAGATGTCGGCCGCGAATTGGATACGATCCTCTGAACCATCAGCTCCATGGCGCTGTAGAGACCGCGGCGAGTAACGCCTCGTTGAAAAACCGTAGGGACGGCTTCAATGTTTCGTAATATCCAGGCACAGGAGTCGAGATGATGGATAGGCACCAAAGGCCCTTGTCCCGGAGTGGCGCGCTGGCATCGGCGCCTCCGGACGCGCGAGCGTACGGGCCGTTACAGCTAGAGATTCGACCAGGAGAACCCGCCCGTTGGAGACCGAGACGCCCACTGCCCTCTCATCCCGCCGTCGCCTCTGGCGCGCGGCCTCGATCATTGTCCTGGTGGCAGCGGGCATCGCACTCACCCTGCTCGGCCCCTTCCTACAGGCGCGTTTCGAGCTGGCCCTGCGTGACATCGCCTCGGCAGATTACGCCAAGGTCCTCCACGACGCCTGTGCGCGCGACGACGTCGAGACCCTGGCGCTCCTGCGCACCGCCGGCGCCGGGCTCGATCACCCCGACGGCAAGGGATCCACACCCCTTCACACCGCGGTCACCGCCGGGGCGAGCCGAGTGGTCGAGATTCTGCTGGAAGGGGGCGCCGATCAGCATTTCGTCGACGCCGACGGCTACCCTCCGCTCAGCCTGGCGCTGCTCCGCGACGACCCCTCGGTCGCAAGACTGCTGCTCGCACATGGCGGGAGCCCGCTCGTACCACTCGGCGAAGACCACCAGCCGGCCCCGTTCGCGGCCGTCGACACCGGGAATCTCGCTCTCCTTCGGCTGCTCCTCGCGTTCAATCTCGACGCCGACCTCGCCGATCAGCATGGGGTGTCGCTCCTTGCTCATGCCATAGAGCGCGAAGAGCACGACATGGCGGAGGCGCTCCTCGGGCACGGAGCCGACGCGAACGCGGCCATCTCGCCGGGCGTCTCCTATCTGGCGCACGCCGCCCGAACGGGGGACGTCAGGCTCGCCGAGCTTCTTCTCGACCATGGCGCCGGCGTGAACGCCGCCGGTGACGATGGGATCCCTCCGCTCGCCCTGGCCGTCGATGAGGACCAGCCCGGCGTGGTCCGCCTTCTGCTCGAGCGCGCGGCAATCGTCCCGGAGGCGCACGCGGGTACGCCGAGCCTTCTGCATCGCGCCGCCGAGCACGACAACCCCGCCACCGTCGACATCCTTCTCGCGCACGGCGGCGACATCGAGGCCCCCTTCCCGAATGGCACACGTCTCATCGAGTATGCGGTCGACACAGACAAGCGGGCCCTCGTGCGCCTGCTCCTCGCGCGCGGAGCCCGGACAAACGACCTTGTCGGTCGCGCCCTGCGGCGAGGAAACGCCGGCATCCTCGATGAGCTGCTTGCCGGCGGTGCCTCCCTCGAGGCGATGATCGACGACCAGCCCCTCATCGAGTGGGCGGTGCGCAACGCCTCCCCCGAGCTCGTGGGAGCGCTGCTCGATCAGGGCGCCAATCCCGATCTCGTCGCACGCGAGGGGCAGTCGCTGCTCGCCCTGGCGGTCGCACTGGATCGACCGCAGGTCGTCGCCACCCTGGCTGACCATGGCGCCGATCTCGACGCTCCGGTCACCTCTCCCGCGTCCGATGCGTTCGCCGACCTCTTCACCACCCGCTACGCACGCTTCTACCTCACCAAGGACCGCGGCCTGACTCCACTCATGCTGGCTGTCCTCAGGGGGCGGCAGGACACGGTCCGCGTCCTTCTCGAGCGAAAGGCCCGTCTCGACACGCCCACCGGCGAGTATGGCACCTGGCCGATCGGGCTCGCGGCCTACCAGGAGGATGTCGAGATGATGCAGCTCCTGCTCGGCCGCGACCCCGACCCCGCGAAACAGCGGCGACGGATCCTGGTATCCCTGGCCGACCAGACCGCGGCGTTATACGTGGACGGTAAGGTGAGCCTGAAGACCCGTGTCTCGACAGGACGTCAAGGGTACGAGACCCCGCCCGGGAAGTACGTAATCACCAACAAGCACCGCCACTGGGCGTCCACGCTCTACGACGACGCGCCGATGCCCTATTTCCAACGCCTCAACGCGGGCGCCATCGGCCTGCACGAGGGCGTGGTTCCGCGCGGTCCGGCGTCTCACGGATGCATCCGGGTGCCACGCGGCACGGCCCGGCAGCTGTTCGCGTCGACCCGAGTGGGAGATCCCGTGACGATCATGAAGGAGTCGCTCGCGACCGCCGAGGCCGCCTACTTCGACTCAGACGACGAGCCGGCGCGGGATTGAGCGCTCCGCCGCCACGAACGCGCGGGCGGCCCCGGGCAACGATCGCCGCCTTGTTGGTCTGAGGCGCAGCCGCGCGAGGGACGCAGGACCGGACAGTAGGAGCAAGGCTTCGTCTGGGATGTCAGCCCTGCCGTCCAGTAGATCGGCCAGCACGGCAACCGCTGCGCGGTGGAGAAGCTGCCGAAGCCGCGGTGCGTCCTGTCCCGCGAGATCACCCTGGAGCAGGGTGTAGCGCACCAGGTTGTGCACCAAGTAGGCGTCTCGGTCCGCCTCGCCCGCGGCGAGCGCGACGAGGGAATGGTTTTCGAGATCGTTTATCCCTTGGGTGAGTGAGCTGGCCCCGAATTCCTCGCTCAGGTTGAATCGCGCCCGCAGCGGGGCGCGTGCAAGGGCGAAAGGAATGGGCGCACCGCTGTCCAGAACGCAGGAGAGTCGAAGCAGATTCACGCCCTCTTCTGCCAACTGTCGCACGCTGTGCAGCAAGGTGCGCACGATGCTTTTCTCGTGGCCGCCCGGAAGCTGTCCCTCGAGGCTCTGTGCCACGTCTCCCAGAGGGCCCGCATCGGACCGCGCGATTTGCGCGCGCAGCTCGGCGAAGGTCCAACATCCAGGGCCAGGGCGTGATGCCCCAGGTCCTCGGCAAGGTCGCGGGCGACCTGGGCCTCCTGGGCATCGCGCGGCTGGCGCCTGCGAGTAAGAAGCTCCAAGGCCGGCTCCGGCGCCAGCATGCCGAGCTCCACACCGGATTCAGGGCGATGTGTATCCGCCATAAATCATGCAGCCGACCGACGAAGCGCGAGGAGCCGAAGAGCGCATTGTCCGGATAGCATGGGGGGATGGTGAAGGTGTCCACAGCCGCGAAATCGCCGGAGAGCGCCTCGAGCCTTGCGCGGATCTGCTCGACACACGAGAGCTCATCGCCCGCTGCCGGCGCGGCCAGGTAGTTCTGCCGTCCCACGTCCCCCAGGGCGATGTGGGCTACCTCGGTTTCCGGATTGACTACAACGATTCGCGACAAAATGTCACGTGTCACCCGTCCAGCGGCGATCCAGGCGGCGGTGAGCTCCTTCTGGCAGTAGCCTGACTCGGCATAGCGAGGCGAGTACCATGCGAGCAGCGCTCGAGAGCGGGCCAGCCCCTCACGAATTCGGGCCGGAAAATCATCCAACGCATCGATTTCGGCTTCGTCGATCCATACCGGGACACCGGCACGGCGCATCGCCTCGACGAACGGAAGCACGCGCACCTTGTCCTGGCGCGAATAGCTGATGAAGACGCCTCCGGCCTGTTGGCTTCCCTCCCGCATACCCTTCTACCAGTCCCATGTCCTCGCCGCATTGTAAACATAAGGGAGAACATGTTACGAATGGGAAAGAGATCGCGAATTGCTATCCGTCCAACCCGTTTGCCGGCAGCTCGCGCCCAGACAAATCGATGACGCTGGCGAGAACCAACTGTCTGCCTCGATCCGAGTACGGACTCAGGCCGACTTCGACCGGTATGTTGCGGCCGTCCTTTGTAACCGCTTCGAGCTTGCGTCCCACTCCCATTTTTCGCGTCTCCGGCGCTTGCATGAACCCCTCGCGCAGGCGCGCGTGCCCTTCGCGCTGCCCCTGCAACAGTAGACTGTCGACCGAGTGGCCTTCGAGCTCGCCTTTCTGGTAGCCGAACATGCTCTCGGCGGCAGGATTGCTCAACTCGATATCGCCCTCGGCGCCAACCACCATCAGTCCAATGCTGCTGGCATCGAACAGTCGGCGGAACCGTTCTTCGAGCTCCTTAAGACGCTGCATGTCGGCAGCGCGAGCCGCCGCTGCCGTTACGTTGAGCTCCGAGAGTCGCTCGCGAACGGAACTACGAAGGTACAGGTACAGGGACAAACCGAAAACGATCAGCACAACGATTGCGCCGATCATGACTGGCATACGAATGTCGCGGCGCATCGACAGAAGAGCCGTAACGGGCTTTTGCGCTACGAACGTTAACGAAGCCGCGTCGGCATGCAACTCGGGCGCTACGGCCTCGTTCCGCGATAACGCTTGTGCGATGCTGCGAACCGTTTCCGCAGTCGAGAGCGTTTGCCATGTCCACATTCCGTGCGCCGATTCCAACGTGCCCGAAGACGACTCGCCGATTTTCTTCCAGATGTCCGGGTACGATTTTGCGAAGCTGACGCCGCGAAATAGGCGGTGGCTGCTCCGCTCGCCCCGTGGAGTGCCGCTCAAACGGTAGCCTTCCCGGTTCAGCACAAGATAATCGGCGTTGCCGTTTTCCCGTGCGATTTCGTGGACAACATCGAACATGGGCTTTTCAGAGACGTTGACGACGACGATTCCGCGTCGGTGCCCTTCCTTGTCTTCCACCGGCGTGGCAATTCGAAGCATCGGCTGAGGCGGCATCTCGATCTGTCCGCGCTCGACATTGAGATCGAGCCGCGAAATGTAAAGATCGCCCACGGCAAGTGCATTCGCGGCCGCGAAATAATACCGATGTCTTTTGTTCTGCAGATCTCCCGAATCGACTACGTAAGGCTCGTTTTGGTCGCGCTCGATGCGTATCCTTTCCATCCCCGCCTCATCGATCCAACGGACCTGCTGATAGAAAGGATTCCGTCGCGCCAGGGTGAGAAACGAGGATTGAAGAGTCCGTAACGAATCTGCATTGGGCGTCGTCACGGCTTGCCGAGTGACGGGCTCGCTCGCTATAGACCGTACATGGTTGAGCGAAATGGAAACCTCGGCTCCGATAAATCCGATAATGTGAGCGAGCTGGGTGCGCTCGGATTTGATAATCTCGGCCAATTGCGCGTCTGTACGAAGAGACACGTATGCAAGGGCCGTTATAAAAATAACGGCTGCTACAGGCAAAAAAACGATTAAAAATCCCGAGAGAGGAAAGCGTACCGTTCTTGGGCCAACGGCCGAATCGTGTCGGATAGCCATATCTTTACCTCGCTGATTTTATCGGGAGCTCCGGGCCGCTACGCACGAGCTCCTTGCGTTTGATGTCGGGCGCGAACGCAGCTATCGATGGAACGCCAAGGTCGAGATGCCTTTGGCCATACATGTACGTGTCCTGGACAGCTACATTGCCGGTATTGGCTCGGGCCGCGTAAGTCTCTTGTCCTCCTTGGGTGTCGCCTCGGAAGCAGGCACGCCAGAACTGAAATCGGGTGCATTGCACAGGTACTTATCATCGATATGCAGTATACGTTCGAACCGTAAATCAGCGGTCCACGCCACGTGTGCGCACAACAAAGCACCGCGCCGGACGGCAGCTCCGCTGGCCACCTTTCCCGGACGCCCCCACGATACAGATCTCCTCGATAGCCATCGATTCGCTCCACCCTCGCCCGTCTCAGTTGGAACCTTTCAGCTCGACGGTGTTGCCTTCGGGGTCCTTGAGGTACAGCGAGGGGCCGGTTCCCGAAGCGCCGTATCGGCTGACGATCTCGCCGGCCTCGACGCCGTGTTCTCTAAGGTGCTCCTGTACGGCGTCAGGATTCCAGGGTCTTAGCTGCAGACGCAGTTGGTCCATGTTCGGTGCCTCCGGATCGGGTGCTCGGCCGCCTTTGCGGCCGATTGGCCCTTTTATATCGACCAGGTCGATCAAAGAATGGCCGGCTCGAAGTTGTGCGAGTCCGACCTCACCCGGCTCGCGCTCGAGGCGACAACCGAGCACCTCGCTGTAGAAGCTGATCATTTTCTCGAGGTCATTGGCACGTAGGACCACGTGATCGATGACTTGGATGTTGATCGGACTGGCTTTTCTCATGGCGGGTACCTGCAGTTTCGGTGTGATTGGGTTCTGCGTCGCTGGCACGCCGTCACACCCAGCAACACGAAGACGATGCCTGCCGCGATCAGCGTAGCGCTCGTCAGGATGGCGGGAAACACGGACTCGGCCAGTAAGAACATGGCAATGGGCACGCCGAATACCGCGCTGACGCCGCCATCCGGCTCAGAAAAACCGGGCCTCCGGCTTTCTGGAGCACGAACAGCCTTTTCAACACTGGCAGATATGGTTTCCATCGCGCCTGACATCGCTCGTTCCTCCTTCTTCGCTGCTTGACCGGAATGGCGATCGGGCGGATGGGTGCCGCATCGGCCCCGCGAAGCTCGAGCGGTCCGCCGATAAAGGCGAGCTCGTAGACCTGGTCGCGCGACAACCCCTCCCGATAGACGAGCTCCATGATGGGCGCATCCTGCTCCGCGATGAGGTCGTCAAGGACGAGCCCGGGCAAGCCGCCGTGCTGGATCGGCTGCTCGATCTGCTGCTTACGGCCGTACTCAAAGCCTGGTTCTCGCAAAACGGGATTGCAGCAAGCCGCAGTGGTGGCGATTTCAAGGCGACCGAATCGTTGAACGGGCGCTGCGCAGAATGCACGACGATCCCGCCCATCCATGGACGCTGGACACGCTTGCGGTGAACTCAGGCGCCTCTCGAGCGTCGCTGGCCCGCCGCTTCCGCGACCTGGTGGGTGAGCCCGCAAAGGAGGAACGAGAACAGGGTTTCGTCGTGGGTGAAGAGGACGCACTTGCGGCGCTCGATCCGTAGCAGGTTGCAGTGCCAGCCGGTCTCCGACCCAATCGGTGCGCGAAGCGCCTCCTGCTCCCCCTCTCCCCTCGGGGGAGAGGGATGGGGTGAGGGGGAAACGGTGATTTTTGCAACAGTGCCGCCTGCTCTGCCATCCCCG
>JAJDOL010000112.1 GCA_022340195.1 Chromatiaceae bacterium
AGGTAATCCTTCCACATGGACTCCTGGTTGGTACCCAGGCCGTATAGGTAGTCCCAGGAATAGATCCCGGTGTTGTGCTCGTCGTCGAAGTGCAGGCAGATGGCATAGTTGCCGACGGGCTCGATCTTGTCGATGTTTACCTCTTCCTTGCCGAGCTGCAGCACCCGTTGTCCTGGCCCGTGGCCCTGGACCTCCGCCGAGGGCGAGTAGACACGAAGGTATTCGCAGGGCAGGTTGAAATGAGAGCCGTCGTCGAAGGTCATTTCCAGCACGCGGGATTGGCGGTGCAGGTTGAGCTCTGTGGGCATGGGCATTTCTAACAACTCCGAAGAACTAGCTACGATTCAGGTGAATCACACACCGAGTAGTTTTGCTGAAGAGCCGGTCCGCGCGGCGGACCCTCCAGCCAATCGCTAACTGCTAAGAGCTAGCGGCTTTGCGCCGTTTAAAGGATATACCGCGACAGATCGTCATCCGCCGCCAGCTCCGACAGATTCTGGTCCACATAGGCCGCGTTCACCGTGACCGTAACCCGGTCGAGATCGGCGGCGTTGAAGGAGACATCCTCCAACAGCCGCTCCAAGACCGTGTGCAGGCGCCGCGCCCCTATGTTCTCTGTGCGCTCGTTGACCTGCCAGGCGGTTTCGGCAATACGCCGTATGCCATCTTCAGAAAACTCCAGGCTCACGCCCTCGGTCTCCATAAGGGCCTTGTACTGATCCGTAAGGGAGGCGTCCGGCTCGGTCAAGATGCGGACGAAGTCCTCGGTGGTCAAGGCCTTGAGCTCCACACGGATGGGCAGGCGACCCTGCAGCTCGGGAATCAGGTCCGATGGCTTCGCGAGGTGGAAGGCGCCGGAGGCGATGAACAGGATATGGTCGGTGCGTACCGAGCCGTACTTGGTGGAGACGGTGCTGCCCTCCACGAGCGGGAGCAGGTCCCGCTGCACACCCTCTCGCGAGACATCCGGGCCGCCGCCGTGCTCGGAACGCTTGGTCACTTTGTCGAGCTCGTCCAGGAAGACGATGCCGTTTTGCTCCACGCTCTCTACTGCCCGCAGCTTGAGATCCTCGTCGTTAATGCGCTTCGCCGCCTCCTCGTCCGCGAGTAGCTTGAGGGCATCGCGGATTTTCAGCTTGCGCCGCTTGGTACGGCCCTGTCCGAGGTTCTGGAAAAGCCCCTGGAGCTGGCTGGTCATCTCCTCCATTCCAGGAGGGGCCATAATCTCCACGCCGATGGGTGTAGCGCTTACCTGAATCTCTATCTCTTTCTCGTCCAAGTCGCCCCGGCGCAGCTTGTCGCGAAACTTCTCCCGGGTCGCCGGCGAGGGGCCTCCCGGGTTGCTGTCCTCTTCAAAGCTGGAGGGCGGTGGCAAGAGCACGTCCAAGACGCGCTCCTCGGCGGCAACCTCGGCCTGAGCCGCGACCTTCCCCATCTCCTGTTCTCGGGCCATTTTCACGGCTGCGTCCACCAGATCCCGGACGATGGACTCCACATCCCGGCCAACATAGCCAACCTCGGTGAATTTGGTTGCTTCGACCTTGATGAAAGGCGCATCGGCGAGCTTGGCCAGACGCCGCGCGATTTCGGTTTTACCCACGCCAGTGGGCCCGATCATGAGGATGTTCTTGGGTGTGATCTCGCTACGCAGGGGCTCCTCGATCTGCGCCCGCCGCCAGCGGTTGCGAAGGGCAACGGCCACCGCGCGCTTGGCCTCGTCTTGGCCAACGATGTGCTTGTCTAGCTCGGCTACGATAAGTTTGGGAGTGATGTCCGACATGGGTGCAAAAAAACGTCAGTTGACTTCCGGCCGCTTGCGGGCAAGGGTACAGGTAGTGCGGCAGAGGACGGCAGAGCTATGTGATTTCCGCAGACAGCTCTTCCAGCACGAGCTGGTGATTGGTGTAAACGCAAATATCCGCGGCGATGCCCAGCGCCCGCTCGACAATCTCCCTGGCCCCGAGCTCGGTGCTGTCGAGCAGCGCCCTTGCGGCGGCCAGCGCGAACGAGCCGCCCGAGCCGATCGCCATCAGATCATGCTCCGGCTCGATCACATCCCCTGTACCCGAGATGATCAGCGACGTCTTGTTGTCTGCTATGCACAAAAGGGCCTCCAGGCGGCGCAGCATGCGATCGGTTCGCCAGTCCTTCGCGAGCTCGACCGCCGAGCGGGTAAGGTGTCCCTGGTGCTTCTCCAGCTTGCCCTCGAACCGCTCAAACAGGGTAAAGGCATCCGCCGTAGCCCCCGCAAACCCGGCCAGCACCCGATCCTTGAAGAGCCGGCGCACTTTACGCGCATTGGCTTTCATGATCGTCTGCCCCAAGGACACCTGGCCGTCGCCACCGATGACCACTCGCCCGGCGCGCCGGACGGAGAGTATGGTCGTGCCGTGAAATGTTTCCATCGACATCGATTCTACTTGTTAAAAAAAACATTGTACGCAAGTGACGACGTGCATGCAGGTAACCGTTGGCGCGAACGCCGCCCGTTCCCGGGTTGCGTGGCGAGACGCGCACCTTGTTAATGATGTGGGCGAATTGACGTAGAAGAACCCCCCGGCCCGATATCCGGGATTTCCCGGCAAACCGGTGCCGAATAAGCGCGATCTTTTCTACCTCGGCTTCTCTGGATACGACAAGTCAGGCGCGCTTTTTTCTCGCGCGCGGGTGTGTCTTGTCATAGACCTGAGCCAGATGCTGAAAATCCAGATGGGTGTAGATTTGTGTCGTACCAATATCCGAGTGACCTAGGAGCTCCTGTACCGCGCGCAGGTCGCCGGAAGACTCCAGCAGGTGGCTGGCAAAGGAGTGGCGGAGAAGATGCGGGTGAACATTGCGCGAAGCCCCTTGAGCCACCGCCCAGTGCTGCAACCGCTGTTGTACCGTGCGCGGATGAATGCGGTTCCCGAGCCGACTGACGAACAATGCCTTCTGGTCGGTTCCGGCGTAGTTGCCGCGGACACGCAACCAGCGGCGGATGGCTTCGCGGGCTTTACCTCCAACGGGCACTCGCCTTGTTTTCGCCCCCTTGCCCGTAACCTCCAGAGTCGCGTCGTCACCCATGATATCCCTGACGTCAACGGCGACCAGCTCGGCCAAACGCAGGCCGGATGAATAAAAGAGCTCGATCATAGCCGTGTCCCGCAGCGCCAGCGGATCGTCGTCCGGTTTGTCGAGCAGACCACAGAGCTGGTCCGCGTCCAGGGTAGCGGGCAGCTTGCGCGGCGTCTTGGGTGCGCGCACACCTCGGGCGGGGTTGTGGCTCACAACGCTTTCCCGCAACAGGTATCCATAGAGGCTGCGCAGGGACGACAGCTCCCTTTGGAGTGTATTGCCGGAAACGCCGCCACGGTGGCGCCAGGCGACATAGCCGCGTACCCTCTGTTGGTCGAGCAGCTCCCAGGCATCGCATCCCCCGGCCTCCATCCATTCGCGAAAACGCGTGAGGTCGCGACGGTAATTGACCAGGGTGTTATCGGAAAGACGGCGCTCGTGGGCCAGGTGATGTAGGAATGCCTCTAGACGATCCGCGGGTCGGGATTCAGGCATCGGCTTGGTGCATTATCCGAAGCTTTTGGCTGACCACCTCACCCAATCGGTCGAGGAGATCGGTACCCATGTCCGCGCCGAAACGCTCGGGGTCACTGCTGCCGATGGCCAGAACCCCGGAGCGCGCTTCCGTGCGCACCGGGATGAGGGCGGCCGAACGGATGGTCTCGCTCTGCTCACCGAAGAGGACGCCGTTGCGTTCGGCATCCAGCGGGCCGCACAGTGAGTGCTCTCGGTCGAGGAACTTGAAAAACGCGGCTACCGTCGGGTCCGAATCCGCGGCGCCGGATTCCAGCGGAAACAGCTTCAGGGTTACGGCC
>JAJDOL010000166.1 GCA_022340195.1 Chromatiaceae bacterium
GTCCAGGACAGCGCGGCGGTGCTCGGCGCAGAGGTTCGTGGATAGATGGAAGAGGTTCTCTACCCCGGCCAGTGCCTCCAAGAGGGCGCGCGCATGGCGCTTGAGGTTGACGACGCACATTGCTTGTTCCGCTTCCCGCAGGTCGTCCGCCAAATCCGCCCAAGCATGACTTTCCCCGGGAGCCGGCCAGCGCATGCGGACGCGGTTCAAGGCCGCGAACAGGCGCGGATGATCCGGAACTGCTTCCACGGGCCGCCAACCGGAGACCGCGTGCTCGGTGACGGCTTGGTGCAAGGCATCGAAGGCCGGCTGCGTGGCGGTGGCGAACACCACTGTGGAGCGGGAGACCGCCGACAGGTGGGAAAGGGCGGCTAGGGTTGGTACGGCAAGATGCTGGGGCAGGCTCTGGGCCTCGTCGAATAGGATCACGGACTCCATCAGGTTGTGGAGCTTGCGGCAGGCGGACGGGCGATTGGAGAACAGGGATTGCAACAACTGGACGTTGGTGGTCAGCACGATGGGGGCATCCCAGTTCTCTGCCAGGAGGCGACGTTGCCGCTCCTGCTCGCCCTCCGCGTCCTGCTTCTCGGATTCCTCGCCGAGACCCGCGAGGCTGTGATGCTCGAGGACGAAATGCTTCGGGAAGTCCGCGAACAGGGCGCGGTAAACACGCGCCGTTTGTTCGATGATGGTGAGGAAGGGCACGGCCAGAACGACGCGTTTCAGATGGTTGCGGGCGGCGTGCTCAAGGGCGAAGCGGAGCATCGCCAGTGTCTTACCTGAACCGGTGGGGGCGGTGAGAGTGAAGCATCCGGGCTCGGCTTGCGCGGCGCCGATACAGGCGTTCCATAGCGCCTCCCTCGATTCGCGCACCTCGGCCACGGCTCGGCTGGTGCGACGCACCTCGTCGCCCATGTAGACTTCCAGCGCGACCAAGGCGGCTTCGGCATCGAGCACGGGCCCAGGCTCTCGTGGTCTTTTTCCAGAGGCATCCCCATTGAAGTGGGCCTCTGTATCGAGGAAGTCCGCGTCGACCAGGCAGGAGAACAGCAGGCGCACGTCGAGCATGGTGGCGATGACCTTTTCCCAGGAGGAGAAGGCGAGCGTGGGTGGCTTCGAGAAGCTGAGCCCATCCGCACGCGCTCGGTTCATGAGCCGGCCGGGATCCTCGTCCGAAAGGGACAATCGCAGCGGATGGTTGCCCTTCAGATTGTCGGGCAAGAGGCGCCGTAGGGAATCCCGACTCCCTCGTTGCAATCCGATGTGATGACCTTCAATGGCGAGCGCAGCGGCAAGAGCCTGGTAATCGCTTACGGCTTGCAAAGCCCCAAGCGACCAATGATCGAGTCCGGAATCCTCCCCCCGCAAGCGGGCCTGAAAACGGTCGCCGTACTTGCCGAGGTCATGCATCAGGCCGGCGAGATGGGCCTCGTCTCGCCAAGGGGCCGCGGTGGCATGGTGGCGCGCGAGGCGGGCGACCGATACCAGATGATCGCTGAGGCGGTGCCAAACGCCTGCGTCGTTGCTGCTGTGGGCGAAGTAGTCTCGTTCTTCCATGCCGGTTCCTTCGAGGTACCTGGATTGCCCGCGGACGGCACGGGCACCTGTGTATCGGGGCCTACTTCTGAAAACGCACCGTTACTGGGAGATAAGCTTAACTCCGGGGTGGCTCATTCCGTGAGTCCGCCGCAGAAAAATCGCGTCAATCGCCGACTGAGCGCGAAGTCGATTGGCGATGAATGCTCGGAGCGATACTCTTGATACTATGGCGCAACCTCCTTCGGAGCTGCGCCCTACGGGAGCTCGAGAAGATGACCACCAGCGCCGCCCGCAAGCCCACGCTTTATGAGCAGCTCTGCGCCCTGCCGGAGAGCATCCGCGGGGAGATCATCAACGGCCAGCTGCGCACCCGGCCGCGGCCGACCGGGCCCCACGCGCTCGCCAGCTCGCGTCTCGGCTCGGATATTGAAGGCCCCTACAGCCGTGGGCGCGGCGGACCGGGTGGCTGGTGGATCATCGACGAGCCGGAGATCCACTTCATCCGCGACCGTGAGGTCGAGGTCCCGGACATTGCCGGGTGGCGGATAGAGCACCTGCCGCGGCTGCCGGAGGGGCACCGATTCGAGGTGGTACCGGACTGGGTTTGCGAAGTCCTTTCACCCTCGACCAAGAGTACGGACCGCGAGGAGAAGATGCCTGTGTATGCAAGCTTCGGGGTCGCCTACTCCTGGCTCGTGGATCCCGAGACACACACCCTCGAGGCATACGCCCTGTCGGAGGGGAACTGGTTACCGCTGGGGATCTTTCGTGACGACGACGTCGTTCGCGTAGCCCCTTTCGACTCCATCGACATTTACTTGGCCGATCTCTGGATCTGACCGAGCCGTCCAGGAGCCGAATACGGCATGGACTGGTTTTCCCTCTCCCTGCTCTGTGCCTTTTCGCTGGCCTCGACGGACGCCGCCGCCAAGGCCTGGCTGAGAGACTACAGGGCGCGCGAGCTGGCGCTGGTGCGCTTCGGGATCACCGGTCTGCTCCTCTCTCCACTGGTCGCCGGACTTGGCCCCCTGACCGATCTTCCTCCGGATTTCTGGTTGTGGATCATTGCCTTGGTGCCGCTGGAGATGGCCGCCATGCTGCTGTACGTGAAGGCCATTCGCGATCACCCCTTGTCCCTTACGCTTCCCTACCTCGCCTTCACGCCCGTATTCGTGATCCTGACCGGTTACCTGTTGTTGGGGGAGCGCATCGATCAGAGAGGCGCGCTGGGCATTCTGCTCGTGGTATCCGGGGCGTGGCTGCTCAATCAGCAGCACGCGCGCCTTGGAGACTGGCGGAGCTGGGGCGCTCCCTTGGCGGCAATATTCCATGAGCCCGGTTCCCGCATCATGCTGATCGTGGCCCTCCTCTACAGCTTCACCGCGGCCATGGGTAAGGGCGCCATGCGCTACATGGACGCGGAGCATTTCGGCGCTTTCTATTTCCTGCTGCTCGCTGCGGTGACGACGCTTGTCTTCGCTGTTCCCGAGCCTCGAATCCTGGTGCGCGTATGGCGTCGCCCCTGGGCCGTGGTCGCTGTCAGTCTGCTCAACGGCGCCATGGTCTACACCCATTTCCTGGCCGTGCAACGAGTCGAGGTGGCCTACATGATCGCGGTGAAGCGCACCAGCCTTCTTTTCGGGATACTCTTTGGGGCACTGTTCTTCCGCGAGCGCGGCCTCGGAGTCCACGCACTGGCCGGCGGGCTGATGTTGGGAGGCGTGTTTTTGATCGCGTGGTGAGCGGGCTCATGATTTGAGCCCGCAACCGTGGGATCATCTGTGCTGTTCGGAAATCCAATAGCCGAGAATTTCGCCGGAGCGGGATCCAGAACCGAATCACACGCCCGCGTCAGTCGAGAAATTATGCAGCCACTTCACCAAGCAAGCGCTTTGAGGGCGTTGCGCGCCGCACCCGCCTGGCGTCTGTTGTCGGCTGACAATGCGCCGGCTGCGGTGGCACTGCTGCAGTCCCACCTGCTCACCAAGGAGCGCAAGCTGCCGGCCTCGCTCCTGGTGGAGCGGCTGGGACGGGATTTGGAGCAATTACGGACCGAGGGATGGGACCTGCCCCAGGCCGCGAGTGCCTATCTTACCGACTGGCTCGCCGCGGGCTGGCTGGAGCGCAGCTACTCCAGCGGGGGCGAGGAGGAATTCGAGCTCACCTCCGGGGCCATTCAGGCAATGCGTTTTCTGCAGGGGCTTTCCGAGCAGCGGGCCGTTGCGACCGAGAGCCGGTTGGCTGTCGTCATCGGGCAGCTGGTTCAGCTGGCCGAACAGACCGATTCCGACCCACAGACCCGTGTCGAACGACTGCTTCGGGAACGCGCACGCATCGACGCTGAGATCGAGGCCATCCGCTCGGGTCGGCTGGAGACCCTGGCCGAGGATCGCGCCCTGGAGCGTCTGCGCGAGATCCTCGCCCTGGCTGACGAGCTGGCCAGCGACTTCCGCCGCGTTCGCGACGAGTTTCAGGGACTCAACCGGGATCTGCGCGAACGCATCGTGGAGAGCGAGGGCAGCCGCGGCGAGGTGCTCGAGGCGGTGTTCGCCGGTGTCGACCTGATCGCCGACAGCGAGGCCGGCCGCACCTTCAAGGCCTTTTGGCGTCTTCTGACGGATCCGCGTGAAAGCGCCGAGCTGGAGGAGGCCATGGACGACCTCATGAGCAGGGATTTCGTACACCGCCTCGACCGCGGCGAGCGCCGCTATCTGCTCGGCCTCACCCGGATGCTGCTCGAGCGCGGAGGCGAGGTACACCAGGTGTTGCAGCACTTCGCCCGTGGGCTCAAGCAGTTCGTGCAGACTCAGGAATTCAGAGAGCAGCGACGAATGACCCGATTGCTCAAGGGCGCCCAAAGGCGCGCCCTGGCACTCAAGGACCGGGTCAAGCCGTATCAACCGCTGGGCCTGGACCTACGACTGGCCAGCGCCTCCTTGCGCTCGCTCGCGCAGCTTCGGCTCAATGATCCGAGTCTCGACAACCTGGACGCCGGAATTCCCGCGGCGGATACGGCCGAGATCTCCCTGGAGAGTATCGGTGAGCTGATCGCCCATTCCGAGATCGACTTCCATCGCCTCGAGGATCATGTGCAGACCCTGCTTCAGAAGCGCGCGCAGGTCTCGGTCGCAGAGGTCCTGGAGGCGTTTCCTGCCGAGCAGGGGCTCGGCAGCTTGGTCGGCTACATCGCCCTGGGGGTCCGCCACGGCGTCGTCTCGGACGCCAGAGACCGGGTCTGCTGGCGCGGTCTGGACGGTGTGGAGCGCGCCGCACACATCCCGCGGATCTATTTCGTAAGAGGAGAAGGCGATGGATTGGACTGAACGCACGACGAACCCGACCGGCGAGGGCGACGGCGGACCCGATCAACCCCCTTGCGAAGACGCGGCGCTATACCAGGGGGACACGGGAATGCTCCCTGAGCCGGCCCGGCGCGTGCTGGTGCAGCTCCTGTCCGGTCCTTCCCTGGAAGGCCACCGCCATCCCCGGTTGTGGCCAGCTCTGCTCCAGCATCAGGAGCTGGTGCGATCACGTTTGGCCGACCTCTTCCTGGAGCTGGTCCTCGACCAGGATCGGCAGGTCGCCTTCACTCGCCAGGCGGACACGGGCGAGCTGGAGGCGCCCGTCCTGCTGCGTCGATCGCCCCTGACCTTCCTCGATTCGGTGCTCCTTCTCTATCTGCGTGGCTTGCTGGTCGAGGCGGACACCCGGGGGCAGGCCGCGGTGGTATCGATGGATGACATGCTCGAGCAGCTGCGGCTCTACGAGTCCGGAGTGAGCACCGACCGCGTCGGTTTCGAGAAGCGCATCCGCTCATCCATCGAGAAGGCCAAGAAGAACAGTCTGATCGGCGCCATTCGCGGCAGCGTAGACAGGTTCGAGATCTCGGCGAGCCTGAAGCTGCTGTTCGGTCCCGAAGAAGTAAAGGAGCTCGCCGCGCTCTACGAGCGTTTGGCTTCCCAAGAGACTGCGGAGCCCCCTGAGGAGGGGAGCAAGTGATCGGCACCGTGGCGACCTTCGCGACCCGCGCGGGGCTCTTCGCGGACCGGATTTGGCCGGGGGCCGTAACCCGACGTACCAGGAGTCTCGGTCTGTCGGGTTACGCTGCGCCAACCTCGACTCAGTTATGTGCGTCGGACGAGGACGCCGAGTTTTCGCGGGAGCAATGGGAATGACACAGCAGCTGGATGTCTTCGCCAACATCGATGTCATGGCCCGGGAGCAACAGTTTCGCCTGCGCCGGCTGCAGGTCTTCAACTGGGGCACCTTCTCCGGCCTGCACGACATTCCGATCGCAGGTGACGGTTTCCTGTTCGTGGGGCGCTCCGGCTCGGGCAAGTCGACCCTTCTGGACGCCTTCACCGCGCTCCTGATCCCGCCCCTGTGGCGAGACTTCAACGCCGCAGCCCGCGAGGGGGATCGGGGGCGTGCGGATCGCAACCTGGTCACCTATGTACGCGGAGCCTGGGCAGACCAGTCACACGCCGATTCCGGCGAGATACTCACCCGCATGCTGAGGGCGGGTACCACCTGGTCGGCCCTGGCCGCCGAATACGCCAACGACCTGGGGCAAACGGTGAGCCTGGCGCAGCTTTTCTGGATCAAGGGTACCAGTAACAGGACCAATGACGTGCGCCGCCACTTCATGATCGCTGAGCGCACCTTCGAGATCGGACGCGAGCTCAAGGGCTTCGCCGAGGACCTGGATCTGCGTCGGCTCAAGCAATCCCTGCCCGATCTCACCCACTTCGAGCAGTTCGAGCCCTATGGCGAGCGGTTCCGGCGCCTCCTGGGCGTCGACTCCAGGATGGCCCTCAAGCTGCTGCACAAGACCCAGTCCGCTAAGAACCTCGGCGACCTGAATGCCTTCCTGAGGGAGTTCATGCTGGATCCGCCGGCGACCTTCGGCGTCGCCGACCGCCTGGTGGAGGAGTTTGGCGAGCTGGACGAGGCGCACCGCGCCGTCGTGAACGCACGCCGCCAGATCGAGACCCTGGCCCCGGCCCGGGACGCTTACCTGGATCAGCAGCAGGCCGAGCAGGATTTGAGAGTGCTCGACGATCTGCTTGCCGGCATCGATGCCTATCGCGACCTGCGCCGCACGGGACTCCTGGAGACGGAGGCGGACCGGCTTGCGACCGAAGAGCGCGGGCTGGCGGGTCGCGAATCCCAACAGCTCGAGTCCGCGCAGTCCCGAAAAGCCGAGTTGCGTGCGCTCGAGGATCACCACCGCGAGCGCGGCGGTGGACGCATCGAGACACTGGAGGAGGAGCTGGAGCGCCTGGCGAACCAACGCGACGAGCGCCTCGGCAGGCGAACCGAGGCCGAGCGGCTGTGCCGGGGCCTCGATTGGTCCCTGCCGGAAAACCCGGAGGACTTGGCCGAGCTGACGGCCCGCGCCCGCAACCTCGTCGAGGGCTGGACCGCGGAGCAGGAAAAGGCCGAGGGCGAGCGCGACGGCCTGCGCGACTCCAGGCGAGAGCTGGAGCGCGAGCAACGGGATGTGGAGACCGAGGTCGCCGCCATGCTGCGCCAACCCTCCAACATCCCGGCCCACATGCTGGAGCTGCGCAACGGCATTGCCCAGTCCTTGGGACTCTCCGAGTCAGATCTACCCTTTGTGGGAGAGCTCATCGAGGTAGAGGAGCAGGAGTCCGACTGGTGCGGCGCCATCGAGCGTGTCCTTCACGGCTTCGCCCTGTCCCTGCTGGTGGACGAACGCCGTTACGGAGCCGTTTCTCGCTATGTGAACCAAACCCACTTGGGCCAGCGTCTGGTCTACTTCCGCGTTTCGGACGCCGACGTCCCCGCCCGCGCCCGGCTCGGACCTCAATCCCTGGTCACCAAGCTGAACATCAAGGACACCAGCTATCGGCGTTGGCTTCTGGGCGAGCTGTACCGGCGCTTCGACTATGCCTGCGTGGACAACCTGCGTGCCTTCCAGGAGCAAGACCGGGCTCTGACCCGGGAGGGCCAGATCAAGCAGGGCAAGAGTCGGCACGAGAAGGACGACCGCCACCGCATCGACGACCGCCGCCGCTGGGTCCTGGGCTTCGACAACAGGGACAAGCTCACCCTCTTCCAGCAGCGCGCGCAAGAGCTGCGCTCTCAGATCGCGGATCTCGACGAGCGGCTCGACGAGATCCGCAAGCAGCAAGCGACGTCCCAGCAACGGGCGCTCGCATGTCAGGTCCTGTCCAATCTCCGGTGGCAGGACATCGATATCGCAAGCGTTCTCGACCGCATCCAATCGCTTGGTGGGGAGCTGGAGCAACTGCGCGGCGGGGATTCCGAGCTGAAGGCCCTCGGCGAACGGATCGCGGCGACGCGAACGACCCTGGAGTCGGCATATGAGGCCCTGCGCAAGCTCCAAGTCGAACGTGCAAAGATCCAGGACCAGCTCGATGAGTACCAAAAGGAGCTCGCCAATCTCGATCGCAGGCTCGAGGATGCAGATCTCTCCGAGATCCAGCTCGCGGGTCTGAAGGAGCGCTTCGAGCAAGACGACCGGCCCCTGACCCTGCGCAACCTGGAGACACGCCGCACCCAGGTCGAGCGTGCCCTCAACTCCGAGCACCGTGCCCTGGTCGAGGACAAAAACCGCCTCGCACGGACCATCGAGAAGGGCTTTGCCAGCTTCAAGCGCGAGTGGCCGGTCGATGCGAGTGAGCTGGACGAGACCCTGGCCTCCGCCCCCGAATACCTGAGTCTGCTACAGCGCATCGAGCACGATGGCCTCCCGGGATTCGAGGAGCGCTTCTTCACCCTACTCAAGGAACAGAGCAGCGAGAACCTGGCCGCACTGAGTCGACACATCAGCGAGGCACGCAAGGAGATCCGCGATCGCATGGAGCTGGTCAATGCCAGCCTGGCCGAGGCCGAGTTCAATCCCGGAACCCACCTTCAGATCGAGGTCAGCGAGCGCCAGCTGCCGGACGTTCGCGGTTTTCGCGAGCAGGTACGCCAGGTGCTGGAGCACGCCTGGACCATGACCCGTGACGCCGGCGAGGCCGAGGCGCGCTTCGCCACTCTGCGCGACCTGGTACGCCGCCTCGGCGGGCAGGAGCCCGAGGACAGGCGCTGGCGCGAGCAGGTGCTGGACGTACGCCTGCACGTGGAGTTCGTGGGCCGGGA
>JAJDOL010000178.1 GCA_022340195.1 Chromatiaceae bacterium
TCTTTGCCGAGAGCTCGAGCGAGCAGGTCCATCTGTAGGCTTGATTCAGGGTCTCGCCCCAGGCGTAGACCCCATGACCGCGGACCATGGCGATGCGATGCTCGGCAAGGGCGTTCGCCAGCTCCTCCGGCGCCTTCTCCGGATATTCCGCGTACTTCAAAGAGAGAACCGGGACGCTGTCAAAATAGTATCGCCCCTCGAAATCAATCGGACGGAAATCCTGACCAGCAAAGGTGAGCGCCACCGAGTGGGACCGTGACTGTGCAGCGCGGCGGTTGCCTCCGGCCGCCCCTGATACACGCGCCAATGAAGCGGTGCGTCCAGGGAGGCGCCCTCGGGACAGGGGCCGTCCGGGGTGGCAGGCCACGAGGTCGTGGGGCTTCAACGTATCCGCACACGCCCCTGTCGGAGTAATCCAAAAGGTCTTGCCCGAGCGCACCGGGGCGTTGCCGGAATGCGACTCGTTGTATCCGTATCGGCGCAGCCAGCGATAATAGCGCACCAACTCGATGCGCAGATCAGTAGCGTCCGGAGTCCGGAGCCCAGGACTTGATGTGACTCTGTACGAAATCAGCGATCGCTTCAGGGTCTTCTACGGGCAGCTGAACGGGATGATCCGCGCCGGGCAGGTCGCGGTCCGTGACCACGGCGACGATATCCGGGTCGTTCGGATAAAAAGGTTGCTTGCCCGTCGTCGTGCGGTGGACCTCGATCTTGGTATAGGCCGAATGCTTGAACCCCTCCACCAGGATCAGGTCCAGCCGGTCCGCGTCGAACTTACCAAGCATCTCCTCCAGAGACGGGTCCTCGCCCCTGTCGGTCTGCTCCGACTGCAGCGCCCAGCGCTCCTTGGAGGCCAGCAGGGTCTGCTTCACGCCGGCCTCGCGAATCTCGTAGCTGTCTTTGCCCGGGACGTCGAGGTCGAAGGTATGGTGGGCATGCTTGAGATAACCGACCCGCAGACCCCGGCCCACGAGCACCGGGACCAGCTTTTGCAGCAAGGTGGTCTTACCGCTGCCGCTCGGGGCGACGAACCCGATCACCGGAATTGGAAAGTTGCGCATGACGGGCCTTCCCTTTAATCGCTCGACGAGGACGCGGGTTGGGCATGCACATCCCGGTACCGGCGCCTGTTCTGTGAAATAATGCAGCGGATATTACCGCTATAAGGCGATTGCCGAAAAAGGACTCACCAGATGCGGTGGGTTCCTTGACGGAAATCGCTTAATCCTGACGAAATCGATAGTTCCGTACCTATGGCGCAGTTCATCTTCACCATGAATCGGGTCGGCAAAGTGGTGCCGCCCAAGCGGGTCATCCTCCGCGACATCTCCCTGTCATTCTTCCCCGGCGCCAAGATCGGCGTGCTCGGACTCAACGGTGCGGGCAAGTCCAGCCTGCTGCGCATTATGGCCGGCCTCGATACCGAGATCGAGGGCGAGGCGCGGCCGCAGCCCGGGATCAAGGTCGGTTTCCTGTCCCAGGAGCCCCGCCTCGACGAGACCAAGGACGTGCGCGGCAATGTGGAGGAGGCGCTCGGTCATATCAAGGCGGCCCTGGAGCGCCTGGACGCCGTCTATGCGGCCTACGCCGAAGCCGATGCGGACTTCGACGCCCTGGCCAAGGAGCAGGCGGAGCTCGAGGACCTGATTCAGGCCACCGACGGGCACAACCTGGAACGTACGCTGGAGGTAGCCGCCGACGCCCTGCGCCTGCCCGCCTGGGAGGCGGACGTAAGCAAGCTCTCCGGAGGCGAGCGCCGACGCGTGGCCTTGTGCCGACTGCTGCTCGAAAAACCCGACATGCTGCTGCTGGATGAGCCCACCAACCACCTGGACGCGGAGTCCGTGGCCTGGCTGGAGCGCTTTCTGCACGAATACCCGGGCACCGTGGTGGCTGTTACCCACGACCGCTACTTTCTCGACAATGTGGCCGGGTGGATCCTGGAGCTGGATCGAGGCCACGGCATCCCCTGGGAGGGCAACTACTCCTCCTGGCTGGAGCAGAAGGAGCAACGCCTGGAGCTGGAGCAGAAACAGGAAGCCGCCCGCATCCGGACCATGAAGCACGAGTTGGAATGGGTGCGCTCCAACCCCAAGGGACGCCACGCCAAGGGCAAGGCGCGCCTTGCCCGCTTCGAGGAGCTGCAGTCCGCCGACTTCCAGAGCCGCAATGAGACTAACGAGATCTACATCCCCCCGGGTCCACGCCTGGGCGATTTGGTAATCGAGGCCAAGGGACTACGCAAGGCCTACGGCGACAACCTGCTCTATGAGGACCTGTCGTTCGATCTGCCCAAGGGGGGCATAGTCGGGATCATCGGACCGAACGGTGCCGGCAAGACCACCCTGTTCCGGATCCTCACGGGACAGGAGCAGGCGGATGGCGGCGAGCTTCGCGTCGGTGAGACGGTGGAAATCGCCTACGTGGACCAGAGCCGAGATGCGCTGGACGGATCCAAGACCGTTTGGGAGGAGATCTCGGAGGGTGCCGACAACATAGTCGTCGGACGTTATGAGATGCCCTCGCGCGCCTACTGCAGCCGCTTCAATTTCAAGGGAACCGACCAGCAGAAGCGCATCGGCGACCTCTCCGGAGGCGAGCGCAACCGGGTACATCTGGCGAAGCTGCTGAAAAGCGGCGGCAACCTCTTGCTGCTCGACGAGCCTACGAACGACCTGGATGTGGAGACCCTGCGGGCACTCGAGGAAGCGCTGCTCGCCTTTCCCGGCTGCGTCGTCGTCATTAGCCATGACCGGTGGTTCCTGGATCGTATCGCCACCCATATTCTGGCCTTCGAGGGAGACTCTCGGGTAACCTGGTTCGAGGGCAACTACGCGGATTACGAGGTGGATCGCCACCGCCGGCTGGGGGACGAAGCGGATCAACCGCATCGCATCAGGTACCGCAGGCTGTCCGCATAATGACAGACGTCTCAGCGCTTATCGACCGCACCGCGAGACTGCTCGACCGGCTCGAGTCCCAGCTGCCTGAGCCTCCCACCCCGCCCGACTGGAGCCATGATGCCTTTCGCTGGCGCAAGACGGGTCGGCAAGGTTTCCTGCAATCCCTGCAGAACCCTCATCGCCTGGCCCTGGACGACTTGTTGTGCCTGGATCGGCAGAAAGGGGAGATCGAGCGCAACACGCGCCAGTTTATCGCTGGCAAGAGCGCCAACAACGTCCTCTTGTGGGGCTCTCGGGGAACCGGCAAATCCTCGCTGGTCAAGGCGATGTTCAACGAGGTCCGCGATCAGGGGCTACGTCTGATCGAGGTGGACAAGGAAAACCTCATCGATCTGCCGGACATCTTCGAGCAGATTCGCCATCGTCCCGAATACTTCGTCCTGTTCTGCGATGACCTCTCCTTCGAATCCGGTGAAACGGGATACAAGGCCCTGAAGGCCGCACTGGATGGGTCTCTCTGCGCCGCGCCGGAAAACCTACTTATCTATGCCACATCGAACCGCCGCCATCTGCTACCCGAGCTGATGCGCGAAAACCGCGAAACGCGGGTACTGGACGGTGAAATCCACCCGGGCGAGAGCACGGAGGAAAAGATCTCGTTCTCGGATCGCTTTGGACTCTGGATCTCCTTTCACCCCTTCACGCAGGACCAGTACCTCTCTATTGTCCGCCACTGGCTGTTCCGGTTCAGCGAAAACACAGTCGCCTCTGAAGAGGTCGATCGGGCCGCGCTTCAATGGGCAATGCGCCGCGGCTCTCGCAGCGGCCGTACCGCCTGGCAATTCGCCCGCGACTGGGCTGGTCGCCTATAACTCGGGAATCGGAGCTTGAGCATCGAATTGCGGAACCTGCGAACAACTAAGGCGATTTCCCGGTTCCTACCGCAAGCACTACCGGTTACGAGCTCCGGATCAGCTACCCCGGCCCCTCCGGATCTTCTGAATCGGATGCCGGGGATGTGATCCCGATTATCGTCGTGAACTCGCGCCACGGCCAACCGCCGTAACGATTGAGCCCGGGCGCGTACATCTCGGAGATACTCCCGTCCAGGTAGAGCGCATTGGGACATTGGAGCTCGTCCTTGAACAGGGTGCCGAAATCGAAAAAATTCACCGGCTCGTTAGAGATGGCGAAGACGACGCGACCCAGCCGATCGACACCCACGCCATTGCGTACGTACTTGCTGTGATAATCCTTGATGAAACGGGGATGGATGTGTCCCTTGGTCACTAGAATGGGTCCTGACTGGATGGCGTTGATGACGGGACCATCGGGCTGGTAATCCTTGGTTTCTACGACGTGTGCTCCCTGTTCGGTGACGTAAAAGACACCGTTGGGCAGAAGAAAGAAGTTCCCCCCGCCATCGCCTTGGTTCAGCTTGTAGTAACGTTTGCCCTTCTCTATGTAGAGTCCGAGCGGCGTGAGCTCTTCGGAATAGATCCCCCCGTTGATCGCGAAGATCAGCTCGCGGCCCTGGTCCTGCACGGCATCGCGCAATGCATGAATGCTCGAGTAGGGCGTCCCATCCGACCGCTTCCAAAAGAATTCGAGATTCTGCTCCTCGCCTTTGTCCAGGCGGTAGACATCGAAGCTCGTGCCCTGGTGCTCTAAAGAGAAAGCCGATGCGGCCGACGCCGATTCGACAAAAATCGCGATAGACAGCGAAAACAGGAAAAACCTAAGAAGAACCATGCAAGCTACCGGATTCACGTGCAAAAGAAAGCCGTATAATATTCCACCGACAAAGCGCAGGTGGCGGAATTGGTAGACGCGCTGGATTTAGGTTCCAGTGGGGAAACCTGTGGGGGTTCGAGTCCCCCCCTGCGCACCATTTCCAATCAACGGCTTACGTCCGCCGTGCAGACTTTGCTCGCTCCCCATCTTTCCGGGCGTGACCAAATCGTGACTCGTCGAACCTCGCGACAGTCGTCCTCGGATTGTTGGGCGCCAAATGAGCGGAACGCTCCGTCATGAGGATCGTGCTGTGCCCGAGCAGATCCCGAATCTCCGCCAACGGCGCTCCGGCCGAAACCAACCAAGCGACGCAGGTATGACGAAGATCGTGGATGGTGAAGTCCTCGATCCCCGCTTCCCGACACGCCGCACCGAAAGCCTTCCTTATGCCGCGTCCTCTCGTACGATCGTTGCGGGCGAAGACCCGAGGATATTTGCACATAGGCGGTTGGATTTTCTATCACGGTTGCGCTTTGCCCACGAGGTCCGGCGGGGGGGACAGGACGCACCAGCTCTGGCAGGAAGGCTCGCATCCGCACGGGAGCGAGGGGGAGCGATGCTGCGACAGAAGCCGGGTCACGAGAGTCGCGGTGTCACGCGGTCAACCGGGGGTGCAGTGGCCTCGGAGGGGCAGCGCCCCGGGAGCGCCGAGTTGCACGCGGCGGAAGAGCCGAGCTCAGCTCGGCGATCCCAGGGCTAGTCGCGGACCGCCTGCGCCAGGCCCTCCAGGATGGCTTCGAGCCGGGTCGGGAGTCCGTCCGGGACCGGCGGCAGCGGGCCGCCGCTCGCCAGGTCGTCGAGGAAGGCCCCCA
>JAJDOL010000209.1 GCA_022340195.1 Chromatiaceae bacterium
GAGCTTATCGAGCGCATCGCCGCGTTGGTTCCGCCGCCGCGTCAACACCGGCACCGCTATTATGGGGTGCTGGCCCCCAACGCGCCCTTGCGCGCCGCCGTCACTGCGCTGGCCCCCGAGGCCGTAGCCGCACAGCCCTCGCCGCCGGTGGAGACTTCCGGCGACGAGCCCTTTGATACGCCGCATCGCTCCCCCGCTCGCTACCTCTGGGCAATGCTGCTGGCCCGCATCTACGCGGCGTTTCCCCTAACCTGCCCGCAATGCGGCACTCGGATGCGCATTGTTGCCTTCATCACCGAGGCAGCCCCTGTCCACCAGATTCTCAGTTACATTGGCGAGCCAGCCCAGCCGCCGAGAATCGCCCCGGCGCGCGGTCCCCCGCAGTGGGAGCAGACCGACTGCGGAACTGTCTTTCTCGATGAAGAAAGAATTGCGGGCGATTCCCTCGCCCAGCCAGAGCCCGATTTCCAATACGATCAACGCATAAGCTGGTGAGCGGCGCCTTGGCGGCCGCGGATCCTTCCGTTGTCCGTTTCGTGCGATTCGGCCTTTCTTGGCCTGAATATCCACCCTCCAACATTTCCCTCGGCCCGGCTTCACCCCTTGGAACCCCGTATCTCGTCCCGGATGATGCTCAACGGGAGCTTGACCGAGTGTTCGGGGCGCCGGATACCGGAGCGTAGGCGGTTAAATTTCCTATCCCTCGACCGGCATCGGAAAACGCCGTTGTCACAGCCCCAGCTCCCGCCAGCGTGCCTCGATGCGCTTGACGGAGACCGGATAGGCCGTACCCAGCTGCTGGGCAAAGAGGGAGATCCGCAGCTCCTCCAGCATCCAGCGGATTTGCTCCAAGCGGGTGTCGTACCGACCGGCCTCTCGGGCCACGGCCGAGCGCTCCTGCCATTTTTTCAGGAGCGGGGCCATTTCCCGCATCCGCTGCTGGTCCTTGCCCGCCGCATGCCTGAGCTTCTCTAGGCGCGTTTCAAGGGCCTCGAGGAACCGCGGGTAGTCCTCGATGTGCTCGTAGGCTACCTGTTGCAAGAACCCGCGGAACACCAGCGCGCTCAGCTGCTCGCGCATGTCCATGACCGAGCTCATCCAGTTGATCTGGGTGATGTCCGCGAGCTGCTTGCGGATCGTCTGGTAGCGTGCCAGGATCCGCTCGGTCAGCGCACGGACGTCCGCTGCGACGGCAACGAGCCGTGACCGATTCTGATCGATACGCATCTCGAAAGACCGCCGGTCGCGCAGTGGCGGCTGCCCCACAACGAAGGTCAGGTCGAGAATCAGTGCCAGGAGCTCGTCGGCCAGGTCCGGGGGAGGTGACGACCCTCGGCCCGGCGGTACCGGCGCTTTGGCATACTGGAGACGCATACGATCCAGCCCCGGCAGCTTCTTGTGCAGATCACGCAGCTCCGAGGCCAGATGAAGCATCAGCAGGCGGCGCAGTCCATCACGCATGGCCAAGGCCGCGCCCTCCTCCGAGTCGAGCACGCGGATGGCGACGCTGTCCCCTTGGTCGACCAGGGCGGGATAGCCACGCAGCTGTATTCCGCCGCGTTCCAGGTCGAGACGCTCCGGCAAGGCATCGAAGTCCCAGCGCCTGATTCCCTCCCGCTCCAACTCGCGGGACGGAATCTCGGCAAAAACCTGCTTCCCTTGACCCCCATAGCGGCGCTTGAGGCGCTGGTAATCGTCTTCCAGAGCGACCTGATGCCCCTGCCCGTCTAACAGCCGGAACTTCATGCGCAGGTGCCCGGGAACAGCGGACTCGTCCCAGGCGTCCTCGGGCACCTGCAGGCCGGTCATCTCCTTGAGCGCCTCGGCCACCGCCTGAACCAGCGGCCTGTCCGAGGGCACGAGCCGCTGGACCAATCCCTTGGCGGTCTCCGGGATGGGGACGAAGGCCCGGCGTACCTGTTTGGGAAGGCCCCGAAGCATTGCCACGATGCGCTCTTGCAACAGCCCGGGCACCAACCACTCGCAGCGCTGGGGGGAGATCTGATTGACGAGCGGCAAGGGGACCGTCAAGGTCACGCCATCGGCGCTGCTCCCGGGGTCGAAATGGTACGCCAGCGGCAGCCGTGTGGCACCGACCTGCAGACCGTCGGGAAAGGCCTGCTCGGTCACCTCCCCCGCCTCACGGCGCATGACATCGCTCATGCGCATGTGCAGGATCTTGGGATCCTCGCGTGTCGCTTTGCGCAGCCACTTTTCGAATTGGGGAGTCGAGTAGATTCCGCTCGGCAGCCGCTGGGCGTAAAAGCCGTAGATAGCCTCCTCGTCCACCAGGATGTCCCGGCGGCGGGACTTGGCCTCCAGGTGCTGGACGTACTCGATGAGCTCCCGATTGTGGCGCCAGAAGGGGGCGCGGGTCTCGAAGTCCCCCTCCACGAGGGCGAAGCGCAGGAAGATCTCCCGGGCCTCGGCCGGATTGATGGGTCCGTAGTTGACCCGACGTCGCGGGACGATAGTGACCCCGTAGAGGGTCACTTTTTCGTAGGCCGCCACCTGTCCGGATTTTGACTGCCAGTGAGGCTCGGAGTAGCTCCGCTGTACGAGATGTGTGGCGGCGTGCTCGATCCAGGCCGGCTGGACCTTGGCGACGATGCGCCCGAACTGGCGGGTTGTCTCGACCCGTTCCGCCGCGACGATCCATTTCGGGGCCACCGCGAACAGTCCCGAGCCCGGATGGATGTGGAAGCGGCTGTTTCGCGCTCCCTGATACTCCCGGCGCTCGTCCTTGAAACCGATGTTGCTCAACAGGCCTGTCAGCAGGGCGCGGTGAATTTCTTCGTAACTGGCGGTGACCTGGCTCTCCTTGAAGCCCATCTCGTGCATCGTCAGACGTAGCTGAGTGTGGATGTCGTGCCATTCCTGCACCCGGTTCCAGGACAAGAAATGTTGTTGACAGAGTTTTCGGAACTTGTTTTTGGACAGGTGGCCGCGCTCTTTTTCCAGGAACCGCCAGAGGTTCAGGAAGACGAGGAAATCCGAGTCCTCGTGAAAGAAGGTGGCGTGGATCTCGTCTGCCGCCTGTTGCTTTTCCAAGGGCCGCTCCCGCGGGTCCTGGACGCTCAGGGCGGCGGCGATGATGAGCATCTCCGCCAGGCAGTGGTGCCGGGCGGATGCCAGCAGCATGCGACCGATGCGCGGATCCACCGGGAGGCGGGCGAGCTGTTTCCCAAGCGGCGTCAGATCCCCCGCCCCGTCCAGGGCCGCCAGCTCCTCCAGGGTTCGGTAGCCGTCGGAGATCAACCTGGAATCCGGCGGATCGAGAAAGGGAAACGCCTCGATGGCGCCGAAGCCGAGCAGCTTCATCTGCAGGATGACCGCCGCCAGGTTGGTGCGCTGTATCTCCGGCTCGGTGAACTCGGCCCTGGCCTCGAAGTTGTCCTGAGCGTAAAGACGAATACAGACGCCTTTCGCCACGCGCCCGCAACGACCCCGGCGTTGATTGGCCGAGGCCTGAGAAATGCGCTCCACGGGCAGTCGCTGAACCTTGCTGCGATGACTGTAACGGCTGATGCGGGCGAATCCCGGATCGACCACATAGTGAATGCCCGGAACCGTCAGGGAGGTCTCCGCGACATTGGTCGCCAGTACTACGCGGCGTGTGCCGTGAGCCTGGAATACCCTGGCCTGCTCCCGTGGGCCCTGTCGGGCATAAAGGGGCAGGATCTCGGTCGACGGCGGGTGGTGCTTGCGCAGGGTCTCGGCGGTCTCGCGAATCTCCCGCTCGCCGGAGAGGAACACCAGCACGTCGCCCCGCCCTACCCGTGCCAGCTCATCCAGTGCCCCGGAGATGGCGAGCTGCATGGCATCGTCGCGCTCGCCGACGTTCTCGTCCTCCGGCGGGCGATAGCGCACCTCGACCGGATAGGTGCGCCCGGAGATCTCGACGATAGGTACGGGCTCCGATTCCTCGCGCGTGAAATGCTGCGCGAAGCGCTCGGGATCGATGGTCGCGGATGTGACTATGAGCTTGAGATCGGGGCGCCTGGGCAAGAGTCCCTTCAAATAGCCCAGCAGGAAGTCGATATTGAGGCTGCGCTCGTGGGCCTCGTCGATGATAAGGGTGTCGTACTCGTTGAGGTGCCTGTCCCCTTGTACCTCCGCCAGCAGCATTCCGTCCGTCATCAGCTTGATGGAGGTCTCGGGCCGCACCCGGTCGTGGAAGCGCACCTTGTAACCGACAAGCGTCCCCGGCTCGGTCCCGAGCTCTTGCGCCACGCGGCTCGCAAGACTGCGGGCGGCGATTCGCCTGGGCTGGGTATGACCGATGCGCCCCGCGATTCCGCGTCCCAGCTCGAGGCAGATCTTCGGCAGCTGCGTGGACTTGCCCGAGCCCGTCTCGCCGCAAAGTACCACGACTTGGTGGTCACGGATCAGCGCCGCCACCTCGTCACGACGCTCGCTCACGGGAAGCTCCGCGGGATAGGCGATTGCGGGGACCTGAGCCCTTCGGCGTTTCAGCAGGGATTGGGATTGCCTGATGGCCCCCCAAAGCTTGCCCAGCCCCTGGTCGATCGGCTGACCCCGCTGCGCACGCCGGCTCAGCGCTCGCTGATGACGGCGAAAGGACTGGCGGTCGCCGATGAGGCAGCTATCGAGATCCGACGAAGTCGGCAGGTGTGTTGGTATCGAGGAGTCTGACAATCGACTGAACCCGTTTATCATTGCGGCGGCCAACCGCTCGGATGCCTTGTCAGGACGGCGAACCGGTATCGGGAAAAGCACCCGTGGATTTCCGCCCTTTGCGGAAGCCCCTGAAGTTCTGGGGGCGGCGGCGGTGCTGTTCGCCCTGCTGGGCCCAGCGCCGGTCGGCTCCCCGTGCCGTCCACAAGCGAATCGGGTCAATACCCGGGCTCATGCCAACCCGTTACCGGAGAAGTCCTTCAGATGCCCCTGCCCCCACAAGAGATAATCGGTTTTATGGCCGCGGTTCTAACCACAGCGTCCTTCGTGCCGCAGGTCGTGCGGACCATCCGGACCCGCGACACCCACGCCATCTCCGTGTGGATGTACCTGTTGTTTTGCACCGGTGTGGCTTTGTGGGGAATCTACGGCGTGCTGCTGGGGTCCTGGCCCATCATACTCGCAAACGGCGTGACCTTTGCGCTATCCGCGGCAGTCCTTTTTCTGAAGGTGCGGGGGCTGGTTTCGAACCGATCGGAATCGGCCGACGGCAGCGCTGATTCCGATTAGCCCGTCCGCCGTTTCAGGCCGCGCCGGTGCCGAGTCTGATAGACGGGGCGGAACCAAACCAGCAAGCGTCGATCAGCCCGCTGCCCTGTTGCGTCTGGCCGCCAGTGTGCGGCGCTTCTTCACGAACTCCTGGGCTGAGACGGTGGCCGTAAAGAGCTGCAGCTCGTCTTCCTCTCCCGATTCGACGGGCGTCATAGCGGTATCCGTGTAGGTTTCCGGGTCGGGATCCGCCATAACCTCCGCCAGAATGCGCCGGTAACGCCCATGCATGGCCAAAGCACCGGAATACTTCCTCAGGTATTCCCACACAAGCCTGGGATAGAAGCCCCACGGACTCTCGATGGGAAGTCCCGGACGGCGGTCCCGCCGCACCTTGCGCCGAATCAGGCCGCCCTCCAGTGGATGCATGCGCTCATAGACAATCGGGGCATGGAAGGCGAAAAGCTTGGCCGTCATATTCTCGGGATCGTAACCCCAGGCGCGTGAGCGGCGCAGCACGGTGGCGACGTGCTCCTCTGTGTAGTACAGATCCCAGACCTCGCGGTAGATTTTCTCCCACTCCGTTTTCGACATCCGGGGGTGATCCACAGTCACGTGCTGGGTATCGTAGTTGTTCATATCGGGATCCAGCGGAACCCCTTCCTCGACCAGGCGTTGATGGTCCTTGGAGCCCGGAAGAGGCGTAAGGACGAAGAACTCCATGATGTCGATGGGCAGCTCGCGCTTGATGATCTCGATGTCCCGGCGAATGGACTCCGGTGTATCACTCGGGAAGCCGATGATATAGCCGGCGTACGTGAGCACGCCGGCGCTGTGCCAAGCCTGCAGCATGGCCCGGTAATCCGTGATCTTGTTCTGCCCCTTCTGCGCCGTCTTCAGGGAATCCGGGTTGATGTTCTCCAAACCGATGAAGGTACGGGTGACACCTGCCCGTCCCGCCTTTTCGATGAAGCCTGGAATGCGATGAGACTGGGTGTCCACCTGGGTCACGAGCCGAATGTCCATACCGGATTCGCGCATCTCGATCAGCCGGTCGAAGATCGCCTCCCAGTTGCGGTTGCGGGCGAAATTGTCGTCGGTGATGAAGAAGTTGTTGATCCCGTCCTCCGCATTGGCGCGCACCAGACGCTCGACGTCGTCCGCCGTTCGGTGCCGGGACTTGCGTCCTTGGACATTGATAATGGTGCAGAAGCTGCAGAGATACGGACAGCCACGACCGGCATCGAAGCTCGCGCGCTTGCCCATGGTGAGCCGCACCCGATCCGGCGGCAAATAAGGGGTGGGCGTGCCGCTCATGTCCGGCAGATCGTTCAGATAATCGTAGATCGGCTGGAGTCTGCCCTTGGACGCATCGCACAGGAGGTCGTCAAGCCGCTCCTCCAGCTCACCGGCGAACAGGCTGATGCCCAGATCCAGGGCCTCCTTCAACTCCACGGGCATCTCCTCGAGCATCGCCAGGCAGCCACTGACGTGGAAGCCTCCGATCACGACGGGTAAACCGGCGGCGCGAAAGCGCCTGCCGAGGTCCAGGGCTCGCGGGAACTGGTTCGACTGCACGCCGACCATGCCGACCAGCGCCTTGCCGCCGCTTCTTCGAATCTCGCGTATCAGACGATCGACACGGACCCGCGAGTTGGTCTCGTCAAGGGCTCGGATACGAATCTCCACGTCCTGTCCAAGCACCTTCCGCTCCGCGGCGTCCCGCGCGATGCCGTAGACGGTAGCCAAGCTGTTCGACGGCAGGGAAGAGCGCAACCACTGGATGACGTAACCCTCGTCATCGTAGTGGGAAGGCTTTATCAGCAGGAGGAAAAACGGACGCAGGTCGGTATTTCGCAATTCCACACTTTCCCCCTAATGAGCACATTCGCAGGCGCGACTCGCCGACAGAAACTCGGTTCAGTATGACAGTTGCCCGCAGGCGAAAAAAGCCGCATCGCTTGCGGACATAGCGCAGGCGGATATGCGGGGTTTCCGCGCTGGCCACTCAGCCCCGTTGCGTTTTGACAGATCGGGACAAATCCGTGAGCAGCAGGTCGTCCTGATTGCAGTTCTCTGGCGAAACAGCCTTAGTGACTCATGTCAATGCGACGACGAGCCGGTTTCGTTCATAGTGACAATTTTAGAGTACCGTGCGCCATTCGACGGTACCGACGGTGCGGCATTATTTCGTCAAGGTATCGGAAATCGCCATCATGCCGACAATCTCGAACGACCACGACCTGCGAGATGCGTTGAACGGACTCAGCGCTGACCAGCAGCGTATCATCGGCGCCGGCTTCACCAAGAGCGTGATTCACCTGTGCCGGGATGAGCGCGTACGCCGCGCTGTGCAGACCGCCCAAAATCCGGACGCGAGCGACGCCGAGCTGCAGGATGCCCTCAAAATGGCCAAGGGCTATGCGGCCAAGACCTATACCGCCTGCGGCAAGGACACCGACTGGCTCGCCCAGGCAGACCATTTCGTGGCTGCCGCGGCCGCGGCGGCGCTCACGCCGGTCGGGCAGCTCGCCACAAGGACCAATCCGGCCTGGAAGGCCGCAGTCCAGGCCCGTATGGCCAAGAACTGTGAGCTGATGGAAGAGGAAGAAGGCGAGATGGAAACGGAGGCCGATCGCCAATACCGCATCGCCGACGAGAGCTTCTAGGGCCTCAAAGGCTCCGTGCCACACCGGCGTCTTCCGCAGCCAGCATCTGGTCGTATATATCCCAGGCGGCTGCGGCCTCCTCGGCAGTGACCTTGTCCACTGCGTATCCCAGGTGCACGACAACGAAATCACCGACTTCGAGACTTTCATGCTCGAGCATGAGCAGATTGGCCTCACGTGCCACGCCCTTGGCCTCACACCTGGCCAGAAGGCCATCGATTTCGCGGATCTGCATGGGAATGCCCAAGCACATCGGTTCAGACCTCCTAGGGGGCTCGAATTTTACAAAAAATACAGGAAATTGATGATCCCGCGAATGACGCGAATCAAGAACGCGGGAAAGCCGAGACCGCTTTCACTCCCTGAGCAATCCTTGTCTTATGCACGCTTTGCTGCGCTGTATCAACATCCAGCGGCGAAAGAAGGATTAGAATTTTAGGAAATTCTGCATCAACGGTTCGTATCGATGTCTCGGCTGGCAAGTATTCCCATCTCTGCCGAGCCCATCGGCAGCACGCCGGAGGCTTGGGACAACAGTTTGCCCATTCTCCATGAAATCCGCCATGGACTAAAACGCCTTGCCGAAACGGATGAAAGCACCCTGATCGACCTGAACGCAATCCCCTTCGGCCCCAACGACGAGGCACGGCTATTGGCGCTGCTCGGTAAAGGCGAGGTGAAGGCCGAGGTCGACGCCCTTGGGCCGACGCGCGTGTGGGAGAGCGCCGTACACGGCGTCTGGATCATCGATCACCGCAATCTGGAAGAGCAACGCCTGGCCTTGCATATCGAAATCACAAAGATTCCGGACATCCTGCGCACCCAGTCTCAGGACATCATCGAGGCACTTCGGGCGTTCGAGGCTCGTATCGCAACGGGCCCCGGCGAGCCCGACCCGACCTCTTAGATTCGACAACTGGACGCGCGCAAAGGAGACAAAGAAACTGAAGAAGATTCGTCAACCGCCTGGTCACCCGTTCGGTGAAGAGAATGCGCTACGAATCTCCTTGAAAATCTTCGTACATTCTGCACCCTTGCGGAAGATCATTCTCTTTAGGTCAATGCGAAGGAGGGACGATGGCTGCTGAAAAGACCCTTGTCGAGAGTCTGCGCGAGCACGGAGTATCGCGGCGCGGCTTCCTCAAGTTCTGCGTCGCCACTGCCTCGATGATGGCCCTGCCGCCAACAATGGTCCCTGCCATCGCCGCGGCCCTGGAGAAGGCCAGGCGACCGTCCGTGATCTGGCTGTCGTTTCAGGAGTGCACCGGCTGCACGGAGTCCCTGACGCGCAGCTACTCCCCTACTGTGGAAGATCTGATCCTGAGCGTCATCTCCCTCGACTACCACCACACATTGCAGGCCGCCTCGGGCGAAGCCGCAGAGCAGGCCCGCGAGCAGGCCATGAAGGAGAACTTCGGGAAATACCTGCTCGTGGTCGACGGGTCCCTGCCGGGTCCGGGCTCGAATCCGGGTTACTCGACCATCGCCGGCCGCAGCAACCTGCAGATCCTCGAAGAGACCCTGGAAGGAGCCGTCGCCGTCATAGCCATCGGTAACTGCGCCGCCTTCGGGGGTCTGCCCAAGGCCAGCCCGAACCCCACCGGCGCCGTGGCCGTTCAGGATGTGGTCGCAGACAAACCCGTGATCAACGTGTCCGGTTGTCCGCCTGTTCCCATGGTTATCAGCGGCGTACTGGCCCACTACCTCACCTTTGGTCAGCTCCCGGAGCTCGACGAATACCGCCGCCCGCTGGCCTTCTTCGGTCAGTCCATCCACGACCGCTGTTACCGCCGTCCCTTCTACGACAAGGGCCTGTTCGCGGAAAGCTTCGACGACGAGGGCGCCCGCAAGGGCTGGTGCCTGTACCGTCTGGGCTGCAAGGGTCCAATGACCTACAACGCCTGCGCCACGATGCGCTGGAACGCGGGCACGAGCTGGCCCATCGAGGCGGGTCATCCCTGCCTGGGCTGCTCGGAGCCCGATTTCTGGGATGCCGGCGGCTTCTACAAGGCATTGTCCGTGCCCATCGGCAACACCGGCGGCGCCCTCCTCGGGGGTGGGATCGCCGGCGCTGTCGCAGGTGGTGCCGCTGCGGCCGTGGCCAAGAAGAAGACCAAGACCGAGCAGGCCGAGCGCGCGCCGGTCAAGGTCGAAGAGCTGGAGCAGACCCTATGAGCGATCCAATGGAATTTCTGCTGTGGGTCAAGGGGCCCATGTTCGAGTGGGCCCTGGCCATCTTCGCGATCGGGCTTGGGGCGCGTATCGTCGAAATCTTCATGCTCGGGCGTAAGCCGAATTACGCCGAGCCCCGGGGCAGCGAGCTTGGCCCCGGTTTCAGAACCCTGCTTTCCCGTACGGTCGCAGACCCGGGCACCTTCGCGCGCGCTCCCTTCGACGTGGTGGTGGGGCTCGTCTGGCACGTCGGCTTCCTGATCGCCCTACTCCTCTTCATCCCCCATATCGAGCTGATCAACAGCGTGCTCGGGCTCGCGTGGCCCGGCTTGCCGAATCCGGTGGTTGATGCCGTCGCCGCCGTTACCCTGGTGTCCCTGATCGCCGTCCTGATTCATCGCATCGCCCATCCGGTGAAGAAGCACATCAGTACCTTCGAGGACTACCTGATCTGGGTGGCGACCTTGCTACCCCTCTTAACCGGCTATCTGGCCTATCACCGGCTGATCAACCCCTACCCCATGGCCTTGGGGTTGCACATCTTTGCTGTCGAAATCTTCCTGATTCTGCTGCCCTTCACCAAGCTGACCCACATCTTCACCGCCTTCATCGCCCGTTGGTACACCGGCGCCACGTTCGGACGCAAGGGGGTAGTGTCATGACCGAGCTATCACTTCAAAGGGGATTGGCGGCCCTGCGCGAGGAGATCGACGCCCCGGTAGCCGCCTTCTTCTCGAGCTGCGTGAACTGCGGGCTCTGTGCCCAGGCCTGTCCCTTCTACGTCGAGACCGGGGACCCCAGATACACGCCGATTCTCAAGGTCGAACCCCTGCGCCTGCTCTGGGAGCAGGAGTACACACTCTGGGGTAGGCTCAAGGTCATGGTCGGCATCGGCAGGAAGGTGACCGACGAGATGCTCGATGAGTGGGAGCCGCTCCTGTACGACTCCTGCACCATGTGCGGCCGCTGCTCGATGGTCTGCCCCGTGGGCAACGACATCCAGGCCATGGTGCGCAAGACCCGCGAGGGTATGGTGGCCTCCGGGCACGCGCCGGCCGGGCTCATCGAGGCCGCCGCCCGCGCCATCCGCACCGGCAGCCCCATGGGCCTGAAGTGGAGGACCCTGGAGGCCCAGATCAAGCACGTGGAGGCCAGCTCCGGCCTGACGGTGCCGGTCGACCGAGAAGACGTCGACTATCTGGTCATGCTCTCCTCCATGGAGGTCATCAACTTCCCCGAGTACCTGGAGGCCGTCGCCAGGATCTTCGACCACGCAGGTGTCACCTGGACCTTGAGCAAGGACTATTTCGAGGCCACCAACGCCGGCATCCAGATCGGTAGCAGGGACATCGCTGCCGAGCTGGTCCAGCGCATCGTCGATGCGGCGAGCAAGCTGCGGGTCCAGGGCGTGATCAGCCCCGAGTGCGGCCACGCCTACACCGCGGTGCGCTGGGAGGGCCCCAACCTGATCGAGCGTTCCTATCCATTCAAGGTCCACCACATCATCGAGGTGCTCGACGAGCTGAGGACCAAGGGCAAACTCGAAACCCACGGCAAGGAGACGGACCGCCTGTCCATGCACGACCCCTGCAACCTGGCGCGCAAGAGCGGCGTCATCGAAGAGCAGCGCAAGTTGATGGATCTGGTGGCCGAGAACTTCGTCGATCTGAAGGAGCACGGGAAATTCCAGTGGTGCTGCGGCGCGGGCGGCGGCGTCAGCTCCAATGAGCGCGCGGACAAGCTCAGGATGACCGCCTTCAAGCGCAAGAAGGCCCAAATAGAAGAGGTGGAGCCGGACCGCATGGTCACCATGTGTGCCACCTGCCGGACCCAGCTCGAGGAGGGCCTGGAGGAGTTCAACATGGATATCCCCGTGGTGAGCCTGACCGAGATCATCGCCGATCACCTGGTGGAGAAAGGGAGGTAGGGTGCGCCGCGCGCACCAGCTGAAATGTGCGCACAGCGCACGCTACGAGAGAACAGACCATGAGTGAACGCATCGTCGTCGATCCCATTACCCGCATCGAGGGCCACCTGCGCATCGAGGCCGAAATGGATGGCGAGAGCATCGCCCAGGCTTACTCTTCCGGCACCATGGTGCGTGGCATCGAGACCATCCTGCGCGGTCGTGATCCACGGGACGCCTGGGCCTTCACTCAGCGCATCTGCGGTGTCTGCACCCTGGTGCACGGCATCGCCTCGGTACGTGCCGTCGAGGACGCCCTCCAATACGAAATCCCACCCAACGCCCAGCTCATCCGTAATCTGATGATCGCTGCTCAGACGGTTCACGACCACGTCATGCACTTTTATCATTTGCACGCCCTGGACTGGGTGGACGTGGTCAACGCCCTGGACGCCGACCCCAAGGCCACGTCCGAACTGGCCCAGTCTCTGAGCAGTTGGGCCAAGTCCTCGCCGGGCTATTTCGCGGATGTAGCGAAAAGGCTCAAGGGCTTCGTCGAGTCAGGACAGCTCGGGATCTTCGCCAACGGCTACTGGGGCCACCCGGCCTACAAGCTGCCCCCCGAGGCCAATCTGATGGCCGTGGCCCATTACCTGGAGGCCCTGGCCTGGCAACGGGACGTCGCCAGACTGCTGACCATCTTCGGCGGCAAGAACCCGCATCCGAACTTCGTCGTCGGCGGAGCGCCCTGCCCCATCGATCTCAACTCCGACTCCGCCATCAACGCCAAGAAGCTGGCCCAGGTCCAGACCATCATCGATACCATGCGCACCTTCGTGAACCAGGTGTACGTGCCCGACACCCTGGCCATCGCCGGCTTCTACAAGGATTGGGGCGAGCGTGGCGAGGGATTGGGCAACTTCCTTTGCTACGGTGACCTGCCGTCCGGCAGCCTGTCGGACGCCGATCCAGGTTTCCTGCTCCCCCGCGGCGCCATCCTCAACCGGGATCTGTCCAGGATCCACGCGGTCGACCTGCACAACGACACTCAGGTCCAGGAGTACGTCGCCCACTCCTGGTACAAGTACCGGCAGGGCAAGGACACGGGCCTACACCCCTATGCGGGCGAGACCGAATTCGACTACAACGATCGCGGCGGACCCGTGCCCCCGTTCGAGCATGTCAACGTCGAAGACGGCTACTCCTGGCTCAAGGCCCCTCGCTGGAATGGTCATGCCATGGAGGTCGGTCCCCTGGCACGGGTGCTGCTCCTCTACGCTACGAACCACGCCCAGACCAAGGAACTGGTGGACATGACCCTGTCGACCCTGCAGCTCCCGACGGACGCCCTCTTCTCCACGCTGGGACGCACCGCTGCCCGGACCCTGGAGACCAAGGTCGTGGTCGACGCCATGCAGGGCTGGTACGACGCCCTCGTCACCAACATCAAGGCCGGCGACACCCGAACCTTCAACGAGATCCTGTGGGAGCCATCGAGCTGGCCCAGCGAGGCCCGCGGCGCCGGCTTCATGGAGGCTCCTCGCGGCGCACTCGGACACTGGATAGTTATCAAGAACGGCAAGATCGACAACTACCAGGCCGTGGTCCCCTCCACCTGGAACGCCGGTCCTCGGGATCCCCAAGGGCAACCCGGCGCATACGAGGCCGCCTTGCAGGACAACCATCAGCTGGTGGACGCCCGGCAACCGGTAGAGATCCTGCGTACCATCCACTCCTTCGATCCCTGTATCGCCTGCGCGGTCCATCTCAGCGATCCCGAGACGGGGGAGCAGGTTCAGATCAAAGTTACCTGACGGGAGGAAAGAGCGCCTCGGGGGGCGACCTCTCGAAGCCCCGATCCGGAAATACGCCGATAGAGGACGAATCCCGGCCCGAGCGTTCCTTGAGACCACGCGCCACTGGGGGTACCATCGGCGCTCGGATTACGGGCCGGAACCTCTCGCACGACATGGATCTGTCGCGCACCGAGCGTTAGGAACATAGGCTCGTCCGCGCCCGGCGTGACGGCTTCAAACAATCGACAGCAGCAGTAATCATGGCAGCCAATCCCGTTTCCGGTGCCGGCTATCTATTCGCTGGAATCAAGCTCATCACGCGCCCGGGACTGCGGCGATTCGTGCTGGTGCCACTGCTGATCAATATCCTGGTTTTCTCCGCGGCCATCTGGTACGGGATTTCCCAGTTCGAGTCCTTCCTGTTCTGGATGGAGTCCAATATTCCCTCCTGGCTTCATTGGCTGGACTGGATCCTCTGGCCTCTGTTCGTCCTCGTCCTGGTGATACTGGTTTTCTACAGCTTCACACTGGTGGCAAACCTGCTCGCCTCCCCCTTCAACAGCCTGCTGGCGGAGAAGGTGGAGCTGCACCTCACCGGAAGACCTCTGGACGAGGGCGGCGGCTGGAAGAAGGCCCTGGTGGAGCTGCTACCCACCCTGCTCGACGAGGTAAAGAAACTGCTTTTCGCCGCTGTCCTGGCTATCCCCTTTCTGATCCTGTTCCTGATACCCGGAATCAACCTGGCCGCCCCGCTGCTTTGGTTTCTCTATACGGCCTGGATACTTACCTTGGAATACAGCGACTTCCCAATGGGTAATCACGGCCTCAAATTCGCCGAGATGCGCGCGCGCTTGCGCAGGAAGCGCCTCTTGGGACTGAGCTTCGGAGCGGCAACCGCAGGCATGACCATGGTCCCTGTGCTCAACTTCATCGTCATGCCGAGCGCCGTAGCGGGCGCTACCGCCATGTGGATCGCCCAGCTCAGCAAGACAGAGGATTCCTAGTGATTGGTTGTGCCCGATGCCGGTCACGCGCAGGAACGGCGCGCTGCCTTACCCCTTTCGAATCCACCTGGGCCGGCCTGCTGGTTTGCCCTTGATCTGGCACCTGTAGGCCCTAGCCTTCACCCTTAAGCCTAGTCTCTATCCGTCGAATCCTGCCGGCTATGCTCCTGCGACTCTTTCTCGTCATCCTCTTCCTCGGTGCCATCCTCGGCAGCATCTTTGCCTGGAAGCAGATCCAGATGCGACAACAGGAGGCCATGGGTGGTCCACCTCCTCCGCCCGTCGTGGCGGTCGCCCAGGTCGGGCGGGAGGATTGGCAGCCGAGGTTGAACGCCGTCGGCAACCTGGTCGCCACCCAGGGAATCTTCGTCACCAACGAGGTGGCAGGTCAGGTGCGGGAGATCCACTTCGAGTCCGGCCAGTCCGTCGAGCAGGGTGATGTGCTTGTCCAACTCGACGACAGCGTCGACCAGGCGGACCTCAAAGGGTTGATCGCCCAGCGCGATCTGGCCAAGATCAAGGTAGGACGCTTCGGCAAGCTCCTCAAGGATCGCTCCGCCTCCCAGTCGGATTACGACGAGGCATCCGCGGAGTTGGACAGCGCCAAGGCCGCGGTCGCCGCCAAAGAGGCGCTGATCGCCAAGAAGAGAATCACCGCCCCCTTCGCCGGTCAACTCGGCATTCGCATCCTGGACTTGGGGGAGTATCTGGCCCCGGGTTCTCAAATCGTACCACTGGACGCCCTGAAGCCCATTTATGTGGACTACTCCCTTCCGGAGCGCCACCTGCCCCGGATTTCCGTGGGCAAGCAGGTCCTGGTACAGGTCGCGGCCTACCCGGACAGGGATTTCGAAGGCACGATCGAGGCCATCAATCCGACGGTGGAGGAGAAGACCCGCTCCATCAGCGTACGGGCAATCCTTCAAAACCCGGAGCGCCTGCTGCGCCCCGGGATGTTCGCCGAGGTCAGTACCCTGCTGCCGGCTCGCGAGGGCCTTCTTACGCTGCCCCGCACTGCGATCACCTTCGCCCCGTACGGCGATACCGTCTTTCTGATTACCGAGCAGGACGGACAGACCCTGGTCGAGCGGCGGCAGGTGACAACGGGTCAGGCTCAGGGTGGGCAGGTGGAGATACTCCACGGCCTCGCTGCCGGTGACCGCGTGGTCATGGGCGGTCAAATCAAGCTGCGAAACGGCCAGCCGGTCACCCTCGACAACTCGGTGATTCCACCCGGAGACGGGCCGCTCCGGCCATGAGATTCACGGACATTTTCATCCGCCGCCCGGTGCTGGCGAGCGTGATCAGCCTGCTGATCCTGGTCGTCGGCCTGCGCTCCATTGTAAGCCTGGAGGTACGCCAGTATCCGGAAACCAAGGACACGGTCGTCACGGTAACCACCAGCTACCCCGGCGCCGGCGGCGCGCTGGTCAAAAGCTTCATCACAACGCCACTGCAGCAGGCCATCGCCGAGGCCGACGGCATCGATTACCTCTTCTCGACCAGCGTTCAGGGCCGTTCCAGCATCGAGGCCCACATGGAGCTGGACTACGACCCCAAGGCCGCGGTCGCGGAAATCCAGGCCAAGGTAGCGAGTCAGCGCAACGTGCTGCCCGCCGAGGCGGAAGACCCGGTCATCGACGCCACCACCGGGGACCCGACCGCTCTCATGTACATGGCTTTCTTCAGCGAGACCATGAGCCTGTCGCAGATCAGCGACTACCTGCTGCGGGTCGTTCAACCGCAGCTCCAGGCGGTACCGGGTGTCGCCAAGGCCCAGCTCATCGGTAACAAGTCCTTCGCCATGCGTATCTGGCTGGATCCGCAACGCATGGCCGCCCTGGGCGTGTCGCCGACCGACGTGGAGGAGGTCCTGCGCCGCAACAATTACCTGGCCGGTATCGGCAAGCTCAAGGACCGCTATTTCGCTGTCGACCTGGCGGCAACCACGGACGTAAGCCGGGTCGAGGACTTCCGCAACCTGGTGGTGCTCGCGGATGGGAACGCCCTGGTGCGGCTGCAGGACGTGGCTGATGTGGAGCTTGGTGCCAAGGACTACGATTCCACGACACTCTTCAAAGGAATCCCCGCCATCTTCATCGGCATCGAACAGGCGCCCGGGGAAAACCCCCTCTCGGTGGCCAATCGGGTTCATGAACTGTTGCCGGAGATCCGCGCCCAGCTCCCTATCGGGCTCGAAGCCCAAATTCCCTATGATGCCAGCGTCTTCATCAGCGACTCGATCGACGAGGTTTTCCAGACGCTGGCCGAGGCAGTCCTGATCGTCCTGGTCGTGGTTTTTTTGAGCCTCGGCTCCATACGCGCCGCTGTCGTTCCGGCGGTAGCCGTACCCCTCTCCCTCGTCGGCGGGGCCTTTCTGATGCTGCTGATGGGATTTTCCATCAATCTGCTGACCCTGCTGGCGATGGTGTTGGCCATCGGTCTGGTGGTCGACGACGCCATCGTCGTCGTCGAGAACGTGCACCGTCACCTCGAGCTGGGTGCATCGAAAAGCGACGCTGCGATTCAGGGAGCCCGCGAGCTCGCTGTCCCCATCATCGCCATGACGACCACTCTGGTAGCCGTCTATGCCCCCATCGGTTTCATGGGCGGACTGGTAGGAACCCTCTTCACCGAGTTCGCCTTTTCCCTGGCGGCCGCGGTGCTCGTATCCGGAGTCGTCGCCCTGACGCTGTCCCCGATGCTCAGCGGCAAGGTGCTGCGCCCGGCAGGAAACGCCGGTCGCTTCGAGCTCGCCGTGGAAGGCTTCTTCGACTGGCTCGCGTCCGGCTACCGGGCATCCCTGAGCCGATGGCTCGCGTATCCCTCCGCGACGCTGGTCTTCGCCTTGATCGTGCTCGCGGCAATCTGGCTCATGTTCGTCACGAGCAAGAACGAGCTGGCACCCACCGAGGATCAGAGCATCCTCTTCTTCCAGGCCGTCGGACCCCAAACCGCGACCGTGGAGTACAACCAGGTCTATGCCAAGCAGATCGTCGACATCTTCGAGAACTTTCCCGAGTACAGCGAGAGCTTCGTGTTGGTAGGCTTCGGAGGGGACTCGAGCACGACCTTCGGCGGTTTCAAGATGCGACCGACCACCGAGCGCGAGCGCTCCCAGATGGAGATCAATCCGGAGCTGCAAGGCAAGCTTTCCCGGGTGGCCGGGCTGCAGGTCGCCGCCTTCCCGCGTCCCAGCCTACCGGCGGCAGGCCGCGGCCTCCCCATGCAATTCGTGATCACCACCGATGCGGGCTACGAGGAGCTAGACCAGGTCGGTGGCGAGCTCATCGGGCGGGCGATGGCCAGCGGAAAATTCATATTCCTACGCAAGGGAGTCGAGCTCGACCGGCCCAAGACCACCGTGCGCATCGACCGCGATCGCGCCGGTGACCTGGGGGTGGACATGCGCGAGATCGGGCGCAGCCTCGCGACCATGCTCGGGGACGGCTACGTAAACCGCTTCAGCCTTGCCGAGCGCAGCTACGAGGTCATTCCCCAGGTCATGCGGGCATTCCGGCTCGACCCCTCCATGCTCGACGACTACTACCTCAAGGCCGCTTCCGGCGAACTGGTTCCCCTGTCCAGCCTGGCGCGCTTCGAAAACACCGTGGAGCCGAGCAAACGCACCCAGTTCCAGCAGCTCAACTCCCTGACTCTCGAGGGCATTATGGCGCCGGGCGTTACCCTCGGCGATGCCATTGGCTTCCTGGAGACCGAAGCCCGGCAAGTTCTGCCCCGGGGCTACGACTGGGACTTCATGGGTGAGTCGCGCCAGTTCGCCCGGCAGGGAAGCGCCCTTGTAATCACCTTCTTCATGTCGCTGCTCGTGATCTACCTGGTGTTGGCGGCCCAGTTCGAGAGCTGGCGCGATCCAATCATCATCCTGGTCTCCGTGCCCATGTCCATCTTCGGGGCCACGGTCTTCCTGACGCTCGGTTTCGCCAGCGTCAACATTTATACCCAGGTGGGCCTGATCACCCTGATCGGGCTGGTCGCCAAGAACGGAATTCTCATCGTCGAGTTCGCCAACCAGTTGCGGATCCGTGAGGGTCTGGACAAGCGCGAGGCGGTGGAGCAGGCGTCGCGCATCCGTCTACGGCCCATTCTGATGACGACACTGTCCATGGTGGTGGCCATGGTGCCCCTACTCATCGCCACAGGCCCAGGTGCCGTGAGCCGCTTCCATATCGGCCTCGTAATTGCCACTGGTCTGGGTATCGGCACCCTGTTCACCCTCTACGTGGTGCCGGCCTTCTACATGCTGATATCGCCGGCGCCGAGCCGCGAAATCGAGGGCGCCGCAGCCGCGGGACAGCCGTAGCGCACAACCGCCTCCTTGTTGGTAGCGTGCGGAAGGGGGTCATCGAGCCTTTGCTCTCGCCCACCATGATGCGAAAGCGTGGTGCGTTGGTGAACAGCCTCCCATCCGCCGCCTCCGTGAGAAAAAAATGATCGAAAGAGATCAACCGGGCGATTGACCTTTCCGACGAGATGCACCCACACGCGCAACTCCGTCATTGGACTTGAAGTCCACCTGTTCAACCCCAGCTTTCCCAGTCAACACCGATCGCCCGAGGAACAGCCACATGTCCACCGAGTTTCAACCTCAAAACGACCTGGAACGACAGCTCATGGCCGCACAAGACGGTCAGATTCCGCCGGAGTCCTTCATCCAGACGCTATTGGGATCCGAGGTTTTCATGCCCGTTTACGAGAAGCATCAGATCGGCGGTTTCGCAACCGATACCAAGGCACAGCCGCTAAAGATCCAAACCGACGAGGGACAGGACGTGTTGGTGCTCTTCACGAGCCCCGACAGGGCGAAGGGCTTCGTGCGGGACTACCCCGGCTACGGCGGCGGTCTCGTAACCGAATTCACCTGGATCTTGGACAAGCTGGGAATCGGTTACGGCATCACGCTGAACCCCGGGCAGGAGTTCGGTATGGATTTCGAAGCCAGAGACGTCGCTCAGATTGCCGCCATGGGTAACAACTGAGCCTTCTGAATCCAAGTCTCGCGACGACTTTTACGATCAAAAACAGATGAACGCGCTCAGGGAACGCGTGTGACGGGCCGCATCTGGGTATCGCAGGCACCACCCACGGTGACGGATTTCGACCTTGCCCCCCCTCTGCAGTCCGCACCACGATCACGAATCTGACACTGCAGACCCAAGGCCTTTCCGGATTTGAGCCAGGGTGGTGTACGCCGGTAGCGACCAACGCTCCGGTGGCTACAGCCGCGTGGTATCCCGTAAGGCGGGCAGCTCGACGAGCTCTTGAGGGAAACCTTGCTGGCGTCCACCTCGAAGCCGGGATAGTTGTCGACGATTTCGATCACGTCCTTCTCCGGGGCCTCTTCAAACTGAAATTCCCGGAATCTGTATCCGTAATTCCCCTTCTTGCCGACCTCGATGCGCGTATTGGCGATCAGAGCGAAGTCCTTACCCTTTCTCGCCACCGCCCCTGACATATACTCGACTCGCTTGTGGTTGGGAAAGCACTTACCCATGGCGGGTGCATGGTAGTAGTGGCGAAGCTCCTTGATATCGCTCAAGGACGCCTTTCCGAAAATATCCTTCAGATCCCGATCCGTGCCGAAGAGAATGCGCTGAACGTCGCCGAGATTCTGCTCGTACATGGCGCGGATTTTGTCGTAGTAGTCGGCGCTCTTGCCGCTGCCGAGATCCGAGCGCAGAAAACAGGAGGTCAGGCCCGAGATCTGTGTCAGGTACTCGTCCCAGATGTTGTACTGGGACACCTTGGAGGCAACCCCCTGGTAGTCCCCCGGAAAGCGACAGCCCTGGTACCCGGAGCAGGACTCGGAACGTCCGCGGTTACGGATCGACAGGGCGATGATATTGCGCTCACAGGCACCGTAAGCGCTGCAGCCCCGGTCCAGATGCCCCTCGTAGATGGCCGTGCGCATGGTGTAGTCCAGGTGCTTGGCACGGGCGATGGTCTGTTTCGACCATTTGCCCCGATTGTCGGAGATGAATCTATCCCAGGCGCTGCTCAAGGCCCGCCGGCGTCCAATCAGCTTGCGGTTCGCCTTTGGACAATGGGACGAGTTGTGAAAGGCACGAACGATCCCGTCCAACTCGCTCTGTGCCCCCTTCGCACCACCTGGCCGCCCGGATCCCGGCGGATCGAAGAAGGGTGCCTTGTTCAGTGCATACATCTGGCGCACGTTGATCACATGTCTGATACTGGCATCGCAGTGATGATTGGACACGCGCATCGACTTGCGATTCGCAAAGGCACGCTTGAACTTGTCCGTCGAAGCCGGTGTGGCCTTGCGCGCGTCGACTACGATATCGAATCCCACATAGGGTGTGCCCTTACTATCGGTCAGGGGCTTGCCGTTGCGGATCACCAAGCACGGGATGAGCGAGGTTCCCTGGGCCAAGCTTCCCGCCGGCGAGGACGCACCGCGTTTACGAAACGACTCGATCTCATAGTAGGGCACGTCCAGCTTGCCGTTGAATTGGTAGAGTGTCATCACTGGCGTCGCCGGTATGGCCGCAGCGCACACACCAATCCAAAGAAGTCCAGCGACCGAGAACAAGATCAGAGAAAACAACTTAGTCATTGCCCTGGTTCCAACGCCGATTCGGATTCCTGCCCCGTTTCGATGATTTCCAACTCGGTGGCATCCCCTAAGCGGCGTATCCAGGGATTGAGAGCCACCAGGTCCTCCGGCAGCCGGGACAGCTCCTCCTCCGCCGCGGCATAATCGTCATGCAGGCTGTGGATAACCACATACCAGGGACGACCCCTGTAGGTCTGTTGTATCGCGTAAACCCGCTCCGGCAACTCCGTCCGGGCCACAAACTCGTTCAGAGACTTGCGGTTGTGGAAGCCGATGAGCTGCAGGACGTAGATGTCTCCGCCGGCGACGAGTGTCTCCTCCTCATCGGATGCAGCTATAGCGGATGCTTCGGGGGCCGGGCCATCTGGCCCGCCGGTCTCCGCAGGGCGGTCCACCTTCGCTTTGACGACTGGTAGCTCTTCCTCGGTCACGTCCGGCGTGCTACTCCCATCCGGTACACCAGCCGCCTCATCCGGGACAGGCACTGGCGCTGCCACCGCGCGTGTCGCAGCGGACATCCCGATTGCCATGCCGGTCCCCCCATCGGCAAGACGGGACTCCAAAGTTCGCAATGTCGATCTCAAGGAGTCCAGGGCCTGCGCTATGCTGCTCCGCTCTGTGTCGAGGCGTTGAATCTGCGCCGCCAGACGATCCTGGGCCTTGACGCGATCGGCGTGCTCCTTGGCAAGTGACACCTGTATAGCCTGTTGCCCATCCTTCGTTGCCCCTTCCAACAAGGCCGACATTTCCCCGACGTGCGCGGTCAAGCTGTCGAGCTTTTCGCGCACCTGCTCTTCGACCGTGCTCTCCTCGGGGCGCTGCGCCAGCTCCTGGCGAATCGTCGCAGCGTCGTGGGCGAGGTCTGCCAGCCCCATCGATGCCTGGCGATTAACGAGAAAAAGTGCGACGGCGAAGAGAACCGCGAAAACCAGCAGCAGCCCGCCCAGCAGCCCAGCGTGGCGCCGCAGACGTTCGTCGAGCTCCTCCCGCTGGGTCTGCCATGCCCGCTGCAGACGAGACGCGGTCGCGCGGCGATCGTCGTCCACATCCGCGATACGCTCCACCAGAGCCCTTTCGTAATCGCGCAGCTGCTCACGGTGACGCTCGAGCTCATCGGAAGGTGTAGCCTGCTCCAGAGTCCGAACGGAGTTTTCCGTCACTTCGAGACGCTCGGATTGCTCGGCGATCTTCCGCTCGATCAGGCTCAGTCGCGCCTCGATAGCACTTAGCCTCTCGTTCGGCTCCTGCGATTGACTGGCGTGGTTCGTATTCTCCATCGTTCGATCTTCCCGGGCTCGATTTGCGACAGGGTGACGGCAAGCTTTGCACGAGTAAACATTATTCTCACACAAAGCCACCAAGACACGAAGAGCGAGAATCAAACAGCTGGATAGGTCGGGAGACCTTCGGATCCTGAAGCTTCTGCTATTGCTTTACACTTCGATCGAACCGCCGCGGAACGCCGGTCAATTTCATTCTGTCTCCGACGCGGATACCGTGCGCGCGAACCGCGCCTGTATTCAGCTCCAGTACGTACCCGTAAGCACTCGAGGGGATCAAAGCCTGCGTCTTGGGTTGAGCGTCCTCGATCAGGTCGACCACAACCCCATCCTCGCGGATAAAGACGATATCGAGGGGAAAGCGCATCAGCGCCATGGTGAAGGCGTGTCGGACGGGCTCGGGAAAAATAAAGAGCATGCCCCAGCCGTCGGCCATGGATGGCCGGTAACTGAGTCCCCGCGCCTGCTCGGATTTTTCCGAAGCCAGCTCGACAAAGAAACGCCCGCGAGACACCTCTCCGGCGACGAGCTCGACCGTCGGAGTCCGCTTGTCGCTGCTTCCAAGCACCGCCGGGGGAACCGCACAGACCTGGTCCAGGCAACGCCAATAACCACGGCAATCCGTATCGGCTCGACAGGAATCTCCGATTCCGCCTTCGTTGGTTTCCGCAGCACCGGCGGCGGAAAGCCAAAAAGCGATCAGCAGGCTCGCGACTACCGCGGCACTGGTGCACACCCGGCACGACCCAGCACCCGAAATCGCAACACAGAAGACGGAGAAAGGGCGGCTGCGATACTGAATATCAACCCGGTGCTTCGGTTCGATGCGCATTGCGGCGCTCCGCCCATCCGACGGCTGCTAGACTATGGCGCCTCAACTTCGACCGCCGATACGCTTGATGATGCGCTCGACGTAGGCCTTTGTTTCCGCGTAGGGAGGGATTCCCCCGTGGCGTTCCACCGCCTTCTCGCCGGCATTGTAACCGGCAAGCGCCAGCTTGACGTCCCCGTCGAAATGGTCGAGCAACCAGCGCAGATAGGCCATGCCTCCGTGGAGGTTCTGCTCCGGGTCCCACGCATTTTCGACGCCGAATCGAGCCGCCGTCGCCGGAATCAACTGCATCAGACCCTGCGCGTTCTTAGGCGAGAGCGCCTTGGGATTGAAGCCGGACTCGGTCTCGATAACCGCAAGCACCAAGTTGGCATCGAGCCCGTAATTCGGCGCCATGGAACGTACCATGTGGGCGATCTCCCCGGATGCGGGATGCGGACGGCTGACGACGCGGGTCCGACTACCCGTCGGGCAGGAGGCCCTGCGCTTGGGTTTGCCGTTCACCTTTAGGATCTTCAGCATTGTCTCCGCCTTGCGGTTGCCGCTCTTAGCGGCTTGGTAGTACCAGGCAGCCGCGAGATCCCAATCGCGATTTACGCCCTGCCCGAAGGCGTACATCTGACCAAGCTCGAATTTCGCGTCTGTGTCTCCTTTTTGCGCCGATTTGCAAAAGAGCTCGACCGCCTTCTTGGGATTCTGATCCGTACCGACACCGCGCGCGTAACGGCGTCCCCAGGCCGTAAGGTCGTTCTTGTCGTTGGAAGCATAGATCTGCTCGAACGACGGCAACTTGTCGGCAAAGACGCTGAGGGGAAGGATAAAGGCGACGAAAGCGGCCAGAACAGAAAGGATCGCGGCGTGTCTTGTTCGCATGTTCTCGTAACAGGCAAGCTCGATCGGTGGAGCGACAGGGCGGTTGTCGTTTGCTTCCGGTACAGAAGCTGCTCCGCATTTTCCGACAAAAATGCTACTGATGCAATGCAGCAACGATTAAAAACCCCTATCCAAGCAATCGGATGCCGCTTTTCGGCGCCCACAACGACTAACTTGCTCGGATAGCACGAGCGCAGCGACGCCCGTCTCAACCCCATGCGGTCCGGCTTCCTTTCTCAGGACTCACTCGGCCTGAGCACATAGACCTGCTCCCACAAACAGGTCAGTCCCCGCTGGCGAAACCGCTCGTTTTCCGCCAGGACATCCCCCCGGAACACGGGCTCTATATGGTAGTGGCGGCCAAACATATCGCGCACGTCATCGTCTTTCACAGAGAATGGCGGACCCGGCATCTCGGCCTGATCGTAGTTCAAGGTGATCAACAGAATCTTGGCATTGGACCGAAGCAGTCGTAGCAGGTGCTCCGCATACCTGAATCGCGTCTGGGGCGGAAAGGCGATCAGGGACCCTCGGTCGAAAACCGCCGTCACGCCGTCGAGATACGCGGTGGTCAGATCGAAGAAATCCCCACAAAGAATCTCCACCTCCCCCGCACTGTAGCGCAGGAAGGGGGGCTCCTTTACGACTTCCGGAGTCAGCGCATTCTCGGCAAAAAAGGCCTCGACGGCCACATGGCTGATCTCGATCCCCAGCACCCGGTGCCCCTCGCCGGCCAACCATAAAAGATCCAAAGATTTACCGCACAGAGGCACGAACACCCGCGAGCCGGGCCCCACACCCAGCTGCGGCCAATGCTCGGGCAGGTGGACATTGATCTCGGTTTCATGCCAGCCGATCTCGCCCCTTTCCCAGCGCGCATGCCAAAAGTCAGGTTCCATCTCGCGTCCCTCAACATCAGGTCGATCCGTCAATTGAACCACGAAGCGCGCGAGATGGGCAGAGCGAAGCGATGCCCATCATCGATTGCCGAGTCCGTGTCCCGGTGAGGTTCTGCTAACATCGCCCATGAACAATTCCAATTCCCCGAGACCTGGATTTTGGAGCCACGAAACACACACCGCTTTGCCTCAGTTCTCGCCCTGCTGCCGAGCCTGCTTTGGCTAGCCTCGGCCCCCGCGCTTTCGGTCGAGCCGGGACCCATGGTCGCCGCAGCCGCATCGCTGCGCGATGCCCTGCCGGAGCTGGCGGACGCCTTCGACGCAAAGAACGGCACAAAGACGCGCCTCAGCTTCGGATCCTCGGGAAACTTGTACCGGCAGATCGCTCAGGGCGCACCCTTCGAGCTCTTTCTCTCCGCCGACGAGGCAATGGTGCTGGATCTCGCGCGCGAAGGACGAACACTGGATGACGGAGCCATCTACGCGCACGGCGGACTCGCCATAATGGTGCCGAAGAACTCTACCCTGAAGCCGGACGGCAGCCTGCGCGACTTGAAGGAGGCCATCGACGACGGCCGACTACACCGGTTCGCCATCGCGAATCCCGAGCATGCCCCCTATGGCAGAGCCGCTCGGGAGTCGCTTGCGGAGTCGGGGCTGTGGGCAAGCATCGAGGATCGGCTCGTCATCGGCGAAAACGTATCCCAGGCGGCCCAGTTCGTCGCGACCGGTGGCGCCGACGCAGGTCTGGTCGCCTACTCACTTGCCCTCTCCCCCCGCCTCGGACACTGCTGCAGGCATGCCCCCCTGTCCATCGGGCTGTACCCTGCGATACGCCAGCGCGGGGTTTTGCTAAAAGGGGCGGGTGCCGCGGCCAAGCGTCTGTTCACATTCATCCTGGGACCCCACGGCCGAGAGATTCTGGGGCACCACGGATTCCGCGTCCCGCCCCGGGATTGATCCGTCGTGGACTGGGTCGCCTTCTCCTTGTCCCTGCGGCTCGCCGCCTGGACCTGCCTGCTACTTCTGCCACTGGCCCTGGTCGTCGCCCGGGCGCTGGCCTGGCGCCGTTTCTTGTTGCGAGGCTTCGTCGAGGCCCTGATTGCCCTACCCCTGGTCCTGCCGCCGACGGTCCTGGGTTATTATTTACTGGTCGCCTTCGCCAGTACCTCACCACTGGGCGCTGCCTTCGAGTCCCTTATCGGACACACCCTCGCGTTCAGCTTCGAGGGTCTGCTGCTGGCCTCGGTGATCTTCAACCTGCCTTTTGCCATTCAACCCTTGCAGCGCGCCTTCGAGACCGTCCCCCAAAACGTGCGCGAGGCCGCCTGGTGCAGCGGGCTCAGCAACTGGCGCACCTTCTGGCGCGTCGAGCTGCCTCTGGCTTGGCCCGGAGCGGTAACCGCGCTGGCCCTCACCTTTGCTCATACTCTGGGAGAATTCGGGGTGGTGCTCATGGTGGGTGGAAACATCCCAGGTGAGACCCGCACCGCGGCCATCGCCATCTACGACCGAGTACAAGCCTTCGACACCGATGCCGCGGGGGCCATGTCTGCCCTCCTGTTGGTGCTCTCCTTCCTCGCCATCGGCCTTGTATTCGTCCTTGGCCAGCGCCGCAGCTACCGTGTCTGAGTCCGCACAAGGCCTGCGGGTCTCCCTGCGCCAACCCACTCCTATCCCAATGGCGGCCGAAATGGCCTGCGCGCCGGGAGAGATCACAGCACTGATCGGTCCGTCAGGTAGTGGGAAAACATCTATCCTGCGCTGCATCGCCGGTCTGCTGCAACCGCGGGAGGGACGTATCGAGTGTGGTGAGCAGGTTTGGCTCGACAGCGCCCGCGGCATCGCCCTGTCGCCCCAGATGCGGCGGGTGGGACTGGTTTTTCAGGACTACGCCCTCTTTCCTCACCTCAGCGCCCTGGACAATGTGCGCGCGGCGCTGACCCACTTGCGCCGGAGCGTACGCAAGGGGCGGGCACGGGCGCTGCTCGCCCAAGTGCACCTGGCAGGACTCGAAGGGCGTATGCCCGATCAGCTCTCCGGCGGCCAGCGCCAGCGCGTCGCCCTGGCCAGGGCCCTGGCACGAGAGCCGTCGGTGTTGCTGCTGGACGAGCCGTTTTCGGCGGTAGACCAGATGACCAGACGCAAGCTCCAGGAGGAGTTGGCGCGCCTGCACCGTGAGATCCGCGTCCCCATCCTGCTGGTAACCCACGATCTAAGCGAGGCCGCCGCCCTGGCGGACCGTATGGTCGTCCTGGGCCATGGGCGGACCCTGCAGGCCGGACCACCGGCCGACATCATCGACAGGCCGCGAAGCCGGGAGGTTGCCCGTCTGGTGGGTCAGCGCAACCTCTTCCATGGCCTGGTCCGCGGGCCCTCGCCGGACCGACCCCATAGCTTGTTGATGGAATGGCAGGACCACCTGCTGGAGGTGCAGTCCGATCTGGATTTGGCCCCCGGAACACAGGTGGACTGGGTGATACCGGCCGCGTCCATTCTCTGGCAACGCCCCGACCGTCCGGTCCCGGGTGACCTGGAGAATCCCGTGCAGGGCCGGGTTCTCGATCTGCTGGCTCTCGGCGACACCTGTGCGGTCACCTTCGCGGCCGAAGGTCCGGGCAGGCACCGCCTTTTCCTCAGCCTGCCCGCCCACTCGGTGCGCCGGCTGGGACTCGCCATGGGAATGCAGGGGCGGGTATCCCTTCTCGCCGAGCACATACATCTGATGCTGCCCGCGTGATGTTAAAATCGCCTAGATCCGTTCGCCTTTGCCCTTACATGCCCGCACATACCGGCCGACTCGTGCTGAGCACGCGAGACCCTTTCCTGCTCCCGGAACCGATGTTGCTGACGGATGCGCTGTCAGAGGTGGGTTTGTTAGGGAGTCCACTGCCGGGTCGTGACGGTGCATTTTCGGTGGGCGAGCGCTTTCTGCAGTTGGTGACCTTCGCGGGCTGCTCGGTCCGGATCGCGCTCTCGCCCGAAGGCAACGCTCCCTTCTGCCATATCCGACTCACCGGCCCTTTCGAACAGCCCGTCTTCTTGAGCGGCCGCAATACGCGCCCTCCGCGGTGCCGCAACTGTCGGCAACCGTTTCAGGGCTGGAAGCCGGCCGCGTTAAGTCTGAGCGACATCGAAATTCCGCTAGTCGCCTGTCCGACATGCGACCAGGAGAGCCCGCTATGGGCCTACGACTGGAAACAAAAGGCCGGATTCGGTCGCTCGTTCGTCCAGGTCGAGGAGGTCTTTCCCGGGGAGGCCGTACCTACCCCGGAACTGCTGGCGCTGCTTGCCGGAATCACCAATGGCGAATGGCGATATTTCTACATCCAGGACGGATAGTCAGTTCAGGCTGCCAACTGGACACCCTCGGGGAGTGCCACCTTCATACTCAAAGGCAAATGGTCGGAGAGGGTATAGTCGAGGACCCGCGCATCTATGATCTGCAGGCTTTTCGAGACTAGGATGTGGTCCAGGTTGCGCCGCGGGCGCCAGCTCGGGAAGGTCTTGAGCTCGCAATCGAGCCCACGCAGGTCCGTATCAGCGACCAAGTTCTGGAGCGCACTGGAATCGCAATCGCAGTTGAAGTCCCCCATCAGGACCAAATAGGGGTAGTGAAATGCCAGCTCCCGGATGTACTCGAGCTGGCGACGCCGCGCCCTCCACCCGAGGGCCAGATGGAGGATGCAGACGGCGAAAACGGATTCCTCGGTCGTCTCGAGCTCCACCATGACGGCACCCCGTCCGGGCAGTCCCGGCAGCTTGTATTCGGTGATCGCGTGGGGGCGAACCCGACTCAGGACACCGTTGCTGTGCCGTGCCAAATTTCCCAGATTGCGGTTGACCTGTTTGTACCAGTAGGGAAACCGGGCGTGATAGGCCAAGTACTCCGTCTGGTCGACGAAACCGCTACGCAGACTTCCGGCGTCCACCTCCTGCAGCCCGACGAAATCGAATTCGTGCAGCATGGACGCGATGCGACTCAGATTATGCAGTCGCTCTCTATGCGGCAGCACATGCTTCCAGCTTTTGGTCACGTACTCGCTGTACTGACGGGTGTAGATACCCGCCTGGATATTGTAACTAAGCAGATGCAGCTGCTGCATGATGACAGGATAGCCTGATGCCGGTAAGGAAAGGGCCCGCGCGGGACCAACAGGTCACCAGCATAGCGCGGAGGCGGGCAGTTCCCAACAACCTACGCGAGCACAACTTACCAAGAATATTCGCTATTCCTGTCGGTAACCATCGCGCATACCAGCAGAAAGGGCGGCCTGTAGCCGCCCTGTCAGGGATCTGCTTGGAGCCGGAATCGGCTATTGAGAGAGGCCCTGGACGAATTGGGCCACCGCAGCGATCTCCTCGTCGTTCATACGGCTGGCCACGTCCCGCATCATGCCGTTCGGGTCATTCGCGCGAGTCCCCGCACGGAAACCCTTGAGGGTCGCGTCGACATACTGGGCGTGCTGGCCGGCGATTCGGGGAAATTTAGCCGGTCCAAGTCCGATTCCTTCCGGACCGTGACACCCGGTGCAGGCAGGGGCACCGGTGGCAGGATTTCCGCCACGGTAGATGCGCTCGCCGAGCTCCGCCACCGCGGGATCCGCGGTTCCCGGCGTCTGTTGCTGAGAGGAATAGTAGGCCGCAATGTCCAGAAAGTCTTGCTCGTTGAGAGGAATCACTTGGGGGCTCATCTGTTCGTTAGCCCGCGCGCCGCTCTTGAAATTCATCAACTGCTTGTAGATATACTCGCGGTGCTGGCCGGCGAGCTTGGGCCAGGTCGGAACCAAGGAGTTTCCATTCGGGCCGTGACAGGCGAGGCAAACCGCAATCTTGGCCTCACCCGCCGCCGCATCCCCTCCCGCCTGGACACCGCTGGTAATGAGAGCTGCCGCAACCGAAACCGAAATCAGCCAAGTCTTCATGTCGTAAATCGCCCGCTTGTTGTTGGTAAACCGATCGCAGCGACGCGCACTCGCCCGATGCGGAAAATCCCTGCATGTATATCAGAATATCCGCATATAGGTCAAACAGCGGTATGCTCAAGGCTCTTTATCGCCGGGATCCGCGGAGCCGGCTTCCGCCCCGCCCGCTTCCGTAGCACCGCCTGCCTCCTTTCGGCCAAGCGTAATGCTGTTTCGGGCGTCATCAATGGTCAATTTGTAGCGTCTGAGCACACTCATACCCAGGAGGCCACTGCTGCCGAGCTTGCTATCCTCGAGAAACGCTGTTTCGACGTCCTTGATCTGTCTTCCACCCAACCACAGGGAAGGCAGCGTCCCTATGCGTGCCTTCACCTTGCCGTTGGCGGTCTGCATATCGCGCTCTTCGAGAGTCCCCTGATCGACGCCGAGTTGGGACATGAGGGACTGCGGTAGCACCAAATAATCGGCACCCGTATCGACGTGAAGCTCGCGTTCGACCTTTGAGCCACCTTTCCCACCCAAGGATACCCGGACAACGTGCTGGGTACCGCGGCGTTGAGTTTGAACACGGATGTCTTCACCCTCGTCGGCTCTCGGCTTGGAGGGGGCGGCGGACGGCGGCTCAACTGGTACCTTCTCGCCGAGCACGATGACACGCTCGACGTCCCCCGACGGTCCCTGGACAATCACGTGATCGAATCTCTCGAGCAGCCGGCGAAGACGCGAATAGAGCACGTCGCCCTCGGCCCGACCGAACGCCGCCTCGGTCTGCTCCAATCCGCTGACATCGAATCCATGCACTGCGGCAAGGCGCTTGAGCTCATGGGAAATTTCGACGCGTTCCGCGGCGATAACAGGGATGGTGATCGAGGCGATCAATAGCGAAAAAATGCCCCCGACCCTAGCTCTTCTCAACAGCTTGTGGCTCATGCTGGCGCCCACGGATAACCGGCCTGTTAAGCGATTGGCGGAAAAGAACGCGCCCAGTTTGATCGCCTTGTTTTGGCCAGAGACTAGCAGGTCGGAACCTTCCTCGCCAGCCTCGAAGCGACGGGAATCCAACCCGTCCAGAACCCAAAAGGACGTTCGGGGTACAGTCACAGGGTAACGGGTACGACGATTCACCATTTGAGCGTCCGAGGCGGCGCGAATCGTCATGTCCGTCAGTGAGCATCACGTTTCGTCGACATTGACTTCCCTTGCACCGAAGGGGGCAAAGAACCGCACTCCTTGGGGGAGCACCACACCACGATAGCCCCGTGAGCTCGGCGACCAAATCTGCTCGTAGCGTCTCCCGGTCTACCAGAGACCAGCAAGCTAAAGGGATATCGACAGTCGCCCTACATCGGACAGACAAGACAGAATGAACGACCACCTCAGGCACGGACCATCACACCGGTGCGCCCGTCGCGGATAGTCGAGGGTTGGGTGCGCGTGCCACATCGTCCGGGCAGGACGAGGTCGACTAGCGAGCCGAGCGCGAGTCGCACCTGCAAGGGGGTACGCGCCGGTGGCCGGTCGCTGATGTTCGCGCTGGTTGACACCAGGGCGCTATCGGCAGATCGACACAGGGCCGCGGCAAGGCCGTGGGCCGTAACTCGCACTGCGACGGTCGAGTAACGGCCGGTCAGGCAGTTCGGCGTTTCCGCGCGGGCTGGCAAGAGCCAAGTGACGGGGCCGGGCCAGGTCGCAAAAATCGCCTGCATACGGGCCTTCTCCAATGGCTCCACGAAGGGCTCCAGCTGGGTGAAATCGGCGGCGATAAGAATGAGCCCTTTATACTCGGGACGCCGCTTGATAACGAGCAAGCGACGCACGGCATCCGAGTTCCAGGGATCGCAACCGAGTCCGTAAACGGCCTCAGTCGGGTAGGCAATTATGCCACCGGCCTCAATGCAACGTGCGGCCAGACGCAGCTTGTGTTGTCCGATCAACCCGGAAGCTTGCGCTGCAGATCCGCGTCCTTGGCCTGAACTGCGCGAGCATTCTCCTCGCGCTCTACCCGCATTCGCTTAGCCAAATCGGAATCCCGCAGGGCCAGGATCTGGGCTGCCAGATAGCCGGCATTCTTGGCCCCAGCCTTACCGATGGCAACGGTGGCAACGGGTATACCTCCCGGCATCTGCACCGTGGACAGCAAGGCGTCCATACCCTGCAGCGGGCCGGCGTCTAAAGGAACGCCGATTACCGGTTTAAGGGTAAGCCCGGCCACGGTTCCCGCCAAGTGGGCGGCCAGACCAGCTGCGGCGACAAAAACGCCGCAGCCTCGCTCGTCCGCGTCCTTCACGTAGGCGTGGGTCGCAGCCGGCGTGCGGTGGGCGGAGGTGATCTTCACCTCGTGTGGAATCTCCAGCTTGGAAAGCACGTCGAGTGTAGCCTGCATGGTGGGCAGGTCGGTATCGGATCCCATCAGGACCGCTACGAAGGGGTTGGTCACGTCATGCCTCCTCGGGTTGATCCTTATTCAGCTCATCATCGATGTTGTTATCGGAATCGGTAACGACTTCATTTCTCATCCGGTTCGTTCAACCTGACTTACTGCATCCTTGGGGGGCTCGGCGGCCTCCTCGTAAGGAACACTATAGCTGCAGTCCTTTTGCGGACAGACCTTTTGTGCCCCACCACGCTTGGTGACCTTGATCGTCAGAACCGGCCAACCGCACTGGGGGCAGGGTTCGGTAATCGGCTCGTTCCATAGGGCGTAGTCGCATTTCGGGTAGGCCGAGCAGGAATAGAAGATCTTTCCACGCCGCGACTTCTTCTTCATCAGAGTCCCTTCGCTGCACTTGGGGCAGGTGACGCCTGTGTCCTCCGGACGCTCCAAAGGCTCGATATACCGGCACTTGGGATAGGCGCTGCAACCGATGAACTTGCCGTACTTGCCACGCTTCATCTGCAGCTCCGCGCCGCATTCCGGACAGCTTCGGCCCTCCACCGCCTCCGGAGGGGGTTGCTCTTGCTTCTTGCCGTCGGCAAGGTCGCGCGTGTAGTCGCATTCAGGATACTTGGTACACCCGATAAAACGACCGTGGCGCCCGAGACGGATAGACAAGGGCGAGCCGCACTGAGGGCAAGACTCTTCGATGATCTCTTGGGTAACGTCGCTGCGTTTGACGTTCTCCTGAGTGTGATCGACCAGATCCTTGAATGGGCCCCAGAACTGCCGCAGCAGAGGAATCCAGTCCTCCTCGCCCCGGGAGACGGCATCGAGCTCGTCCTCGAGCTTGGCGGTGAAGTCATAGTCCACGTAAGAGGTAAAGTACGCGGTCAGGAACTTGGTTACGACGCGGCCTACGTCCGTGGGGTGGAAGCGCTTCTTCTCCAACTCCACGTACTCCCGATCCTGCAGGGTGGAGATGATGCTGGCGTAGGTGGACGGGCGGCCGATACCATATTCCTCCAAGGCCTTGACCAGCGACGCCTCGGTGTAACGTGGCGGGGGTTCAGTGAAGTGCTGCTCGGGGCGGATAGCCCTCAGATCCACCAGCTCGCCCTGCTCGAGGTGGGGAAGCATGCGCTCCTCGTCGTCATCCGCAGCCTTGGCATCGTCGCGCCCCTCCAGATAGACCCGCATAAATCCGGGACTGGCGACAGTGGAGCCGGTAGCCCGAAAGAGGTTGCCCTCCCCCGCGCTCAGGTCTACCGCGACCATGTTGATCAGGGCGTGGGCCATCTGACAGGCCAAGGTGCGCTTCCAGATTAGCTCGTAGAGCCGCGCCTGATCCGAGGTCAAATGGTCCTTGATCTCCTGCGGAATGCGGAGAATGGAGGTGGGCCGGATGGCCTCGTGCGCCTCCTGGGCATTTTTGGCCTTGGTCTTGTAAACGCGCGCCTGGGGCGGCAGGAGGTCGGCGCCGTAGCGCTCGGCCACGAATTCGCGGATCTCGTCAAGGGCCTCGCTGGCCAGGTTAACCGAGTCGGTACGCATATAGCTGATGAGCCCGACCGCCCCGCCGCCGATGTCTACGCCTTCGTAAAGCTGCTGGGCCACACGCATGGTGCGCTGGGCGGTGAAGCCGAGCTTGCGTGCCGCCTCCTGCTGCAGGGTAGAGGTAATGAAGGGCGGGGCGGGATTGCGTTTGCGTTGCTTGCGCTCCACTTGCTCGACCTTGAGCTTGCCCCGCGCCGTCTGCTCCAGGGTACGCTCGATCTCTTTGGCCCGTCCCTCGT
>JAJDOL010000187.1 GCA_022340195.1 Chromatiaceae bacterium
GGCGTGACCAGCAGGATCTCGGCCCCTTCCATGTCCATCGGGTACTTGACTGCAACGCCGGTCTCGTCCTCCACGTCCTCTTCCAGTCCTTCGAGGGTGTCCTCGAGGGCAGGTCCCGGAAGACCCAGGTTGTTCCCGATCTTGTAGACCTTGCCGATGATCTCGTTGCAGTACTTCTGCCCTACCCCGATTGCGTCCATGATTTCGCGCGCGGCCATGGAGATCTCGGCCGTGTCGATCCCGTAGGGACAGAAGACGGAACAGCGGCGACACTGGGAGCACTGGTGAAAATAGCTATACCAGTCGTCAAGCACGTCGCGGGTGAAGTCGGAGGCACCCACCAGCTTGGGGAAGTATTTTCCGGCCAGCGTAAAGTAGCGCCGGTATACCTTGCGCATAAGGTCCTGGCGGCCCACCGGCATGTTCTTTGGATCCTTGGTGCCCAGATAGTAGTGGCACTTGTCGGTACAGGAACCGCACTTGACGCAGGAGTCTAGATATACGCGCAGAGAGCGATATTTGCCCAGCATGTCCCCCATCTTTCCGATGGCCTTCTCCTGCCAGTCGTCGGGTAGCTCCCCCGGAAAACCGAGGGGCTCCTGGTGCTCGGGCTTGGCCACGAAGGGACTGCTGTGGGCCATCGCGCCGGGCTCGATGGCCGGTATCTCGGCGTACTGCTTGAGCTCCGGGACTGTGAAGTCTGCCTTTGCCATGATCCTGCCTCCTCGAATCTCGTGCTTCGTCTATTGCTCCAGACCCTTCGCCCAGTTCGCGATGTGACGTTTCTCGCGCGGGTTGTCCACCTGGTTCCGGGAGGGGCTGAAGAACAACCCGGGGGCATGTAACAACTTGCTGAACGGGAAGATGATCATGAGGCTGGCCACCAGTAGCAGGTGCAGCAACAACAGCGGATCCGCGGGTAGCGGCGAGAAGTCCAACGTCAACAGCCCGCGGACGAACAGCTTTACGGCGATCACGTCGACATGGACGACGAAGGTCATCATGAGCCCACTGAGGCCGATAAGGACGAGTAGGGCGAGAATCAGGTGATCGGAGGTTCCGGTGATGTAACGGACCCGATCCACGAGGAAACGCCGCGCCCACAGGCCAGCCAGTCCCGCTACCATGGCCATGCCGCCGTAGATGCCGAATGGCTGGACAAGCTGAATCGGCAACCAAACCGGATCGATGAAGTAGCGCAGATGGCGCAGCGTGACCAGGAAAAGGCCGAAATGGAAGACCCAGCCGAAGATCCAGATCCACTTGTTCCCCTTGAACAGGCTCTCGAATAAAACGACCTCCCGAACCAGGCGCAGGACAACGCCGGTCCCGGTTGTCGGTGCCGGAGTGGTCGGGATCTTCAGAGGTGCAGGGGTGCGCGCGTACTGCACGATCTTTCGAATCAGACCCGCCACGAGCACGGCAGCGGCGAAATAGAACAGGATGGCGTATAGGACCGTCAGAAACGACATGTTCCCGCTACCTTCAGTGGATCCGTCGGAATGCCGGAGGACACGGATGCCCTCCGGACAGCCAGCAGCGCATTGAGCTGACCATATCCTTTGGCACGCTCAGCGCGGAACCGGGGGCTCACACCCCCGCTTCACTTTCCCCCGATGGCCGACGGCCATGGAGGAACCGATACCGCCCTGTACCGGTCGGACGTCCGTTAGACGCAGCCCGTGGGCTTCGGGAGACCGGCGTAGCGGCAGGCCTGCTTGGCAGGACCATAGGGGAACAAGCCGTACAGATACTTGCTGTTGCCCTTTTCCTTCCCCATCTTCTTACCCACCGCCTTGGTCAGGACGCGCACGGCTGGCGCGATCTGGTACTCCTCGTAATACTCTCGCAGGAAATTGATGATCGACCAGTGGTCGTCGGTGAGCTCCAGGTCGTCTTCCTTGGACATGACCTCGGCGACACCGGGCTCCCATTCCTGGATGTTGGTGAGGTAGCCCTCTTCGTCGGTCTCGTAGGCCTTACCGTTGACGTCAATTGAACCCATGATGACTCTCCTCTCGATTGAGATTGAAAATTACAGCCAGGCTTGGACCTTGTCGTTTTCCGCGGCAAGGTCCACGAATCCCGCGTAGTCGACGACCTTAACGCCCTCTATTACTCGATCTTCGGTGAACCCGCGCGCCGCAAGATCGGGACCCAGGACGTAAACCGACTGGTTATCGAGCGCGGCCTTGACCTGCCCCTCCGCACTCGTGCCCTTCAGGACCGCGTACACGCCGTCCTCGAACAGGAGCACCGGGTCGCCGCCGTTGGCGAATTTCAGGCAGGACTCCAGGGAGTTGCGCTCAAACGGCGATTTATTGACAGTGTGCAGTATGCTCATCGAACCCCCCGTTAGAAGCTGAAGATCACGTCGGATTCTTCCATGAGCTCGGAAACGCGGGCGGCATCCACCACCTCGACGATGTTCTCTATCTCTTCCTCGGTCTCCCAGTCTTCCCAGGCGATCTGCACCAGGTCGTCCTGTGTCAGACCGCGGGCCTCGAGCGAGTCCTTGTCCACGTAGATGCTCTTGACTTCGTAATCGCCCAGGGTCCGGTAGGTGGGCGAGAAGTTCTTCATACCCACTCCGGTCGTATCCTGGCCGGTAGTGAGTTGGTAGACACCGTCGTCGACGAACATCAGCCTAACGTCCTGGTCGAAAGCAGCGCCGATAAGCACGACCTCCAGGGACTCCCAGGCGTAGATGGTGCCGTAAGGGGCTTTTCGATTGAGGTACAGGAACTTTTTTACGGTCTCGGACATGTCGTACCCCCTTAATCGCCGAAAACGACGAGCCGATCCGATTGGATGGCCGCCTCGACCAGCTGCCCGAGCCCGGAGATGCGGAACCTGGGGTGGATATTGGTGGCATCTTTGCCGTTGCGCTTGGCCTCGCCCTCGTCGACGATTCCGCGACGTTGGGCGGCCGCTACGCAGACCACCAGCTCGGTCTGCATAACCTCGTTGCCATCCTCGTCCTTCGTGGCCGATTCGATCTTGTACTGCTCTGCCAGCTCCGCCCAACGGTTGACGATATTACGGTCATCCTGGGGCGGCGTGGTCAGCCGCGAACCATTGTTGACCCCATCGTGATAGAAAAAGACCCGGAAGATCTCGTGCCCCTTCTCGAGCGCGGCCTTGGTGAACATATAGGCCGAGTCGGACGCCTGATGCTGGTAGGGCCCTTCGTTGATCTGGATAGCGAACTTCATAGCGACCTCGATTTTCTGTTTGCCGCTCCCCATCCCTCTCCCGGCGGGGAGAGGTCAAGTCGGGGGGCTCGGCGCGTGCTTTCGAACCGTTCGCTCAGAAGCGGATGTAGTTGGACGCGTTGAAGCTGGCCCGGGCGCCGCGCCAGGTATCGATGTGATACTTGGTGAAAGGCAGCTCGACCTCCTCGAAGAACCGTGGCCAGCCGATGCGCTCGATCCACTCGTTGACGCGCTCCCAATCCCGTGCGCCTTCCTTGTAGGCCTTGAGGATGCGCTTGACGATGGCGGTCGCCTCGGGCCAGCGCGGCGGGTTGTTGGGGATGCCTGCTGCGACCAGCTTCTGGAAGGTCGGCTTGCTGCGGGCGTTGGAATGGTTTCCGCCGACCCAGATGGCCAGTTTGGAATGCTCGGCGTCGTTGATCTGCATGGGCGGACAGGGGGGGAAGCAGGCGCCGCAGCAGATGCACTTGCGCTCGTCGACCTCGAGCGAGGGCTTGCCGTTGACCATTGCCGGGCGGATAGCCGCCACCGGGCACCGAGCGACGACCGAGGGCCGCTCACAAACATTGGCCACCAGGTCGTGGTTGATCTTCGGCGGCTTGGTGTGCTGAACATTGATAGCGATATCACCCTGGCCGCCGCAGTTGATCTGGCAGCAGGAGGTGGTGATATGCACCCGGTTGGGCATGTTGGCCTCTTTGAACTCATCAATGAGCTCGTCCATCATCGACTTGACCACGCCCGAGGCATCGGTTCCGGGGATATCGCAATGCAGCCAGCCCTGGGTATGGGAGATCATGGCCACCGAGTTCTGGGTGCCGCCGACGATGAAGCCGGCATCCTCGACCGCCTTGATCAGCGGCTCGACCTTGGAGGCGTCGTCGACCATGTACTCCAGGTTCGAGCGCAGCGTGAAGTGGACGAAGCCGTCAGCATATTGATCACCAATATCGCACAGCTTGCGCAGCGTGAAGACATCGAGGATACGCTGAGTGCCGACCTTGACGGTCCAGATCTCGTCGCCGCTGTAACCTACGTGGCGCAGAACGCCGGGACGCGGGTGCTCATGATACTTCCACATGCCGAAGTTCTTGCGCATCACGGGATGCATGTACTGCCAGGGATCCGGGCATCCGGTTTCGATCGGCTCACGCATGTCTGCCATCGCCTGTCCTCCAGTCTTAAAAAAAATCAGTCGAAATCCAAATCACAGCCGGGTGCGGGGATACTACCCCCCGCCGGCTCTTTAAGAATCAGCTGCCGGCTTCAGCCTGACGCTCGAACCAGGCCTCGGCCGCCTCGTCCCAGCCGTCCAAACGGATGTAAGAGCTCTGGCGCGGGTGGCTGAGCATATTCGGATCGACGTCGACGCCGATGGCGTCGAGGAAGTTGGCCAGACCGATGCGCTCGATCATCTCGCCGCAACGCTCGTGCTCCAGGCCGTTCTCGGCCCAGAAATCGATGATCTCCTCGGCCAGCTCGACCAGGGACTCGTAGTCCTCCTCGGTCTCCAACTTCTTGAACGGGACCACCACGGTGCCCATCAGGTCGCCGATCTTGAGGGTGCGCTTGCCGCCGATGCAGATGGTGACGCCCTTGTCATCCCCGGGGTGCAGGGCCTTGGGCATGACGTTCAGACAGTGCATACAACGCACGCAGTCGCGGTTGTTGACGGCCAGGGTGTCATCGTCGTTCAGGGACAGCGCCTGAGTCGGGCAGCGGGCGATGACGTTGTCCACAATGTACTGGCGGCCTTTGGTCTGGACGTAGCCCTTGACGGCGTCCTGATCGACCTTCATGTCGTCGCGCCAAGTGCCGAGGACCGCAAAGTCCGCACGTTCGATGGCATTCTGGCAGTCGTTGCCGCAACCGGAGACCTTGAACTTGAACTTGTAGGGCAGCGCCGGGCGGTGTACGTCGTCCGTGAAGTTGTTGACCAGCAGGCGGTGGGCCTTGAGCTCGTTGGTGCAGGACATCTCGCAGCGGGCCGCGCCGACGCAAGACATGGCGGTGCGCACGCAGGGGCCGGCGCCGCCGAGATCCCAGCCGTAATCGTTGATCTCGTCGAAGAAGTGCTGGACGTTCTCGGTGTCAGTGCCGATGAACATGATATTGCCCGTCTGGCCATGGAAGGTCACCAAGCCGGAGCCGTACTTCTCCCAGCTATCTGCAAGCTGGCGCAGCATGTCGGTAGAATAATGGTTACCTGCCGGCGGCTGCACGCGCAACGTATGGAACTCCTTGGACTCGGGGAAAGCTTTGCTCACCTCGGAGAAGCGGGGAATGATGCCGCCACCGTAGCCGTATACGGAGACGGTACCGCCCTTCCAGTAACCCTTGCGGGTCTCGTAGGAGTGCTCCAACTGGCCCAACAGGCTGTTGGTCACCTGGTTGATTCGCTCATCCGGATGCTCGTCACGCAGACGCTTGATGCCCGAGATGAAGCTCGGCCAGGGGCCATCCTCCAGCTGATCGATCATCGGGGTGGGGTACTTGTCGATGGCCATTGCGCTGTCTCTCCTGGGTCTTCTTTAAGTTCGGAAAGGATTCGTATCGCTTTAGTGTGGTTCGTTTCTGCGGGCATTGAAACCCGCCGGCGCAAACCTCATTGAAATCTTTCGCGTCGACGGCAGCCTCCGGCGTTTGCTGGTGGTTTCCTGCGAATCGCGGCGGCAGCATCGCCGCCCGCTAATATACTCACGATCCCAAGGGCGAACTATTCCACCTTCGGGGGGTAGCCCCGTACGCCACCTATCCCAAATGGGATAGGACCTCGACATGCCATCGACAAAATACCCCGCATCGCTTCAGGGCTGTCGGCAAAGTGGGCCGCGATGTTACGCGGAGATGACCCGTTAGTCAACGAATTCTAATATAAGCGAGTCCTCATGCGCCAGCCGGCACGTGCTGCAAGCCGCCGGCGAGCGAGCTGCAGTTTCAGTGGCGGCCGGAGCCGAGATCGACCGGTTGTTTTCGCTCGGAGACGTCTACATATAGCGCGATAAACTGATGCCGGATGAGGGATCTAATGCTGAAACTGAGTGACATCCTCGTAGCCCATAAGGAGGTCGAATCCTTCGACGAGCTCCTCCCCATCGTTCAAGAGGTTGCACGAGGCGGAGAGCGGTTTTTCCGGATGGACGTCAAGCCACCATACCCTGACACGCCGGAGAATTGGGAAGACCGGTTGGAGGCCGCGTTCAGTGGCTTGATTCGCTAGACGCTCAAGCGGATTTTCGAGGCAGGAATCATGAAGCATATCGCGATTGGCAAGACTCAACTCCGAGATACGAAAGCCGACTCGGTAATCAACCGCAGTGCCGAGCAGGCCGCCCTGGAATCCCACCTGCAGGCCCTCGAGGACAGATTCCGGGACCTGGATCGGATCACAGGTGCCCCGAAACACGCGGCACACCTCAAGCTGCAGATGGCACGTACATTAGTCAACCTGGAGCGCGGCAAAGAGGCATGGACACTGGGTCGCGACGCACTCGACACCTTTATCCACATCGAGGATTTCGAATCCGCCGCCGACGCCTGTGATGTGCTGTTTCAGTCCGAACAGCCCGACTCGCTCAGCGCGCTTGGCCAAGGGATCTGGCTCACTGTCACCTATCCGATGGACCCCGAGCTGTCGGTCGAGCTCCTGACGCATGTGGTCGACGAAACTCCGGACGACGCGGACGGTGCCGCCGTGGCCGCCACGACCGCCCTGTTTCTCGCGGATATACGTGCGTCGGGCACACAGCGGGAGAATCTGATGTTTTTCGCCAATCAGCTTCTAGGCAAGGTCGCCAGACGACACGGCGATGTGAACAGTCAAGAGGCATTCGATCTCTGGATGGACAGGCTCGAGCTCAAGGAACCCGAAAAATTCCTGGTGCGCCTGCGCAATGTCGTAGACGTCCTGGTCCAGGACGACTGGTGGTTCGACCGCGAGGCACTTCAGGCGAAATTGCCGGTGAATTGACCTTTTCTTTATTCGTTGCGGTGGGCACGGTTTTTTTGCCCGTTACATGATATGCGTGGGCACGAATTAATGTGCTCACCCTGCACGCACTTGACGGCTACTCTAGAAATGTTCTGGAAAGAAGACGACACCGAGCTCGCATCCGACGTCCCGGACGACATTGTCGATGTCTTGTTCTCACTGGACTGCAAGCGGTTACCGGTTGATCACGCCTACGCCCTGTCCGCCGCCCTGCAACAGGCCGTGCCCTGGATCGCGGAGCAGAACTCGGGTGTAGCCGTGCACACGATCCACGTCGCTGGCTCCCAAAACGGCTGGGAGCGTCCCGAGCACGGCACCGACCGGCACCTGATCCTTTCCAAACGTACCAAGCTCGCGCTGCGGGTGCACAAGGAACGCATGGACGCACTGATGGAAGGACTCGAGGGGACGACGCTCGATGTTTCCGGTTGCCCGCTCACGATCCGCACCGGAAAAATGCGTCCCCTGAGCAAAGAGTCGACACTGTTTTCCCGTTACGTGGTCACCCTGCCGAACGAAACCGAAGAGGATTTTTTGAAACGGTCGGTACAAGCGCTGAGAAACAAGGATATCCGCGTCCGCAAGGCCCTGTGCGGCAAGATGACCCTTCTGACCACGCCCAGCGAAGTACTCCACACCCGCAGCCTCATGCTTGCCGACTTGTCGCGAGAGGAATCCGTCCGACTGCAGCAACAGGGTCTCGGCCCCCATCGCGAGATGGGCTGCGGCATTTTCATCCCCCACAAAGGCATAGAGGCGGTCAGCAAGACCAGCAAAGGCTGAGCAGCGAGCCGAATGGATCGCACCCTCTCGGTCCTCAGGATGACGAACGCTTTACAATTTCATAAAATTAGCCGGCTTTGATTTTCATCCGCCGCAAGAACAGGCATTTCGATACGTGAGGAGCGAGATATGGCCATCGAGGTAAACGGCAAAACCATCGAAACCGACGACAATGGCAATCTGGTCAATTACCATGAATGGGATAAAGACGTCGCCGCGGCCCTGGCCGCCGAAGACGGCATCGAGCTGACCCAGGAGCACTGGGATGTGCTCGAGTATCTGCGCGAGGAGTACATCGACAACAACAACAACCAGCCTATGGAGCGCCAGATCAACAAAGACATAGGGAAGCGCTGGGGCAAGAAGGTTACTGGCAAGGATCTATACCGGCTGTTTCCCCGGGCGCCGAGCAAGCAGGGTAACAGGATCGCCGGCCTGCCCTTCGTGGCACGCAAAGGTGGATACTGACGACGGATTCAGGTCCGAGGGCGTAGGGCCGAGGCGAAGGCAGCGCTAGGCGCTGCCTTTTTCGTTTGTAGACGCCACCCACATCGCCGATGCGCAGGATCGGAGCGACAAACCTACGGCGAGCGCTCGAGTCGCTCGGAACGTCGAACCTGGATCCTGGGTTTTCTTCCCTAGACCTCCGCCCACATCCGCAACAGATTTGCATAGGACCTATCCACGTAGCCCGTGGTCTCCTCCTCCTCCGCCTCCTTCAGCAACTTCTCACGCGCGAGGTTGAGCTCGTAGAGCAGCTCGCGCTGGGCCGGATCGCGCACGTAGCTCTGGATCCATGTCAGGGCCACCAGGCGCTCGCCGCGAGTCACGGGGACGACCTGGTGCAGACTCGATGAGGGGTAAACCACCGCGTCCCCGGCGAGGAGCTTTATCCGCCTCTCACCGAAGGAGGTCCGTATACTCAGCTCCCCTCCGTCGTAGGCTTCCGGCGGATTGAGGAAGATAGTCATGGAGACGTCGGTGCGAAAGCGGGGGCCGGTAACGCCCATGATCGGATCGTCCACATGGTCGCCGTAGGTCATGCCCGGCTCGTAGCGGGCGAAGATGGGGTCCGCCACCCGATGGGGTAGGACGCCGAAGCGAAAGGTTTCATCGTGGCCGAGACTGGCCATGATGATCCGGATCAGCAATTTCATTCGCTCCGGATCGGCCCGCATCTCCAGGTTGTCCTTCACCCGAGCAGCAGCGAAACCGGCGGTGAGCTTGCCGTCGACAAAGGTCGCATCAGCGAGGACTTGGTGGATCTTCTCGATCTGGGCCTGGTTGAGCAGACCGGGTATTTTCAACAGCATTGGGATCTTCCTTTCGGTCGGTACGCCTCTGCTAGAATGCCGCTCTGACAGAACAAACGAAAGGGGCGCACATGATTCTGAAGGCCATCATCGACGACAAGGAATACAGCCTCGAGGTTCCGGAGGCGGTTATCGCACGGGGTGAGGAGTTTTTCTCCAGGCTCGACGCCGACATGGACAAAGGCTGGCAGATGAGCCGTGAGTGGGTACAGAACCCCGGCACTGTGGAGCGCTGCCAGATCGTCGCCGACAAGCTGCTGACCGCCCTGGAGAACGCGAACCAGAAACTGGGAATGCTCATGGCCGGTTATATTCTCAGCCGTATGCCGGAGGTCGACACGGTGGAAATCGACATTGCGGGCGAGATGCAGAATACCCAGTTCATCATGGGTGAGCCCAAATCCGTGACCACACCGGTCGCACCTGCCGAGCATACGCAGCCAATTGGGGGGACAAAGCTAAACAAGCTCGAAGCCATGGAGCAGGCGGGGAACGACGTGACCAAGGTATTCAAGGTTGGAAAGGCTTTCCGATTTTCGGTGTTCGACCACGGATCGGGAACCTGGCAGGACTCGCCGACGATCGCGACTGAGCAGGAGGCGGAGCGTCTACGCCAGGAGGCATTCAAGGCACGCTTCGAGTCCCTACAGAGCGGGGACTAGTACCCTGTTCCACCTTATATTGCGGACGCGGCGCCCAGTCTCGACATCAGACCGGAGGACTTTAATGAGTCACTCGCCTTTCGCTCGACTCGTCCACCGCGGACTCCCGCTCGTCGCCTGTCTGATCATCGCATCGCTTGCACAGGCCTCCCCTTGGTCGAAGGTAAAGACAATCTCTCCGGGACCAGCCGCCGCCATCGGTGGCCCGTCGCGCGGCTGCATCGCGGGTGCGCAGGTGTTGCCGGCCCGCGGCACCGGATACGTCAGCATCCGCCGTCACCGAAATCGCTATTACGGGCACCCGGAGACGGTTCGATTCGTGACGGACCTCGGCAAGGCGTTGGAGAAACGCACCGATTCGCTGATGATGGTGGGCGACCTCTCGCAACCACGCGGTGGGCTCATGTCCTCCAAGCATCGCAGCCATCAGAACGGTATGGACGTGGACATCTGGTTCCGGCTCGCCGACTCCGCCCGACGCGCTAGCGGACGGCACCCCGAGGAGCACGATCCCGACAGCATGGTGGCGCCCGGCGGGCTCTACCTCAGCAAGCACTGGGGCAAAAATCAACGTTACCTGCTCAAGACAAGCGCCGATGATCCGCGTGTGGACCGCATTTTCGTCAATCCGGCCATTAAACGCGCCCTGTGCCAATCCGAAAAGGGTGATCGCAAATGGCTGCGCAAGCTGCGGCCCTGGTGGGGGCACGACGCTCACTTTCACGTCCGCCTCAAATGCCCGAAGGGAAGCCCCAGCTGCAAGCAACAGACCCCTGTTCCCCCAGGGGATGGATGCGACAATTCACTCGCCTGGTGGTTCAGCGAAGAGGCCAGGACGCCGTCGAAGAAACCGAAAAAGAAGAAGCTCGAACCGTCGATACCTGCCGCGTGCAGGGCACTGCTTTCCAGCTCCTGAGTCGGATGGGCAGAAAGTCGCGGTGCCCACCACGACGATTGGCTTGCTTGCACAGGCTATCCCAGCTCCAACGTCTGTTATCCCGGCGCTAGAGGTCGCTCGAGCTCAATCCCCGGCATCAAGCGCCCGCAGCAAGGCGGCTTCCACCTTTGCCGGATGGACAGGGAAGGGGATCGCCGCGAAGACCGGGAAACGGGACAACAGATCATCGAGCTTATGCCGATACTCTTCCTGAAAAAAGACAATCACCTTGACCTGGGGATGGCGCTGTAAACGCGCCATCAATGTCTCCAGGTTGCTGGTGCGATCCCTGAAATCCGATTGGAAGTTGTACTCGGCGACGATGATGTCTGGAATCCGCTTTTTCAGGTAAGCCTGCGCCTTGCGCTGGGAATTGACAATTTCGGTCTCGAAACCAAGACGCTTGTAGAGCGGCGCAAGATTCGGATAGCCACCCAGCTCCATGATGGCCAGTAGGCGGGGTGAATCGGTCTTCATCGTCCGCTTGGTCTCTTGATCGGAAAAAAACACTCGGAAAACTCCAAACGGAGAGATTGTACGAATATTCACCGGCCAAGGCGTTGGAAACGCAGTATGTCGATCGACCAGCAGATGAATCCGTACAAAACCCGGCCATGACCATTGCCGTGGTCGCCGAGAAGCCCGCGGTCGCCCGGGATATCGCGAAGGTCCTGGGCGCCCGCCACCGAGGCACCGGCTACCTTCACGGCAACGGCTACAGGATCACCTGGGCCATCGGCCATCTGGTGGCCCTGGCGCAGCCCCACGAGATCGCCCCCGAGTGGCGTGCCTGGCGCCGCGACCTCCTGCCGATGCTGCCCCGGAAGTGGCCACTGGTCGTCGGCGACAGGACGCGGGACCAGTTCACCGCCGTAAAGGATGTGATCAATGATGCGTCCGTGGAGCGTGTGGTTTGCGCCACCGATGCAGGCCGCGAAGGCGAGCTGATCTTTCGCTACATCTACGAGGCGGCCAGGTGCCGCAAGCCGGTCAGCCGGTTATGGATCTCGTCACTGACGCCGGAGGCGATTCGGGAGGGCTTTCGCACCCTGCGCGACGGGCAGGACTTCGAGCCCTTGGCCGATGCCGCTCGCGGGCGCAGCCGGGCCGACTGGTTGGTGGGCCTGAACCTCTCTCGCGCCTGTACCCTTGCCTACGACGAAAAGCTCTCCGTGGGTCGGGTGCAGACACCGACCCTGGCCATGTTGGTGGAACGCGAGCAGGCCGTTCGCAGCTTCGTACCGGAGGACTACCTGGAAGTCCTGGCGACCTTTGCACCCGAGACTCCACAAGCGCCCAACCAAGGATTCCGGGGAACCTGGTTTCGTGGCGACAAGCCCGAGCCAAGGGCACGGCGGCTTCATGCCGACGGAGAGGAAGCCGGAGCCATCGTCGAGCGGGTGCACACCGGCCGCGCCGCCATCGAGAGCATCCGCGCTGAGAACCGGCGCCTCGAGCCGCCCCTGCTCTACGACCTGACCGAGCTCCAACGCCACGCCAATCGTCTTTACGGCTTCAGCGCCCGCAAGACCCTCTCGCTCGCTCAGGGGCTCTATGAACAGAAGAAGCTGATCAGCTACCCGCGCACCGACAGCCGCCACTTGTCGAAGGATGTGGCCGCCACATTGCCGTCCCTGGTACCTGTCATCGCCGGACCCTACGCCGACGCCCTGGCCCCCGGCACGGGCGAGCGGCCGCTGGGCCGGCGCTTCGTCGACGACACCAAGGTCACGGACCATCACGCCATTCTTCCCACGACGACACCTCCGGAACGGGTATCTCTGAGCGCCGACGAGCGAAAGCTCTACGACCTGGTCTGCCGACGGCTGCTTGCCGCCTGGCACCAAGACCACCTGTGGTCCGTGACCACCGTCATCACAGCGGTCACTTCAACAGCACCGGATAGCCCACAACCGCCGATCCTCGACCGCTTCCAAAGTACCGGCACCCAGGTGCAGCAGGTCGGTTGGAAGGTCCTGGACCCGCAAGCAGAAAAGGACACCGAAAAGCACAAGGGAACGGGATCGAAGGATAGCGCATCGGCCCCACGATCCACGGAGAACAGCCAGTCGTTGCCGCCGGGACTGGCCGAAGGTCAGCCCCAGCAGGTCCTCGACGTTGCCCCTGTCCGCCGCAAGACACGGCCACCGCGCCGATTCACGGACGCCACCCTGCTGACCGCTATGGAGAGTGCCGGACGGACCCTGGACGACAAGGAGCTGTCCCGAGTCATGAAGGAAAGGGGATTGGGCACACCCGCCACCCGCGCCGAGATCATCGAGACCCTGATCCGCCGTGAATTCGTCGTCCGGGAGCGCAAGACCCTGGCCGCCACGGACAAGGGTATCCGGCTTATCGAAAGGATCCACCCGGAGATCAAGAGTCCGGCCATGACGGGCGAGTGGGAGGCCCGGCTGCGCGCGATTCAGCGCGGAGAGGGGGACCTCGCAGGCTTCATGGCCGGTATCGAAGACTACGTCCGCGAGGCGGTAGGGAAGGTATTCGCCTCCTCTATCCCGGGCGCGCCCCCCTGCCCTGCTCGAGAATCGAACCGCGGCGCCGGTAGGCAGCCGAGCCCAGGTCAAATGGAACCTGAATCTTTGACGCCTTCCCATACCTGTGACGCTTCACCGCGTTCCTCCTCGCCCAAACCAAGCAGCGAGGTGTCAACCTTCGCGCAGGGCACAGCGTCATCGCCCCCGTCGGCACCCACGGAAGCGACGGGATCCCCGAAACGATCCGCTTCGGGAGCGAGCCTCACCGATCTGCTCGAGAACCCGTTTCGCCTCCCGTCGTTTCGCCCCTACCAGGAGCCGGTGTGCCGGGCCGTTCTGGAGGGCCGAGACAGCCTGGTCGTGATGCCCACCGGGGCAGGCAAGTCCCTCTGCTACCAGCTCCCCGGCCTGGCCCGGGGCGGAACGACCCTGGTGATCTCACCCCTGATCGCCCTGATGGAGGACCAGGTGGGAAAGCTTCGAGCGCTGGGTCTGAGCGCCGAGTGCATCCACTCCGGACGGAACCGGGCCACGTCCCGGGAGGTATGCCGGGACTACCTGCACGGCCGGCTGGACTACCTCTTCATCGCCCCGGAGCGCCTCGGCGTCCGGGGTTTTCCCGAGATGCTTGCCAAGCGCAAGCCGGTGCTGGTCGCGGTGGATGAGGCCCACTGCATCTCTCACTGGGGGCACGATTTCCGGCCGGACTACCGCATGTTGGGCGAGCGCCTGCCCCTGCTGCGCCCGGCCCCGGTGATCGCGCTCACGGCCACCGCCACACCTCAGGTCCAGGACGACATCGTCGAGCAACTCGGAACCGGCGGTGCCAGCCGTTTCATCCACGGCTTCCGGCGCACCAACATCGCCGTCGAGGTCGTCGAGATGGTGCCCTCCCAGCGTCCCGCGGCCGTGCACCGGATACTGAGCGCACCAGAGCGCCGGCCGGCCATCGTCTATGCACCCACGCGCAAGGACTCGGACGCCCTGGGCGAGATGCTCCGAGCCGATTTTTCGGCCGCCGCCTACCACGCCGGCATGCCCGCGCGCACCCGCGATCAGGTTCAGCAGGGCTTCCTCGGTGGCGACCTGCAGATCGTGGTGGCCACCATCGCCTTCGGCATGGGCGTAGACAAGCCGGACGTCCGCACCATCGTCCACACCGGCCTTCCGTCCACCCTCGAAGGCTACTACCAGGAAATCGGCCGCGCCGGCCGCGACGGGCTGCCGTCCCGGGCCATCCTGCTCTGGTCTTACGCGGACAGGCGAACCCACGAGTTCTTCCAGCAGCGGGACTACCCGGAGCCGGGGCTGCTGACGCGGGTCTTCGATGCCCTCGGCGACCGGCCGCAGCCGAAGGATGCGTTGACGCGCCGCCTCGGCCTGACACTCGAAGAGCTGGATCCGATCCTGGAGAAGCTCTGGACCCATGGCGGCGCCCGTATCCGGCAGGACGAGCAGGGGTACGGCGAGTACCTGACGAGGGGCGACGCCGGATGGCGCACTCCGTACGAAGCTCAACGGGAGCACCGAAAAGAACAGCTCGACAGGGTGACCCGATTTGCCGGCGATCACGACTGCCGCATGCTGCACCTGATCCGGCACTTCGGGGACTCGGAGGATGCCGGCACTCCTTGCGGAATCTGCGATGTCTGCGCACCGAAGGACTGTCTGGTCCAGGAACACCGGCGGTTCACAGGGGCGGAGAAGGGGATCGCAGGCGAGATACTGATGACGCTGCGTGCAAGCGGCCCGCGCAGCACCGGACAGCTTCACCGTTCTCTGGGGGACCGGCTACCCGATCGCCGCGCGTTCGACGGCATTCTGGGCGCCCTCGCTCGGGCGGGACTGATACGGGTGGGAGATGCCTCATTCGAGAAGGACGGGCGGGTCATCCGCTATCGACAAGCGGTCTTGACGGCGACCGGTCGACAGAGTGGAGAGGGGACGCTGGAGGACCTGCAGCTGGTGGCGCCACCCGAGCGCGCCGCGGGTGCCGCACTGAAACGCACGGGGCAAAAGGTCGCGAGGACCGCAAAGTCGGCACCGACAGGCACACCCCCAAACCCGGAGCTCGTGGCCGCCCTCGAGGAATGGCGCCTCGAGGAGGCGCGCCATCGCCAGGTTCCGGCCTTTCACATCCTCCACGACCGGACACTCAACGCCATCGCCGCCGCCCGACCCTCGGACGAAGACGAGCTGTTGGCGGTGCGGGGTATGGGACCCGGGCTGGCGAAAAAGTATAGTGAGGGGATCCTGAAGGTTCTCGGGCGCCACCGGGAGAGCTCGGCAGCCGGGAATCCGACCCTCGAGTAAGGGCTCGGGGCAGCCAACAAGGCCGCGTCTTATGCAAACACGACCCAGGTGGTGGCAATATATTTGATCCCTTCCTTCACCTCGGCAGACTGGTGCTCATGGGTCCAGAACGGGGGAAACAGGATCAGCTTGCCGCGTTGCGGCGCGATGCTGATGTCCTGATAGAGAAACTGGGTCTCGCCACCGGGCTCGGGCATATCGTTGAGGTACCACAGAGCCACGAGCTGGCGCTGACTGAACTCGTGACTTCCTCCGTCGATGTGCCAATGGTAAAACTCACCCGGTCGATAACGCTGCACCTGGTAACCCATGTCCTTGAAAGGTCCCTTGAAATACGGAAAGGTCTCGCGAAACTCCCGCAGGGCGGCTGCCAGCGAGCGGAAAAACATCTGATCGACGTCCTTCCAATCCGCCTTGTTGCTCACGACCAGGTCAGTGGTTGATTTCACGCTCGGATCCTTGGCTTGAACCTGACCGATGCGGCCCTCGTGCTGCTGCTCGGGGTGGGCCTCGAAACGGTCGATCACCGAGTCGCAGAATGCGGGCGGAAGGGCCTGCGGCCGCTCGAATACAAAGCTACCTGCCTTGACTTCACGGATCGTTGAAAGAGGCGTGACCGGACGGTCTGTTGCCGTGCTCATGGCTAGGGTGTCCTAAACTACTGCCGAGTGGGCTTGTTATTGTCCGGAAAACACGCCGCATGCGCGAGCGGTTTTGGGTCCGCTCGACGACGGCTCCGGCAAGCACATGTTCCAGATTCCAAGAACCACCATCCAACCTTCCAGCGGGACATGCTCCACGCCTTTGCCGCCGACCTGCTGGTGATCCTGCACCTAGGCTTCATCCTGTTCGTGGCAACCGGCGGTCTGCTGGCTCTGCGCTGGCCACGCCTCGCCTGGGCCCACGTCCCCGCAGCGGCATGGGGCGCCATGCTCGAGCTCGGCGGCTGGATCTGCCCCTTGACACCCTTGGAGAACAGCCTGCGCCACTGCGCCGGACAGGCCGGTTACGAAGGGGGGTTTCTCGAGTACTACCTTCTGCCGCTCGTCTACCCGCCGGAGCTCACCCGAGGCATCCAGATCGGCTTGGGGATCGCGGTTGTGACTCTGAACCTTTTTGCATACGGCGCGCTGCTCATTCGACACAGACGCGCAAACCGGTAGACAAGGGTCCGTCGCCTCAATTTTGCCCGGCGGTCGCAGCAGCGGGCGCCCCAACATCGAGCCTCCGCCCCACGAAACCCGAGTATCTGAGCCGTTCCTCGCCATCGACATCCAGCGCCCGCAGGGTCTCGCCCCTGGTCCTGCCCAAACCCAAGATGATCGCCTCGGTATCCGAAACAGGTTTCAGGGGAACCTGGATGATTTTGGAGGACAATGCCGGCATCCGATAGCTCATGCAAAGGTGGCCGTTGCTCAGTTTCAATTGGGGCTCGGTCACCGGAAAACTCTCGTCCGGGTTTAGAACCTCGTACCGGCCCACCCGCTCTAGCCACACCTGCGGAACGGGGGCTGGCGGCACCTTCTCTCCGATAACCACCTTTCGCTCTCCTTTCTCGGCAACGACCACCTCCCTGCCATCGATTTCCTCGGTGTGAAAACGCATCTCCCCCATGGGCCTCAAGGCCGGAGGCAGTGCAGCCACGTCATCCCTGCCGATGCCGAACCAACCGTTCGGGTAGGGAATCAGATCGAACGTCTCATCGACAATGCAGGCACACAACTTGGCATCCTTGGGCCGAATGGAGATCATCCCGAAGTCCGTTGCATAGTTGCCCGCTATCGCCGCCGTCTCCGGACGGACCATGTCACGTTCGATTCGATCCAAAAAAAGGTCAGCCGAGCGGAGTGTGGGCACAGCGTCCAAGACCCGCGAGAGTATCTCTTCGGCCAGCCGCGAAACGATACTTCGGGACCCATCGCCGTTGGCCAAAACGGCTACGCCGAGTCCCTTTTCCGGCAGCATGATCAGCTCGCCGCTGAAACACAGCGTCGTGCCGCCATGGCGCACGACCCGTCCTCC
>JAJDOL010000301.1 GCA_022340195.1 Chromatiaceae bacterium
TCCTCCGGGGTTTGCGTTCGGGCCATCGGGAGGTGGCGGCGCGGTCGGATCCGTCACGGGCATCGGAGGATTGGTCGCCGTGAACAGAAGGCCGGTTGGGCTTGCGATCGTGCCCGGAGGGGCGAGTGATGGATCCGGAACACCGAGCTGATTCGGGGCTGCGGCGAAATTCTCCCACACCGGCCTATCCCTATAAGTGGTATTCATCCCGCCGTTCCCGAAGACGGCGATGCCGATGCTGCTCCTATCATCCAACTCGCGGTTGTACCCGAAGCTTGGGATCAGGAACCAATCGCGGTCGCTGTCGTACCTGCCCGGAGTAACGAATGGGCCGGTCGGAAACCCCGTACTCGGATCCACGCTGAAGTCGGAATTTGCCTCGTATCCCCGGGGTGAGGGGCTGAAGAAAGAGACGCCGAGATCGAGGCTAGTGCCCAAAAACGCCATTCCAGCCGGATTGGTGGCGGTAACCAAGGTGTCCTGCGGCAGTGCGGTCGCAACACCCGCCATGGCCTTCGACTTGGTACCCCAGCCGTGCGGGGCATAACCGTTCGTCGCCGATGCAGTAAGCGGAATGGCGACAAATGCCGCTAATGTGGCAAAAACAGAACGTCTGATTATTCGACTCATCGAAAAGACCTGCCAGAAAGGCGCATAGACCGAGCGCAACCGCCATTTTCCTTTTAGCGAGTCTCGTTTCACAATGGAGCTTCAGTTCAATCCGACTGACACACTTACGTTAACTTGCGCCCGACTGGACCAGCGACGGTTCATGGCGCCTGTTATGGCAAGAGTACGTTGCTCAAGAGATACATGTACTCTTTTCGCGATTGTGACCGAACGATTACGCTTTGTCAATCAGTCGCTAACGCCCACTGTGAAGATGGTTCATGGCTCGTTGGAACTCGCCCCGAATCACATCGGCAAGACAGGATTCGGCTTCGTCGAACGCGCCCCGAATCCGATTTTCGTCATCCCTGGGGGCCCGCTCGAGAACGTAATTCACGACCTCTCCCCGATCTCCCGGGTGATCGATACCGATCCGCAGGCGCCAGAATTCCCGGGTGCCGAGCACATTGATGATATCTCGCAATCCATTGTGCCCGGCATACCCCCCTCCCTGTTTCAGACGCAGGGTCCCGACCGGCAGGTCGAGCTCATCGTGCACGACCAATACCTGCTCTGGTGCTATATCGAAATAGCGGACTACCGAGACCAGAGACTGCCCACTTCGATTCATGAAGGTCGTCGGTTTGAGAAGCCGCAGGTCCCGCCCTGCGATGAGGAGCCGGCAGACCAGGCCATGAAACTTGTTCTCCATGCGAAACTGACCGCCGTTGCGTGCGGCCAAGAGCTCCACGAACCAGTAGCCCACGTTATGGCGAGTGGACTCATACTGGAGTCCTGGATTGCCTAAGCCCACAACGAGCCTTATTCCCTTCTCGGCCATGTCGCACTTCTTCAGGTTCGTGATTAATCCGTGCTCGGCGCTTTTGGCGACGAGGAACAACAAGACGAGCTGCTGATTTCGTTAAAAGCTGCACGCTTGCGCAGGAATACCTTTCCCGCTCAAGGCGCACCGGCAGGAGCATTGCGGGCCCGTGTGACAGCCGGCCCACCAGAAAAGACGGGCAAACAGACTGGCAATTCGCTAGATATGTTCGCAGAAATCGCCCTACTATCAGCCCCCCGCCCTCGTTCCTCAGGACTCCGGCTCGACGGGCTCGCCACCTTCCTCCTGTTCGCTCGCAGCGGCTTGTTCATCCTGGACCTGTGCACCGTGGATGATTACGACGGGCACATCCGGATCGGGCGCATGAGCGAGCGTCACACCGTCAGGCAGCGGAATCTCCGACAGATGAACAATATCCCCGATATCCATATCCTGTGTATCGATCTCGATAAACTGCGGCAGATCCTTGGGCAGACAGGCTATCTCGACCTCGGTGAGGTTGTGGGAAACCATGCCGCCGAGCTTTACGCCCTTAACACTTTCTTCGTTCAGGAAATGCAGCGGTATCGTCATGCGAATCTTTTCCTGCGCGCTGATGCGCTGAAAATCCACGTGAAGAACGAAGGGCTTTGACGGGTGGCGCTGCAGATCCTTGAGGACGACCTTCTCGACCTTATCCTCTACCTTGAGATCCAATACCTGAGAGTAAAATGTTTCGCGATCCAAGTGCCGAACCAGCTCGTTATGGAGCAGACTGATCATCTCCGGCCCCCGATCCGCACCATAGACGATTGCGGGGACCAAGCCCCGGCGGCGCAGGCGGCGGCTCGCACCCTTCCCTGCGTCCCGACGGAGTTGCGCATTGATGTCGAAGCTCGCGCTCATGTTCTTTTCTCCAACTCGTTCGAGTCAACGATGATACGCCGCCATCCCGCGACCAGGACGCCGGCGCAGTTCAATTTTCCGTTAGCGAAAGGCTGATCGCTAACCGCTCTCTTGCCCCATCAATCCACGAATAGCGAACTGACGGATTCCTCGTTCGAAATACGGCGCATGGTCTCCGCAAGCAGCTCGCCGATGCTCAACTGCCTGATCTTAGAGCAAGCCGCCGCGTCCGGGCGCAGCGGCACGGTGTTGGTAACTACCAGCTCATCCAACTGAGATTCGGCGATATTCGAAACCGCCGACCCGGAGAGTACCGGATGGGTGCAATAGGAAACCACCTTTGTGGCCCCATGCTCCTTGAGCGCCGCTGCCGCCTGGCACAGGGTGCCTGCGGTGTCCACCAGATCGTCGATCAGCACACAGGACCGGCCTTCAACGTCGCCGATTATGTTCATGATCTTGGCTTCGTTGGCGCGCGGCCGCCGTTTGTCGATTATCGCCAGATCCGCATCGTCCAACCGCTTTGCCAACGCCCGGGCACGCACGACCCCGCCCACGTCGGGTGAGACCACGAGTAGATCGGGGTACTTCTGCCGCCAAATGTCACCCAAGAGGATGGGTGAGGAATACACGTTATCCACCGGAATATCAAAGAATCCCTGTATCTGGTCGGCGTGCAGATCCATCGTGAGGACGCGATCCGCGCCGGCATGCCCCAGCATCTTGGCGACAAGTCGAGCGGTAATAGGTACCCGGGCGGAGCGAGGACGCCGATCCTGACGCGCATAGCCGAAATAGGGAATGACGGCTGTGATCCGCTTCGCCGATGCCCAACGCAGGGCATCGATCATTACCAGCATCTCCATCAGGTTATCGTTGGTCGGCGCTCCCGTTGGCTGAACGACGAAGACATCGCGACCGCGTACGTTCTCCTGAATCTCAGCCATCACCTCGCCGTCGCTGAACTGGCCCACGACGGCCTTTCCCAACGGGATGTTGAGGTGGGTCGCAATTTCCGCGGAAAGCTGCAAGTTGGCGTTTCCGGAAAACACCATTATTTGATTGGCGGACACGACTGATCTCTCCGTCAAGGCAAGGGTCGCGAAAATCAGACCAAAGGGCGGCGGCTCAGGGGTAATCCCATCCCCGTATCGGCGTCGTCCCCCTTGGCATCCGAAACCGGATAACCCTTAGCCAGAACCCGGGAAATTTGGTCCAAACCACAACCGCAGAGCAACCGCAGCCTGGTGACTAGTGCACCGCGGCGGACGTGCTCGATCGTATGGCTGGGGCGCCAGGATTCGAACCTGGGTATGCAGGGATCAAAACCCTGTGCCTTACCGCTTGGCGACGCCCCAAATAGATCAAATCCGAGCCGCCTCCAAGAGAGGCGAGCGATTCATCCCGCGAGCGACGAAGGCAGAAAAGCAGGGCGACACTTTGGAGCAGGCCGCGCGCGCCTGCGATTGTGTCGCAAATGTGCAAAATACACAGGCACCAGTTCCGGTGAGCCGCGGCCTTCCCACGTCGGCGAGCCAATCCAGGGCGGCTGCAACCTCCGAGTACCGCCGCCGCACGACCGCCATGCAGTCGTTCCGATCATCGCCCGCAAAGAAGTCTTCGATTTTGATCGGAGCCGAATTCCGTGTCAACTCCTCATCTGCGAAAACCGCTCCCGTGGAAACCTCACACGCCGGCACCAACACCAGATACCAAGGCTCAGGCAAATCGACGGCGGTTAGCACTTCGCCAACCCCTTCACCCCAAGCGGCACGTCCGAAAACGAAAACCGGGACGTCCGCCCCAAGCCTCAAACCGAGCCCCATTAACTCACGCTTGGTGAGGCCCGTATCCCAGATCCGATTTAGCGCGACCAGCGTCGTCGCCGCGTTGGAGCTACCACCACCCAAGCCACCACCGATAGGCAGGTGCTTCTCCACCCCTATGTCGACACCCTTCCGGCATCCGGTGCGATCCTGGATCAAGCGTGCCGCACGAACCACCAGATCGGACTCCTCGGGGATTCCTGCAAGGCTCGAGACGCGCCTAATGCGACCGTCTTGGCGCGGCTCGAAGAACAGCTGGTCCTGTTGGTTGATGAACTGGAACAGGGTCTGCAGGCGATGGTAGCCATCTGGACGGCGCCCGAGAACGCGCAGCATGAGGTTGAGCTTGGCCGGTGCCGGCCAAGGGTACCCCATCTCGGGCGCGGCCATCAGGGTTTGGAGTCGGAACGCGTAAACTTGTAGCGGCCAATCACGCGCTGGAGGTATTCGTTGTCCGGATCTTTGGCCAGGGCAGCCTCCCAGGTACTCCGAGCCTCATCGCGCCGGTCCAGGGCCCAGAGTACTTCACCCAGGTGCGCGGCAATCTCGGCGTCGGGCATCACGGCCAGCGCCTTGCGCAGGTATTCGAGGGCCTCCTCCGGCTTGCCCAACCGGAATTGGACCCAGCCCATGCTATCGAGCACGGCGGGCTCCTCGGGCTTCAGGGCCAAGGCGCGTTCGATGTAGGAGAGCGCCTCGGTGTAGCGGTCGGTCTGATCTGCCAGGCTGTAGCCGAGGGCGTTGAGGGCATCAGCGTTGTTTGGATCCTTGGCGATGATGGTCCTGAAATCGCTTTCCATGATGTCCAGTCGATTCAGCGAAAGGGCGTGTAGGCCTCGCGCATAGAGGAGATCCGGATTGCCCGGGAACGCCTCCAATGCCTCGTCATAGACATCCATCGCCTCGCGCAACCGGTTCACCTCCGCCAGAGTTGCACCCTCGATCAGGAAAATCGTCGGAGCATCTTCCGGCCATTGGTCCCGAAGTTGATGAAGAATCTCTCGCGCGCGCTCCACCTTTCCCTGCTCCGCGCGTATCTGTGCAATCCGTATCCGCGCATCAAGGGCCTGGTCGCCTTCCACCTTGAGGTACCAGGACACGGCCGTATCCAGATTGTCCGCCAATTCTTCCACCTGTCCGAGATAATAGGCGGAGTCATCCTGACGCCCGCCCGTATCACGCAGCTGAACAAAATAATCGCGGGCTGCCTCCATATCTTCCAATTGCAGGGAGAGGACGCCCAAAGCAAACAGTACGTCCGGTTCCTTGGGCGTGTTTCGCAGCATGTGCTCGAACACGTTGCGGGCGCGAGAGAACTCCTGCTCATCGACAAGCAGTTGGGCGTACAGCAAACGCAAACCGTGATCGTCCGGACTCTCCGTGACGAAGGCTTCCAGCGTCTCCCGCGCCTTCTCGCGATCGCCACTATTCATCAACAACTGGACCAGAAAGATGCGCGGCTGATTCCAACCCGGTCGTAGATCCAGTGCGCGCCGCGCTGCTTTCGCCGCTTCCTCGGGCCTATCGGCCCCTGCGGCAACGATAGCCCTGGCGAACCAGGCGTCCGCGCTCTCAGGCTCCTCGGACGTCAAGGTCTCCATGAGCTTCAAACGTCGATCCGGAAGCTTCAACTTGGACACCAAACGCGCCGCTTGACCATACCCGTCCTCGCCCTCCTCCGCTGCCAGCGCGATGATACGTCGCAGATGATCGGTCGCAGCTGCTACGTCGTTTGCTTCGAGCCGTGCGTAGGCCGCCAATTGGTGGGCCCCTATCGAGTTTGGGGATAGCTCGAGCCAGGCATCTGCGGCCCGTTGAACCGCCGCGGTGTCGTCGAGTGTGAGGGCTGCGCTGGCAGCCAGCTCAGCCAACCCGGGATCCTGCGCCAGTTGGGCAGCCTGCAGGAAATGATCAAAAGCCATCTGGTGCTCGCCGCGCTGTCTGGCGACCTGACCGACGAGAACGGCATAGATGAGATCCGGCGTCAGCTCGGTGAGTCCCGCGAGCTTCGGCATCTCCGCCGCGGGCGGCGCAACGGCGTCTTCGGTATGCTCCTGCTTGACCAAATGGCCGGTAAATACCTGGACATCCCCTCTCGGGGACAGCCCGGTGCACCCAGCTACGGAGGGTAGAAGGAGGAGCGAAAAATAGAAGCTGAATGGGCTTCGCATCGAAGTTTCGTAAAACAAAAACATATTATTGGGTTGATCGCAGTATAACCGCGGAGTTCCCGGTCCAAAACCCGGCGATACCGGTTTCCGTCAATCACCCGAGTCCCACTGACTCCACTTGCATATGGGTCGGCAATACCAAAGAATCGAAAAGATATTCACGTCAAGCAAAACCCATGGCAATTCTGGTACTCGGACTCAATCACAAAACCGCTCCCGTGGAAATGCGAGAACGCGTCGCTTTCGGACCGGACATTCTCGTGGGTGCCCTGAGGAGCCTTTGCGATCTCGCGCCGGTCGGCGAGGGGCTGATTCTGTCCACCTGCAACCGCACCGAGATCTACTGCTCCATCAATTCCGGTGGCGGAAATTTGGTTTCCGACTGGTTGGGTCGATTTCACGGACTGGACCCGGAACGGATCGCGCCCTATCTCTATAGTCGACGCGACCGCGACGCGGTCGCTCACCTTTTGCGCGTTGCCAGCGGGCTTGATTCCATGGTGCTCGGCGAACCTCAGATCCTCGGCCAAGTGAAGGCGGCCTTCCAGGCCGCTTGTGACAGCAGAACCACAGGCAAGCTGCTCGGCCGGCTGTTCCAGAACGCCTTCGCGGTTGCGAAACAGGTACGCACGGATACCGCAATCGGCAACAGTCCGGTCTCGGTCGCTTTCGCGGCCGTCAGCCTGGCGCGGCAGATCTTCAGTGATTTGAGCGATCAGACAGCCCTGCTGATCGGTGCCGGCGAGACCATCGAGCTGGCGGCACGTCACCTGCACCAGCACGGCGTCGGACGCATCCTCGTCGCCAACCGCACGGTGGAGCGCGCGCACAGCCTTGCCGCTCAGCTCGGCGGGTTTGCCATCGCGCTGACAGAGCTCGCGAACCACCTCCCGAAGGCGGACATCCTCATCACCTCCACCGCCAGCCCGCTACCCGTACTGGGTAAGGGAACCGTGGAACGGGCCCTCAGGCAACGCAAGCACAGGCCCATCTTCATGGTGGACATCGCAGTACCGCGCGACATCGAGCCGGAGGTAGCCGAGCTCGACGACGTCTATCTCTACACCGTGGACGACCTCCAGGGCGTGGTCGAGGAGGGAATGCGCTCGCGCCGAGAGGCCGCCGAGCAGGCCGAGGAGATCATCGAGATCAGCACCGAGGAGTTCCTCGGCTGGCTGCGTTCCCTCGATGCGGTGACCCTGATCCAGGACTACCGCCATCATGCCGAACGCTTGCGCGACCAAGTGCTCGCCAAGGCTCTGCACCAGCTGGAGCACGGCAAGCCCCCTGAGGAGGTCGTCGGCTTCCTTGCGCATACCCTCACCAACAAGCTTCTTCACGGGCCCAGCGCACGCCTGCGGCAAGCCGGGCGAGAGGGTCAGGAGGAGCTGCTGGAGGCCGCCAACGAGCTATTTCAACTCAAGGACAAGTCGGGCTCTTCTACGTGAATTCATCCATCCGCCGTAAACTGGAGCGAATCTCGGACCGCTTTGGCGAAGTTACCGCCCTGCTGGCCGATCCGCAGACCCAAGAGGACCAGCAGCGGTTTCGCGAGCTCGGTCGGGAGTACGCCCAACTAGAGGCCGTGGTTTCCTGTTACCGGCGCTATCAGCGACTCGAGGAAGAGATCGCCGGGGCGGAAGAGATGCTCTCGGACCCCGAGATGGCTGAGCTGGCTCATGAGGAAATGGTCGCCGGCGAAACCGAACGCGACGCCCTCGAGCCGAAGCTGATGGGACTCCTGGTGCCACCTGATCCCCACGACCAGCGCAACGTTTTTCTGGAGATCCGCGCCGGAACCGGCGGTGCGGAGGCGGCCCTGTTCGCCGCCGACCTGGCACGCATGTATCTGCGACTCGCAGAGATCAGCGGCTGGCCGGTCGAGCAGATGAGCGACAGCGCCGGAGAGCTCGGCGGTTACAAGGAGATCGTGCTGCGCATCAGCGGCGGCGGCGTCTTCTCCCGCCTCAAATTCGAGGCCGGCACCCATCGCGTCCAACGGGTGCCTGAAACCGAATCCCAGGGGCGCATTCACACCTCGGCCTGTACCGTGGCGGTTCTGCCGGAGGCCGAGGCGATCGACGACGTGGATATCAGCTCCAACGACCTACGCATCGACACTTACCGTGCCTCCGGCGCGGGCGGTCAACACGTTAACAAGACCGACTCGGCGGTGCGCATTACGCATCTGCCGTCGGGAATCGTGGTGGAATGTCAGGACGAGCGCTCACAGCACAAGAATAAAGCACGTGCCATGTCCCTGCTGCGGGCAAAGCTGTTGTCCAGCGCCCAGGAAGCGCAGAGCTCCGAGCAGGCCCAGTCCCGAAAGCTGCAGGTAGGCAGCGGTGACCGTTCCGAGCGCATCCGTACCTACAACTTTCCCCAGAACAGAGTCACGGACCACCGCATCAACCTGACTCTGTACAAGCTCGAGGAGATCATGACGGGGCATCTGGACCAGGTTATCGACCCCTTGATCCAGGAGTACCAGGCAGAGCAATTAGCCGCTCTGGCTGATACGTGAGATCCTTTGCAAACCGAGCGCTCTACGAACAAGGTATCAAATATTCGACAGGTTTTACGAGCGGCGGCGAGCAAGCTGGCGCTATTGCCACACGCGTCACCTTACCTGGAGGCGGAGTTGCTGCTTTGCGATGCGACCGGGAAGGCGCGCGCCGAGCTCCTGACCTGGCCCGAAGCCGAGATCCCGGAATCGGATCTGGTAGAATTCAAATCCCTTCTCCGACGGCGCCTGGCCGGCGAGCCCATCGCCTATATTCGCGGACATCAGGGCTTCTGGACCCTGAGTCTGCGAGTCACCCCCGATACCCTGATCCCACGCCCCGAGACGGAGCTCTTGGTCGAGCTGGCGCTCGACCAGCTCCCTGCCGATGCCCCGCTCCTGGTTCTGGACGCCGGCTGTGGAAGTGGTGCCGTCGCCGCCGCGCTTGCCTCGGAACGACCCGCCTGGACCCTGGTCGCGACCGACCACGGCCTGGGGGCCGCCCGCGTGGCCCGCGAAAACCTGTGCAAATGCGCCCACGGTAACACCGGCGTCGTCAACTGCGACTGGCTGACGCCCTTCGCCGAGGGGTCCCTGCACGCAGTCATCAGCAATCCCCCTTACATTGCGGACAATGATTCCCACCTTTCACGGGGTGATCTGCCGTGGGAGCCGCGAAGCGCGCTGGCCGCCGGACCAGACGGTCTGGAAGCAATTCGAGCCTTGAGCGAACAGGCGGCCTCTCGGTTGCGTCCCGCCGGATTCATTGCACTCGAGCACGGTTTCGACCAGGGGCGCTCGGTGCGGGCAATCCTGGCGCGGCAAAGCTTCAAGGCCATACTCACCCATCGCGATCTCAGCGGCCGGGAACGGGCTACCACGGGCCGATTGCCCGATTGACCTCCGTGCCAGGACATCGCGCGGAACGGAGAGGACAATGGTTTGGATGGGCGCATAACACAACCCTAACGGATTTGTCCTTGATAATTCCCCATCTTCTATTAGCATACAGTACGTATGGACATGTTAAGCACCGATCGCGTCAAGCATCGGTTCATACCTTTCAGTGAGTTGCATCCGGACAAGAACCAAGCCCGGACAGCGGCCATGTTCCTTGCGGATCTGCAAGGCATACTGCACGCGGAGCCTATCTCCGCCGTTGCGCTCAAGGTCAGTTACGACGTGCTCGAGACGACGTTGCTCGAGATCGAGGAGGCTATCCACGCACTTGGCCTGCACCTCGACCGCAACCTGATGTACCGGCTGAAAAGCGCCTTGTGGCATTACACGGAAGAAACCCAGCGCGCCAACTGCGGTTGCCCGCGCGGCGAGAGCAATTGCACCAGGAAGGTATTCGCGCAGCGATTTGAAAAACGCGATCACACGTGCCGCGATCACAAGCCGGAGCACTGGCGCCGTTATTTGTAGCCCCGGGGCTTCCAGTTAGGCGTGTTTTTTTGAAGTAAAATGGCTTCTCAAACGCGCGCGAATCCGCGGTGAGCCCGATGGAATGGGCGTCTGGCCAGGAAGATACGCACACGTAAGGTATGGATTGTCGGCCCTCCCTCGATCCCCACTATCGAGCAACCGAAAGCATCATTTCCCTTCGCGCCCTCGGGCGGGATTTCCGAGTATTCGCTGAAGCCGGGCACCACAACCGCCGATTCTGCTACGCTGTACGCTGAATCAGGAACGGGAACGACCAGCCCCTATGAACGATGAGCAACTGCTGCGCTATAGCCGCCAGATCATGCTGCCGGCTGTGGGCATCGAGGGGCAGGAACGCCTGCTCGCAGCACGCGTCCTGGTGGTCGGGCTTGGCGGGCTCGGCTCACCCGTGGCCATGTATTTGACCGCCGCGGGGGTCGGGAACCTCCTGGTTGCGGACTTCGACGCCGTCGATCTATCCAACCTCCAACGCCAGATCCTGCACACCAGCGAGCGCTTGGGGATGCCGAAGGTGGACTCTGCGCTACAGGCACTCAAGGCCCTCAATCCGCAGATCGAGGTCAAAGGATTCAAGGGCAGCGTCAACGAGGACAGCTTGCCCGCCCTGATTTCCGAGGTAGACGCGGTGGTGGATGGCTGCGACAACTTCGCCACCCGTTTCGCGGTCAACCAAGCATGCTTCGAGGCCGGTGTGCCGCTGATCTCCGGCGCCGCCATACGCACCGAGGGCCAAGTGGCTGTTTTCTCCGGCAAGTCCGGTGGGCCTTGCTACCAGTGCCTGTTTCCACGCGAGGGGAACCTCGACGAGACCTGCTCCGCCAATGGCGTGCTTGCCCCGATTGTGGGCATTATCGGCAGCATCCAGGCCACCGAGACGCTCAAGGTCCTGACCGGCGCCGGCGACCCCCTGATCGGTCGCCTGCTGCTAATGGATGCGATGACTATGGAGTTTCGCGACGTCCGACTCACTGCCGACCCCCATTGCCCTGTTTGCGGTAACGGCGGGTCCGCCGCCCGGGATTCACGCAGTGCCGGGCCCTGATCGGCGTGGAAATCCCCTGATGCGGCTGGTTATGGCCGCCGCGACCATCGGCCTCTTCCTCGCCGCCTATTACTGGGGTAACCAATTCAAGCGCCCGGATTCGACGCACCCCGTCATCGAGGGCGTGCTGATCCGACCGGCCCCTGCGCTTCCCGGGTTCGAGCTCCGAGATGCAGCCGATCATCAGCCCTTCATCGCCGAGCATTTCGTTGAGCACTGGACGCTTCTGACCTTTGTCGATCCAAGCCTGGCCCCGGGCCATCTCGCGGTAACGCGTATGATCGAGGTACGCAACCGCTTGGCGAGCGCTCCCGGCCTCCAAGAGAAGCTCTTGCTCGTGCTTGCCTCCCAGCGACAGGATCCGCACCTGGCACGGGATTTCGAGCGCTTGTCTCCGGCGCTCAAGCTCCTATCCGGCGAGTCTGGTGAGATACAGCGTCTGCGTGAAGCTCTCGGGGCACCGTCGCAAGAGGCGACTGGAACAGGAACCGATGGGATCCCCTTCTATTTGATTGGTCCCTCGGGCCGGTTGTTGGCCGTCTTTCCAAGCGCCCAAGCACCTGCGTCGATCGCCTCTGACCTGGTAGCCTTAGCCAGCCACATCGACTCCCTGTACCCCGCCGACGGCCAAAGCTTCGACGCCTCACCGGAAACGGCAAGCGGCGGACACGAACCCACCGCTCATCCCGGCCCTGTCCCCGAGGCAGAGAGCAACCTGGAGCGCACTCGACGCGACCTTCGCGCTAATGACTGATACACCTCCACGCTGGTACCACCGCCTCTTCGTGGGCATGCAGTACCTGTTACCCCACCACCTCCTCTCCTCTCTCGTGCTTCGCGCGACAAGAATCCGCTGGCGTCCCTTCAAGGACCTGCTCATTCGCACCTTCATTTACCACTTTCGAGTCGACATGACCGAGGCACGGGAGAGCGGCCCCAGGGCTTACTCGTGCTTCAACGCCTTCTTCACCCGTTCTCTGCGCGAGGACGCCCGCCCCATCAGTAAGCAAAAGGACGCTGTGATCTGCCCTGTGGACGGGACCCTGAGCCAGCTCGGCACCATCGATGGCGGCCGTATCGTCCAGGCCAAGGGACATGACTACTCGCTCTCGGAGCTGCTTGGTGGACCTGGGGACTGGGAGAAACAACTCGACGGCGGATTGTTTGCCACCATCTATCTCTCACCCCGCGACTACCATCGGATACACATGCCCGTCGGCGGTACCCTGAGCGAGATGGTCCATGTCCCCGGCCGACTCTTCAGTGTCAGTCCGATCACCACAGCTCTGGTTCCACGGCTTTTCGGTCGCAACGAACGCCTTCTGTGCCTTTTCGAGTCGGAGTCAGGCCCCATGGCCCTGATCCTGGTGGGCGCCATATTCGTCGGCAGTATGGAGACGGTCTGGGCGGGACGCGTCACGCCGGAAAATCGCCGCAAGCCCAGGCAAACCTACGCGGGGAAGGCGTCAATCCGTTTGGACAAGGGTGCGGAGATGGGACGCTTCAATATGGGCTCCACGGTCATTCTGCTCTTCGGTCCGGGAAAGGTCGCGTGGGATCCAAGGCTGAAACCCGGCGATAGTCTGCGCATGGGCGAGCCAATCGGAAGATTTTGCGAGCAAACCCCGGGCTGATCGGCTTGGCCGAGGTAAAATACCGACTTAACCTCCACTACCTCCAAACCCTGCGCTCGGGTCCTCCGCACCGGTGTATTCTCCGATACCCGCCACCTGCGCAGGCTGCGCGAAGTAGCGCTCGAGAAACTCATCGAAGCTCACGTCGTCGGACCGCTCCAACTCCTGTTGCCGCTCTTGGGATTCCCGGCTCAGACGCTCGAACAAGGCCGCTCGTTGCGTCTCGAGCGATGCGCCGAGAAATTGGTCACGGTACTGCTCCGAGGTACGACGCGCATAGTCGAAAAAGCTCTCCGCGTTGGTGCTCATCTCTGCCAGCATCATCGCCGAGGGTGTAAGCTCTGGATTCCGCACCTTCTCCTGCTGCCGGCGCAGGCTTTCGGCGCTGGGTCCGTCACTACCTCCGTCCATGAGCTCCGCTGCCACAAACATGGCGTCCAGCAGCTCCTCGGCCCAGAGGCGCAGCCGGATAGCACTTCGATTGCGGTTCAAATCCAGTAGAGGGTCTCTCCCATGGTGCGCAGCCAAGAGCAGATTCTCGTCAATGGCCTTGCGTTCCCCCGCATCGATGCGGGGACTCCCGACAAGCAGGCAAAAGAGCATGAAGGCATCCAGGAAGTGGAGCTGCTCCTCCGCCACGCCGAGCGGATGGAAGGCGTTCACGTCGAGCGAGCGCAGCTCCACATAGCGAACTCCCCGGCGGCGCAGGGCAAGGCTCGGCTTTTCCATCCACTCGGTAAGCTGTTTCGGACGTACGGTGCTGTAGTATTCGTTTTCGATCTGTAGCACGTTGGCGCTGAGCTGCTCGTAACGCTCGCCGATCTTGACGCCGATCGTCTCGTAATCCGGACAGGGGGTCTCGATGGCCCAGGTCAGACTTCGAATGTAGGCATCCAGGCTGTCATAGCTCGCCTTCATACCGGTACCGGCGGTCTGGCTATTCTGATAGCCGATGTCGCCCATACGCAGAGATGTCGCGTAGGGGTAGTAATAGGTACTTTGGTCCAGCTCCTTTAGATCCACTTGCCGGCCCTGTACAAAGGTCTTACAGACCGCCGGCGACGCTCCGAAGAGATAAGGGATGAGCCAACCGAAGCGCTGCAGATTTCGGGTCAACGCCATATAGGCGTCGGAACGAAAGATTCCCGGGCCAGAGCTGTCACCTTCCAACTCCCGATACAAGGGCCAAAAGGCATCGGAAAACGAAAAATTGTAATGAACGCCCGCGATAACCTGCATGACGCGCCCGTAACGGTTGCCCAGCCCTCGCCGGTACACCGTCTTCATGCGCGCGGCGTTGGAGGAACCGTATCTCGCCAACGGGATGCTGTCTGCTCCCTCCAACAGGCAAGGCATGCTCGTCGCCCATAACAGCTCGTCACCCAGATGGCGATGCACGAAGACATGCAAATCGTACAGAAATCCCAGCATTCCATGCTTGTCCGCCATGGCCGGCGTAATGGTTTCCAGCAGGGCATCGGAAAAATCCGTGGTGATGTATGGATGTGCCAATGCCGATCCAAACGCCCGTGGATGGGGAGTGGTGGCGATGGTCCCCGCCGGGGACACGCGTAGACTCTCCTTCTCCAATCCGACGAGATTCTGCTGCAGACACCCGTCGAGCGCCGCCCGCGCGAGTCGGGACACCCGCCGATCGTACTTGGTGTAGCTGTCGTTCACCGAAGGGCTCCCTATACCGTCCTAGTCGGTCGGCTCCAAGACAGTATGATCTAAGGTAGTGGTGGGGATAATCGGCGAGGTCGAGGGCGAGGCGCATCAATGCCCATCGCAGTGATGGGCTTGGTCACCCGCCCGTGTTTGTCTTTTCGGCCGCCGGACTTGGGGGTAGATCAGTCGCGCATCACCGCGCGGGGACGACTGGGGGAGCCGTAGCGGATCGAGTCGGCGAGTATTCGGGCCGCCTCCCCGACCTGAATACGTGCAATGATCTCCTGCTGCTTCTCCAAGGCATCCTGATCCACGTCGTCGGCGTCTTCGTCTACCGGGTCAACGCCGTTTGCCCGCAAAAACGCATCGCGCTGATCCTTGAGAACACGCTCGCGTCGTTCCGACTCGAGGCGCCTGTCCTTCTCCTGGAGTGATACGATTGTCTGATCCTCCACTTCTCGCAGCACCTGCTCCCGAGCGGTCAGCATGTCAAACCCTGCGTCGCGGCGGATTCGCTTGTCGGAACGTTGTCTAAGCGATTCCACACCTCCGTTCAGGGAGGCCCGCACATAATTCGCCGGGGCAATCTCGGCCCATGGCAAGGGATTGTCGAGGGCGCGCTCTCCGTGATCGTTAAAGTCCAGCGCCGTCGGGAATATAATTTCGGGCACCACACCACGCAACTGCGTGCTGCCACCGCTCACGCGGAAAAACTCCGCCATCGTTAGGCGCAGGCGTCCGAGGTCGTCGTCCTGATTGGGTACGAAACGATTGAGATCGATCAGGGTTTGAACCGTGCCCTTGCCGAACGTAGGCTCCCCGATGATGATTCCGCGGCCGTAGTCCTGCATCGCGCCGGCGAAAATCTCCGAGGCGGACGCACTGTTGCGGTCGACGAGCACCGCCAGTGGCCCCTTATAGACGATTCCAGGATCGGGATCCGTCTCTACCTCGACCTTGCCGAATGAGTCCTTCACCTGCACCACCGGACCCTCATCGATAAAAAGCCCCGTCAGTTCGGTCGCTTCGGTAAGCGAGCCGCCCCCGTTACCGCGCAGATCCACCACGATGCCACTGACACCTTGTTTCTGGAGCTTCTGGATCAGGTTCCTCACATCCCGCGTGGTGCTGCGAAAGTCTTTGTTCCCCTTGGATTCTGCGCGGAAATCCCGATAGAAGGCCGGAATCTCGATAACGCCGATACGTATCCCCGGCGCGCTGTCCATGTCATCGATCAAATAACTCTTGGCGGCCTGGTCTTCGAGCTTTATCTCGTTGCGCACGATGGAAATCTCACGCGTCTTGCCGTCCGATCCGGCGGATTTCGGCAGGATCTGCAAGCGCACGACCGAACCCTTGGGACCACGGATCTTATCCACCACATCCTGCAGGCGCCAACCAATAACGTCCTCCATAGTCCCGTCCAGCCCCTGTGCGACGCCGACGATGCGATCGCCGCCGGAAATCTGGCCGCTTTGCTGTGCCGGCCCACCCGGGATGGTGCTTTGCACAACCGTGTACTCGTTATCACCGCGCAGAACCGCCCCTATACCTTCGAGAGAGAGCCGCATGCTGATGTCGAAATTCTCCGACGTGCTCGGCGACATGTAGCTCGTGTGGGGCTCCAGGCTCTGAGTGTAGGCATTGACGAATGCATGGAAGACATCGTCGCTGTCGAATTGCCTGACGCGACGAGCAAGTCCTTCGTAGCGTTTGCGCAGGAGCCCCGGAATCTCACTTTCTTCTTTTTTCGAAAGGCGCAACCCAAGCCAATCGTTCTTTACCCGCTTGCGCCAGATTTCGTCAAGCTCAGCGCGCGTCCTTGCGCGGTCGGCCTCCGAGCGATCAAAGCGATAGCTCTCCTTGCGGTCGAAATCGAACCCCTCGTCCAGGAGCGACAGGGCGTACCTGACCCGCTCATCGACACGCTGACGATAGAGGCGGAAGATCTCGAAGGCGGTGTCGAGCTTGCCCCTGGACAGATCGTCGTCCAGACGGCGTACATTACGCTTGAAGCGATCGAAATCCCGCTGAAGGAAAAAGGATCGGTTCGGGTCCAGCGCCTCCACATACTTCTCGAAGATCTGCTCGGCGAATTCGTCGTTCAGGGAGATATCGCGGTAATGGAAACGCTCCAATGCCTGGTTGATGACGATTGTGGTCCTTTGCTGGCGATGCGTAGGAACCAGACTCGAGACAGGAATATCTTTGCTCTTGGCAGCGACAATTCCGGCGGACGACGCCAGTACCAAGGCGATGAGGAAAGAGATCAGACGCTGTCTCATAAAGGAGCACTCTCAACATAGACGAGGCAACAACTAGAATGAGACAACAGGCAACCGCCTGAGTTTCCTCCAGGAAACAAGGATCGAACGACCCGCCATGGACCTTCCAAACACCCTACCGGCGGTTGGTCTGTGACGCGATGACAACCCTTTTGCCCACTCTTTCCACGATTGAAGAGTAGTTGCTGACGCTCGGGATTTCAACGAGTTACTGATAAACCTTGCGGCGAAACAGATCCGTGCGGCGACTGACGACGCGATCGACGAACAGCAGGCCGTCGAGGTGATCGAGCTCGTGTTGCGCCGCGCGCGCCTCGAAACCCTCCATCTCGAGGTCCAAAGTCGCGCCCTCCCGATCCCGGGATTGGAGACGCAACCGCGTGGCGCGAACCACGTTTCCCGTGTAGTCCGGAACTGAGAGGCAACCCTCGCGGCCGATCTCGAAACCCTCCCAATGGGTGATCTCGGGATTCACGAGAACCAGGTGGCCATGATTGGGTATGTTCTTTTTTTTCGAAACATCCAATATGACGATGCGCTGGAAACGGCCGACCTGAGGTGCCGCAATGCCGACCGCCGCCGGTCCGGCACGCCGGGTCTCCTCCAGGTCGTCGATAAAGCGCTGCAACTCACCGTCGAAGACTTGAACCGGCTCGGACACCTGGCGCAGGCGCTCGTCTGGAAGGGTCAGTATGTCCAGCACCGCCATCCGCCGATCACCCGATCAGGGTCTCCACGGACGTTATGTCGACCGCGATCCCCTCCCGCGTCAGTCGCTCCACGGATGCCTGCAGAGACTCGATGGTTTGATCGGAGTAGCCCTGAATGTTCATGATGTAGACGGGGCGTTCCTCATTCCCTGCCACATCCGATTCGAGCTCCAGAATATTAAAGCCCTCTTCTGCCAGGGCACCGGTAACCTCAGCTACGATTCCGGAACGGTCTGCCCCGGTCACACGGACCTGAACATTGGGCACCAAATGCCGGTGCAATCCCCCCTCGACCGGGTCGATATGAAAACGCAATCCCATCTCGGCGGCCACCGACGACACCGCGCGCTCCAAGCCGACTTGGCGCCCATCCGTCGAGACCATCATCATGATGGTGAAGTTGCCGCCGAGGCGAATCATCGATGCCTCGCCCAGACTGCCGCCGGCTTCGTAGATGGCGCGTGTGACACACGCGACAATGCCGGGCCTGTCCACCCCGACCAATGTGAGCATATTCCAGTCCGCCAAGATCCACCTCATCATCAGATGCAGTGGCTCCGGATCCTACGCCAAATTCCCTGCTCTTGGAATGACCAGCCGAACCGCAACAGGTACCGCGGGGCTCAGAACGCATGCCGGTGAGCAGCATCAATGAGCGATCAACGCCCGCCACTGCCTGCGGCTGCGCCGGCGCGATATGAAGATCGATTGCCCTAGCTGCGCCCGTCGGTGTGGTGAATGACTGGGAATATTTTCCGCTTACCTACTGAGTTTTTTACGATGCCAGCGTCTCCGGTAGGACCCGTACCTCGGGGTTCCTTGCCATCCAACACGCGCCGAACCCGCTCGGCGTGCTGCATCGCTCAGTCCGCCAGGACCCAGGTATCCTTGCTTCCGCCACCGCGCGACGAGTTGACAACCGGCCAGCCCTTATTGGTGGCCACACGGGTCAAGCCGCCCGGTACCACCTCGATGTCGCGTCCGAAAATGACATAGGGACGTAGGTCCATGTGCCGGGACTCCAGCTCCCCATCCAGACAACAAAGGTGGCGGGATAGCTGAACGACGGGCTGGGCAATGTAATTGCGTGGATTCTCCCTGATCTTCTTTTCGAGCTGGGTTCTTTGTGCCGGCGTGGACGTCGGTCCCATCAGAACCCTACCGTCCCCGGACCCGGCAACCGCCTTGACGACCATTCGCTCGAGATTTTCGAGTACATATTCCTGGTCCTGATCGACCGTCATCTCGTAGGTCTCTACGTTCGCCAATATCGGCGCCTCGCCCAGGTAGTAACGGATGATATCCGCGACATGCGCATACACCGCCTTGTCGTCGGCAATGCCGACGCCCGGGGCATTGACGACGGCCACGTTTCCGGAGCGCCAGGCGTTGACGATTCCGGCGACGCCGAGCACGGTCTCCGCGTTGAGCTCCAGCGGATCGAGAAAGTCGTCGTCGACGCAACGGTAGACGACATCCACCTGCCGCAACCCACGCTTGGTCTTTAGGTAGACCTTGTCATTCTTGCACACGAGGTCCCGTCCTTCGGCCAATTCGACGCCCATCTCCTTGGCAAGGAAGGTGTGCTCGAAACAGGCGGAATCGAAACCACCTGGTGTCAAGAGCACCACGGCAGCCTGGCCCTCCCCGCGTGGGGAAAGGAAGCGCAGGGACTCGAGCAGAAGGTCGGGATAATGCTCGACTCGCCGCACTCGGTAATTCGAGAAGAGCTCGGGCAGGATGCGCCGCTCAATTATCCGATTCTCGATCATGCAGGACATCCCAGAGGGCATACGGAGATTGTCCTCGAGAACCAGATAACGTCCCTCCTCGTCGCGAACGAGGTCGATACCGCTGATAGGAATATAAATATCCTGGGGCGGGCTGATGTCCATGATCTCACGTCGGAAATCCTTCCCGTTGTAGATCAACTCGGGCGGAACGACACCGTCCTTCAGAATGTTCTGGCGACCGTAGATATCCCTCAAGAACAGATTCAAGGCTCGTACCCGCTGCTTTAGACCTGCCTCGATGAGCCGCCATTCGCCGGCGGTGATGATGCGCGGCACAATATCGAAGGGCCAAACGCGCCCGATACCCTCGGATTGAGTCGAGTAACGCGAAAAGGCGACGCCTTCCGCACGAAGCGTCATGCACGCTTCGCGTGACTTAGCGTCCAGAAGGTGAAGTCCGGCGTGCCGGATGTGGTCCCACATGCGAGCATAGTGGGGCCGCGGGCGAAAATCGTCCTGGAAAAACTCGTCGTAGGCAACAACCTCGGGCGGTGGGGTGATCTGAGTGTGAGAGTGAAACCAGGATTGTCTTAGCACAGCAAGCCGCTCGTTACGCCTCCGTCAGTCAGCAAGTACCCTAAGCTCCAGCAAAAATCGAGCCCGCACCTCAGACCTCGAACGGCCGGGGTCAGCTTCACATTCCACCAGAGCTATTTTGATTGCCGCGCAAGCACTTAGCTGGTTACCGGCCGAGCGTCCCCAGGGAGAGTCTCTCCAGCGTGCCTGGAATTCCAGCCAAGACCACGTGACTTCGCCCCGATCTGGTGCACCCCCCGCGCTCACGCCCGAAAAAGGGGCATTCGCGACCTATCCTTTGTCGCACTACGACCAGCTCCGAGGGGTCCGGAAAACCAGATACCTGTCTCGGCCGGTCGGATTCCGAGACGCCTGTACGGTCGGACGCACTTTCGTACAGCCCGAACGCCGTTGCCTGTCCAACGACAAGCGAGCCTGGACATACGGAATTTTCGTGCACGATCCGTGCATGTCGGCCAGGAAGTCGCCGCCTTATGGGGTTCGGACTCCTAACTTCGATGCCGATTGACTGGAAAGAATACGAGACAACAGGCTGCCACGACGAGCTGATCGACGCCAAGGGGTCGGCCTGGCCTTGGACTAGCGATCTTGCAGCTGCTCTCGCGGAGCTCGACACGGACGAGCTGGCCGAGCGCCAGGCAGCCGCTGACCTGGCTATCAAGGAAATGGGCATCAGCTTCACCGTCTATAGCGACGAGGAGGGATCCATCGACCGCACCTGGCCATTCGATATCATACCCCGGGTTATTCCCAGGCCAGAGTGGGAGCGGGTCCAAGCCGGACTGAGCCAACGCGTTCATGCCCTGAACCTGTTCATCGACGACCTGTACCACGAGCAGAAGATCATCGCGGACGGCGTCTTTCCCCGCGAAGTCCTCGAGGATTCGGTCAATTTCCGTCCCCAATGCATCGGCATCGATCCGCCGTTGGGAATTTGGGCCCACATCTGCGGCTCCGACCTGGTACGTGACGCCGAGGGCACCCTGTACGTCCTGGAGGACAATCTGCGGGTACCCTCCGGCGTCTCTTATATGTTGGAGAACCGGCTCGTGACCAAACGGGTCTTCCCCGAGCTGTTCGACGATTATGCCCCGCTGCCGGTGGACGATTACCCGTCGCAGCTCTTCGACACCCTATGCGCCCTGTCACCGCGACCCGCGGACTATCCGGAGGTAGTGGTCTTGACTCCTGGAATCTACAACTCGGCCTACTTCGAGCATGCCTATCTCGCTCGGCAGATGGGCTGCGAGCTGGTTGAGGGCCGGGACCTGGTAGTGGAGGACGACGACTGCGTTTACATGCACACGGTCGACGGACCAGAGCGGGTGGATGTCATCTACCGGCGTATCGATGACCTCTTCCTGGACCCGGAGGCGTTTCGGCCCGACTCCGCCCTGGGTGTACCTGGACTGCTGCGGGCCTGGAAAGCCGGGAACGTGGCCATGGCCAACTCGCCCGGATCCGGCGTCGCCGACGACAAGGTCGTCTACGCCTTCGTTCCAGAGATCATCAAATACTACCTGGACGAGGAAGCCAAGATCCCCAATGTACCCACTTGGCGCTGCCTCTACGAGGACGAACGCGCGTATGTTCTGGACCACATCCACGAACTGGTAATCAAGCCAGCCAACGAGTCCGGCGGCTACGGCATGCTGATCGGACCCTATGCGACCAAAGCGGAGCACGAGAAATTCGCTGCCCTGATCCGGAAGGACCCACGCAACTACATAGCCCAGCCGACGCTGAAGCTGTCGACTGTCCCCACTGTGGTAGGAAGCAGGTTGGAACCCAGGCACGTCGACCTGCGCCCCTTCATACTATCCTCGGATAAGCAGCAGGTTACCACCGGCGGTCTGACGCGGGTGGCGTTGCGCAAGGGTTCGCTCGTGGTTAACTCCTCGCAAGGGGGCGGGAGCAAGGATACATGGATTGTCGACGTCGACGAGGAGGTCTGATCCATGCTCTCGCGTGTGGCCGAGAATATCTACTGGATGGCACGCTATATCGAACGTGTGGAAAACACGGCGCGACTGATCTCGGCGGCAACCAACCTGATGCTGGACCTGCCGAAGGGGATGCGCCAGGGGTGGGGTCCGCTTATCGCGATAGCCGGTTGCGACGAGATCTATCGCAAGCGCCATGACGAGTACGGCGAGCGCGCCGTGCTGCGCTTCATGATCGGCGCCAAGGACAATCCCGATTCCATCCTCGAGTCGCTGCAAAGTGCCCGTGAAAACTGCCGTACTATTCGGGACATCGTACCGCGCGAGGTCTGGGAGCAGATCAACGCCCTGTACTTCTTCGGGGGCGAGCACATGCAGGAAGGACTGACCAAGCGCGGACGCCATCCCTTTTTGAAACAGATCGTACTGCGTTGTCAGACCATTGCCGGAAAGGTCTCCGGAACCATGAACCGGGACCAGGGTTACCAATTTCTGCGCCTGGGCTACAACATCGAGCGCGCCGACATGACCACCCGTATCCTCGACGTCAGCTCCGCGGACCTGCTGCACGAGGACGGTCCGGATCTGGAGCCCTTCGCGAGCACCCGCTGGATGGCCGTGCTCAACTCCATCTCGGCCTATCAGATGTACCGGCGAAGCCAGCAGCCGAGAGTTCAGCGCTCCGCGGTGGTCCGCTTCGTCCTACAGGACACCGCCTTCCCGCGAGCCGTCTACTACTGCATCAACCAGGTCGAGGCCGGAATCTCACTACTACCCCGCAACGCGTCATCCATGCGCGTGATCGGGCGCCTGAAGCGGTCCCTGACCTCCCCCGATATCGGCGGGCTCGACCAAGAGTCCCTTCACGCCTTCATAGACGAGCTCCAGGTGACCATCTCCGAGCTGCACCAAGAGCTGTCGGGAACCTGGTTCCTGCCGCCTCCGGCAACGGCATCTAACGCGGACTGAGAATCACGCGCACAAGGAAGCCCCGAATGAACGCGAATTCGCAGCTACAAAACGTCGTCGCCCACGAGATGTCTCAGTAGTTCTTGGCTCGGCGATATACTAGTTTTTTTCGCCGTTTCACTCATCCTGCGCAGACCCGTAAACCATGTCGATCAAAGTCGCCATCGACCACAGAACCGAATATCACTTCGACCGGTCCGTGAGCCTTTCGCCTCACATCGTGCGGCTTCGACCCGCCGCCCATAGCCGCACCCCGGTCCTGGGCTACTCGCTCAAGATCGAGCCGGAAGAGCACTTCATCAATTGGCAGCAGGATCCGTTCGGCAACTACCTCGCCCGACTGGTCTTCCCGGAGAAGACGCGCTCGCTTGCGGTACAGGTCGACCTGGTCGCTGAGATCATCACTATCAATCCCTTCGACTTCTTCGTCGAGGAGTACGCCTACGACTATCCGTTCGGCTACGACGACCAGTTGCGCAAGGAGTTGGCACCCTACCTCGAGATCAAGGAAGAAGGCCCACTGCTGCGCGACTGGTTGGGAACCGTCGACCGCACCCCGAGAGAAACCGTCTACTTCCTGGTCGACCTCAACAAGCAACTGCAGGAGCACATCGGCTATGTAGTGCGTATGGAGCCCGGCATCCAGACCTGCGAGGAGACCTTGCAGCTGCGCAAGGGGTCCTGCCGCGACACCGGTTGGCTGCTGGTGCAGATCCTGCGTCATCTCGGCTTTGCCACCCGTTTCGTCTCCGGCTACCTGATCCAGCTCACGGCCGACGTCAAATCCCTGGACGGTCCCAGCGGGCCAGCGAATGACTTCACCGACCTGCACGCCTGGGCCGAGGTCTATGTGCCCGGGGCCGGCTGGATCGGTTTGGATCCCACCTCCGGGCTGTTCGCCGGCGAGGGCCACATTCCACTCGCATGCACCCCGGACCCTGTGAGCGCCGCCCCCATCACCGGCGCCACCGACAAGTGTGAAACCAGCTTTTACTTCCACAACCGAGTCCGGCGGATCCACGAAGACCCGCGGGTTACGAAACCCTACACGGATTCGCAATGGCAAGCGATCCAGGACCTGGGCCGCCGCGTCGACCTGGACTTGGTGGCGAACGACGTGCGCCTGACCATGGGTGGGGAGCCCACCTTCGTTTCCATCGACGACATGGACGGGGAGGAGTGGAACACAGCCGCGCTGGGTCCGACCAAAAAACCCTTGGCCGAGAACCTCTTATCAAGGCTCAAGGACCGTTTCGCCCCCGGTGGTTTGCTGCACATCGGCCAGGGAAAATGGTATCCGGGTGAGCAGCTTCCCCGTTGGGCCCTGTCCTGCTTCTGGCGCAAAGATGGAGAGCCCGTATGGCACAATCCGGAGCTGTTCGGCAACGAGGCGGAAAGTTACGGCAGCACGGCCGCGGATGCACAACTCTTCATCCGCTCCCTTGCCGAGAATCTGGGGGTGGTCCCCGACGACGCCCTACCCGCGTTCGAGGACGTCTTCTACTATTTGTGGAAAGAGGCACGCCTGCCCGCCAACGTGGATCCCTTGGACAACAAGCTCAAGGACCCCATAGAGCGCAAGCGCATCGCCCGCCTGTTTCAGAAGGGCATCAATGAGGTCGCAGGCTATGTGCTGCCCTTACGCTGGGCTGGCCTGCACCCGCGGGGCTCTTGGCAGAGCGGCCGCTGGGGCTTTCGCGACGGCAGTCTGTTTCTAATCCCAGGCGACTCACCTATGGGCCTGCGTCTGCCGCTCGACGCCCTGCCCCACGTACCCGAAGGCGGGATCGAGCCCGAGCACGAGCGCAATCCCTTCGAGCCCCGCGAGCCCCTGCACGCCGCATACGACGAGATCGCGCGACGATACGGACGCATTACCCGGCCCGACCAGGCTCCCCAACGCATCCGCGAGCAGGGGATGGACCCGGCCGCAACCGGCTACCGCTACGGCCGCGCCGCACCGCCGGCGGACGCTTTCCACGCCCGAAGCGACCAGAATCCGCTGCCCGACGAGCTGCAAGCCGAGTGGCCTGCTGATCGGGTGCGCACCGCGCTCTGCATCGAGCCCAGGGGGGGCCGTCTTTACTGCTTCATGCCGCCCCTGACCCATCTGGAGCACTGGCTCGAACTGGTGGCCTGCATCGAGGCCACCGCAGACCAGCTAGGAACCAAAATCATTATCGAGGGCTACGAGCCACCCAGGGATCACCGGCTGCAAAAGCTCGCGGTTACCCCGGATCCGGGCGTCATCGAGGTCAACATCCACCCGTCGGAAACCTGGGACCAGATGGTCCGGGACACGAACATTCTTTACGAAGAGGCTCGCCTGTCGCGGCTCGGCACCGAGAAATTCATGCTCGACGGGCGCCACACGGGTACGGGCGGCGGCAATCACGTTACGCTCGGTGGTCCTTCGCCGGCCGACAGCCCGCTGCTGCGCAAGCCTGATCTGGTGCAGAGCCTGATCTGCTACTGGCAGAACCACCCCAGCCTGTCCTACCTGTTCTCGGGGATGTTTATCGGCCCCACCAGCCAGGCCCCGCGCGTGGACGAGGCCAGGGACGACGCCCTCTACAATCTCGAGATCGCCTTCCAGCAGATGCCCCGCGGAGAGGTCCCCCAACCCTGGATCGTCGACCGCGTGCTCAGGAACCTGCTGGCGGACATCACCGGCAACACTCACCGCACCGAGTTCTGCATCGACAAGCTCTACTCACCTGACACAGCGTCGGGCCGCCAGGGCCTAGTGGAGTTTCGCGCCTTCGAGATGCCACCCCACGCCCGCATGGGCCTGGCGCAGATGCTTCTGCTTCGTTCCATGGTCGCGCGCTTCTGGCAGACCCCCTACACCCGGCGTCCCGTGCGCTGGGGCACTGAGCTGCACGACCGTTTTCTGTTGCCCCACTTCGTCCGTAGCGACTTCCATGACGTGATCTGCGACCTGCAGCGGGCGGGGTATCCCTTCGAGATGGCCTGGTTCGATCCCTTCTTCGAGTTCCGCTTCCCCCACTATGGCGACCTGGTCACGGACAATGGCATCGACATGGAGTTGCGCACCGCCATCGAGCCCTGGAACGTCCTCGGTGAGGAGGTCACCGCCCAGGGTACGGCCCGCTTCGTCGACAGCTCAGTCGAGCGGATGCAGGTCAAGGTCAACGGCATGATCGACCAGCGGCATGTCCTGGCCTGCAACGGCCGCCGCGTACCCCTGCGCCCCACCGGCCGCAAGGGCGAGTACGTAGCCGGCATACGCTTCAAGGCCTGGAGCCCGCCGTCCGGACTGCACCCGACCATACCCAGCCACAATCCTCTGATCTTCGAGGTCATCGACACCTGGAACAGATTGAGCCTGGGCGGCTGCACCTACCACGTCTCCCACCCCGGCGGGCGCAGCGAAGACCGCTTCCCGGTAAACAGCTACGAGGCCGAGAGTCGGCGCATCGCCCGCTTCCGCGACACGGGCCACAGCTCGGGAACCGTCGACGCGCCTCCGGAGGAGCCCGCGGGGGATCATCCCTATACGCTGGATCTGCGCTACAAGGCAGGGTGCTGAAAGGCGTACGCTGTCGTTGTATCGCTCGATGTTTCTACTGGAGCCCACCAGACGTACAAGGGTGCAATACTGCAAGGCGCATCCGCTGACAAGCGGTCCCCTGGCATTTCCCGGGCCTCCGATACCCGGACCTACATCACGAAATTGTCACTGGCGATTTATCTTTATGAATCAATACGTCAAACGCCCTTCGAACAGGTCGGTCTTTGCCTTTATCGCGTCCAGCATGTGATCGCGAAATGCCAGCACGCGAGCCGTTCGTTTCAAGTCCGGATGAAGCAACAACCACATACCCAGGTTCCATTCCGGGTCGGGATCGCAGAAGCGTTCCAGGGACGGGTCGGGGTCTCCCATGAAACATGGCAAGATGGATACGCCCATACCTTCTCTCAGTGCCGCCTGCGTGAGCAAGGTATCGTCAACGAAAAAGCGATGGGATTGGCCTCCACAGGATTTCTTCGTCCACGATTTATGAAAGACGCAGCATTCGACGCCAAGCCATTGGGGTTCACCTCCATTTTCGCGTAGCGCGTCGAGGTATTGATAACTGCCATAAACGGTGGAAGCCACCGTTGTGACCCGTTTTCCGATCAGGGTGTCAGGCGGAGCGTTGCTCAGACGGACAGCAACATCCGCTTCCCGTTGCGCAAGGCTGGCATCGCTGTTGGATACCATGATGTGTAAAGCCACCTCCGGATAGCGGCGGCTGAAGCTGGTGAACATCGGCATCAGTACAGTCGTGGCCATGTTGTTGATTGCCGTCACCCGCAACGTTCCGGCCAACCGCGTGTCTTTGCCTGAAAGCGCCCCATCTACGTCCAGGGCTTCGCATTCCATCCGACCGGCAGCGACTTTCAGTTTTTCGCCCGCTACGGTTAATTCGTAGCCGTTCCTCATTTTCTCGAACAAACGTACCCCGAGGTCCTCCTCCAGCTTGCGCATCCGTCGGGAAACCGTGGAGTGCTGCAGCTCCAGAGTTTTCGCTCCACCAGAGATCGAGCCGTTGCGCGCCACAGCGAGAAACAACCTCAGGTCATCCCAGTTCACTGTCCTTCCTTGCGGTGCAAATTTGCACAACAGATTTCGAAAAAACGGGAATAGCCGATGAAAATCATGGAGCTAGACTGACAAGCATCTCGTGCGAACCCATAACGAAGGAGAACCGAAGATGAACCAACAGCAACCGACGTTCGATGCAGTCAAGTATAAAGAAACTACGCGGCAACAGTGGAACGCAGCCGCCGACGCGTGGCATTGCTGGGGACCACTGTTATCCAGGTGGCTCGGACCGGCAACCGAGACAATGCTCGACATGGCCGGTGTCACGACAGGAAACAGGGTACTCGACGTTGCCGCGGGCGCCGGAGAGCAGACCGTGACTGCAGCAAGACGCGTCGGCCGAACGGGGCATGTGCTGGCGACCGATCTTTCACCACGCATTTTGGAATACGCAGAACGCTCCGCCAAACTGGCGGGATTCGACAACGTCCGCACCCGGGAAATCGACGGCGAGAATCTGAGGGATCTGGAGGCGGCACCGTTCGATGCCGTTATCTCCCGGGTCGGATTGATCTATTTCCCCGATCAACAAAAGGCCCTGGGCGGAATGAAACAACATCTCCGCGATGGCGGCAAAGTAGCCGCTATGGTCTATTCCACGGCCGAGAGGAACGGTTTCTTCTCTGTGCCCGTTTCCATCATTCGACGTCGTGCCCAACTTCCGCCTCCCCTTCCGGGTCAACCGGGACCATTCAGCCTCGGGACAGAGAGCGTGCTGGAGAAGGCTTTTTCCGACGCCGGTTTCAGGAACATTAAAGTCGAAGCCGTCGATGCGCCTGTACGGCTCACGTCGGCGTCCGAATGCCTGCAGTTCGAGCAGGAGTCTTTCGGCGCGCTGCATCAAATGCTGTCCGGTCTTCCCGATGCGAAGAAGGACGAGGCGTGGGACGAGATCGAAGCGGCGCTCCACCAGTTCGAAACGGATGAGCATTTCGAAGGACCGTGCGAAATGTTGATTGCGGTTGGAACCCGGTAAGCAGTAAGGTCCGGGAAACGACTGAGGTCTAGCCGGCCAGATCCATAAGCGTTTGCCGGACAACGCGGTGGACCGCGAGTAGGATGGGCTGGCTCTTGTCCGCGAGCCAGCCCGTCAGCATCAAGTCCGTGTCATTGCCGGATTGAACGAGTTGAAATGCCGGGGTTCGCAAGCTCACGCCAGCCTACGGGCGACGGGCTCCTGAGAACCAGCTGCGAATGGGAATGCGAGGCGCTGCTTCGCTCCACGTCAATGGGGCTGTTTGCGCAGCTTGAGGCGGTAGAGAATCCGCGACACAAGCAGACTGAACAGAACGAATGCCAGGACGAGCAGACCGACATCCGACCAATTAAGCCCCCGCTCCTGCATCACCACCAGGAGCGGCAACAGGGATTCGGGAACCTGATCCAATCCGATCGCCCTGTCCCCGGGCTCCAAGCCGAGACGCCGCTTGACGAAGCAGGACAGGGCATCGCCGATCATGGCGAAAAAACCGATGAGGGCACCCGTCGGCGCGGGAAATCCCAGCAGCAAAGCCCCACATGTAGTAGTAACAACGGCGCCGACGAGACCGCGCACGGTCGCGGAACGACCGAGCCAACGCCGCCCGTCGGTGAATCTCAGCCCGGCGTCCAGAGGCCAGTCCCAACGTCGCCCCAAGAGGTCGTCGAGCAAAATCGGGACCCCGTTGGCGACTACGATCAGCAGCAATATCTCTATCTTCTCGAGCATTGTTCCGCTTATGGTAACGCGATGAAGCTCCTGTCAACGATCCCGCTATTCCTGTCGCTGATCCCGAGCCACTGGGTCCACGCAGCGGAGGACGCACGAGCACAGCCGCTCGAGGACAGTCGCGGCACCTGGGATCACGCTCAACAGACGGCGAAGGAATGGTGGCAGCGCTCGCGCGAGGCCACCGAGGATGCCTGGAGTGATACGCAGAAGACGGTCGAGAAGCTCTGGAAGGACACCCGGGGCACCGCCGAAAGTACCTGGGACAGCACCCGTGAGCTGCTGGAACCACAGGACCCGGATCCGTTCGGCGAGATGTGGAACCGAGTGCTGCCCAAGTTGGACGAGACACTTGTGCTGCAGGAACGCCAGGAGGAGCTTCCACCGAGCGCGTGGTTCGGCGACGACCAGGCGTCCAACCAGGAGGCCATCGACGCCCTGCTGGATGAATCGGTCAGCATCCTTTCGACGTCCAACCTCCAGCATTACCGAGAGCAGATCCGTTCCCTACAGAAACAGATCGCGGCGGCGCGACAGGAGATCGCCGCCGACCGCCAGCGGCGCGTCTCCGCACCCCAAAAATCCATGGTCGAGCGCACCGTGGACGATTTGGATCGTGCAATCGAGGCGCGCCTATTTGACATCGCGCGCTACGAGGACCAACTTTCACAGGTGCGGCGCGCATTCGCAGCCGACCTGCGCCAGATGGGCCTCGAGCTCAGCGACGAGCAGGTCGAGCTGCTGCTCTCCACGGTAGTCGGCGACAACCTCATCGACCTCGGGATCGTCTTCGACAACGTCAAGACCATCACAGCCCAGCTCGAGAGGCTGGTCCAGGAGAGCGGCGAGGACCTGCAGAGCGCGCGACGCTACTACGGCATGTACGTGATCCTGCTCAAAAGCCTGAACCAGATGCACCTGCAGGTCGAGCAGGCAATCAGCGCGCATTATATCCCCCAGATCGACGCCATCATCGCCCGCGCCAAAGCGCTCAACGCCGAGACCCGCGCCCTCCAGGATAGGTCCCCGGAGAAGGCGGAGCTGCTCGCCGCGAACTTCTCCGCCCAACAGTTGACTATCGAGGCAGGCGGGGTCTACCGCGAGTACTTGACCGACCAGGGTCGACAGGTCGCCGATGGACGTCGGGAATTGGAACGGGACATCGCGGCCGCATGGAATACCTACGAAACCGTGCGCGTGTCGGGTGAGTTTGTCGGACTGGTCAGGTCGAGCCGCAAGCTGCTGGACGGGCTACTCGATCGTCAGGTCCCGCCCCTGAGGCCCTTTCACAACCTGGAGATGAAACGGGAGTTCGAAAAGCTGACGGCTCAGCTGCGACGGGCGGACGAGACCTAATAGACATACCCGGAGCAGGAAATCTGGACTATAGTTTGCGACCAATCATCACTGCCATCTGGAGGATATGGAATATGAAAAAGCTACTCACCGCATGCGTAGTCTTCTGCCTGGTTCAGGCCGCTGCCCAGGCCAGCGAGGGTCTCATCTCGGTCAAGAGCAGCCACGACGTCCCAACGACAACGGATAAGCTGGTCACTGCCCTGGAGAAAAAGGGAATGACGGTCTTCGCCCGCATCGATCACGCCGCCGGCGCAAAAAAGGTCGACATGAGCCTTGCGCCCACGGAGCTGGTGATCTTCGGCAACCCCAAGGTTGGCACCGTCTTGATGAAATGCGGGCACGGCATCGCTATCGATCTGCCGCTGAAGGCACTGGTCTGGGAGGACGGCGATGGGCAGACCTGGCTCGGCTACAATGATCCCGCCTACCTCGCCGAGCGTCACAAGCTCGAAGGCTGCGAGAAGGCGCTCGACAAGGTCGACAAGGCGCTCGCAGCCTTCGCCAAGGCCGCTACCGAGTGATGGGCAATAGGCCATACCCCTGAGGCCGTTGCCATGCACAAGATCCTCCCTATCCTCCTTGCTGCAACTCTCCTCAACGCCTGCGCCTCGAGCGGCGGTGTCGCTGGAGGACCTCTCGACTTAGGATCCGAGGTTTACAGAGGCCCCAAAACCGCGGCCGTCACGCCGGTCTCCGATCGGCGGCCGGGGCCATCGGACGCGCAACTGCGTGCCGAAATCCAGCGCAGTATTCAACGCCGGCTCGACCACTCAGGCATCTTTGCGGGCGTTGTCGCACTCGACCGTGCGGACGAAGGAAACGAGGCAGAGGTCATCATCGAGCCATTGTTGGTCGGATCCACTGGTTACGGGCGAGACGATGTGGAGCTCAGGTTTCGTGTTACAGAGAAGACCAAGCGCAGAGTCGTTCTGGACGAGCACAACCGGGGCGACGGCCACGCTAAGGAGCTGAAGGTTGCGATCAGGGAGCTCGAGGAGGATCTAGGCAACCGCTACACCAGGTAGAGAACCCGGGTTCTAACTACATACCGACGGTTTTCGAGGTCCCGAAATTCGGCGCAATCCGGTACAGGATTTCCCGTCAATCGCCTAGCGGTTGGACACCTTCGGCCTCAGAGCGCCAGTACGCCCATGGATCCCTACGATCTTTTTCCTTACGAGAGCATCGCCTTCCCCGAGACCCACCCGTCTTATCTGGCTGCACTGGCGTGGTTGTTCGGCCTGCAGACCGCGGATCCGGAGCGTTGCCGCATCCTGGAGCTCGGCTGCGCCTCAGGCGGGAACCTGATCCCCATGGCCTGGCACCTGCCGCAGACGCAATTCCTGGGTATAGATCTCTCGCGTCCGCAAATTAACGCGGGGCTCGCACTGATCCGGCAGCTGGGGCTCTCCAACATCGAGCTGCGCCAGGCGGACATCCTGGACCTGGCCGAGGAGCTGGGTGAATTCGACTATGTCATCGCGCACGGCGTCTACTCCTGGGTACCGTCAACCGTACGCGAGCACCTGCTTGGCCTGGTCCCGCGCGTGCTCGCACCCGAGGGGATTTTTTACCTGAGCTACAACTGCCTGCCGGGATGGCGCATGCGGGGAATGCTGCGCGACATCCTACTCTATGCGTGCCGTGATTCCGCCACACCTGCGAAGCAACTCGAGGCCGCGGGCGCCGCCCTGAAACGCATCGAGTCGGCAGTCGGCGATCTCGGCGCCGTCAGCGCCCGTTACCTCACGGAGGAGATCAAGCATCTGCGCGACGCCCACCCGAGCTATCTGTATTTCGAGTATCTTGCGCAGCACAATCAGGCCTTTCTGTTCAGCGAGATTGCGGCGGACATGGAGCGCCACGCGCTGCGTTACCTGTGCGACACCGAGCTGCGCACACTCTTTCCGTCCACCTACGGCGAGGCGGTGGACGAGGCACTGGCGGACATCGAGGACGGCGTGGAGCTCGAGCAGTGGCTCGATTTCGTAACCAACCGCAACTTTCGCCAAAGCCTTTTCTGTCGAGCCGATGCTCGGCTCGAAGACGAGATCGATCTGGCCCGTTTCGCAACCCTGTGCTTTTGCGCGGACCTGCAACTAACCGCGAACCCCGACCTGAAACGGGCGAACGAGGTGACCTTCATCACCGCCAAGGGCGATTCCTTGCGCGTCTCGCATCCACTGACCAAGGCGGTGATGATGCAGCTTATCGACCGCTACCCGGACTGCCTCCCTCTGGACGAGCTGATGCCGGTGGCGGCCCATCGGGTGATAGCGGCCGGAGGCGGCGAACAGGCGTCACAAGTCGACGACTGCCTGTCGGAGTTGTTCAGCCTCTTCGCTCATCGCGCCCTATCGGCACGTCCCCGACCGCTGCGAATGCAGGTCCGCGCGGGCGACAAACCTCGGGCATCCGGGCTGGCAATCGCTCAGATCAGCACGGGAGCCCAGCGCATTGCAACCATCCACCACGGGAACCTCGACCTGGACACCTTCGCCGCCAGGTTGCTGAAGTACCTCGACGGAAACAAGACCATCGAGCAGATCGAAGCGCTGCTTACATCCGACCTTATCGAGGAAAGCCTGACGCCACCCCAAGGTATCCGACCGCGCCAGTGGTCTCCTGAGAGGCTGCGCGCGCGTTGCGGTCCCGCGGTGCGCAACCTGCTCGCGCTCTTCGCCAGGCACGGCGTCCTCGCGCACTCGGTGGGATGAGCGGTAGCTATCAGCCAAGCACAGGGACAAGCAGACAGGCGTTAGATCTGACCGCCAGGATCCGTGGTCAGCGCTCGGGATTTGCCGATTTCTCACTCACCCTGCATGAACTTTGGTGACGAGTCGATCCATCGCCGCCGGCATTCGCGGCAGGTTGTACAATGCCACTTCGGCTCTCGTCCAAGCTTACACTCCGCATGCCCAATCCCTCCCTGGTTCTGGCCTCCACCTCGCCCTTTCGCCGCACCCTGTTGGAGCGCCTCGGGGTTCCCTTCTCCACTGCCGCACCAAACACGGACGAGACCAGGCGACCGGGCGAGAAGCCACAGGAGCTCGTAGTGCGACTGGCGGAGGCAAAGGCGAGAGCAGTTGCCGAGAACAGACCGGATGCGCTCATTGTCGGCTCGGATCAGGTGGCCTGCATTGACGGGACCGTGCTCGGAAAACCGGGCGACAGGGCCCGCGCCATCGCGCAGCTCACATTGGCCTCTGGACGCGAGGTCGTTTTTTATACGGGCCTCTGTCTGTTGAACACGGCTACGGGACGCGCACAGGTTCATTGCGAGCCCTTCCGGGTCCATTTCCGGCAACTGTCATCGGCCCAGATCCAGGGTTACGTCGACCGGGAGCAACCCTTCGACTGCGCAGGAAGCTTCAAATCCGAGGGCCTGGGGATCGCGCTGTTCGAGCGCCTGGTGGGCGACGATCCGAATACCCTAGTAGGCCTACCCTTGATTCGACTGGTCACCATGTTAGAGTCGGAGGGCATCGAGCTCCTGGGATTCCCGGCGGCACCCTGATCAACAGACAACGGACGCTCGTCGGATCGCTGGGGGACGCGCGAAGATGGGCATCTTCTTTGGACTGTTCAGCGTGCAACCGGATACCCGCCGGCGCCGGAAAGCTGCAAGAGGGAGCTTACAACGGACGCACCGAGGCGATCCGCCAGGCGTTCGAGCAGATCCTTCTTGGCGCTGTACTCGACGATCTTTTTCGCCCCGATCAGCTCGCGCGCCACGTAGCTGCTGCTACCGAGGCCGTCGGCCAGACCCAATGCCACGCTCTCCTCGCCACTCCAGAAGAGCCCGCTGAAGATCTCCTCGCCTCCCTCGAGGCGCTCTCCCCTACCCTCGCGGACAACATCGATGAACTGCTTGTGCAGCTTTTCGAGCACCCCTTGCAGGAACTTCCTCTGCTCCTCATGCAGGGGCGAGAAGGGGTCCAGAATTCCCTTGTTCTGCCCGGCCGTCAGCAGGCGGCGTTCGATGCCGAGCTCATTGAGGGCCTCGACAAAGCCAAAGGTGCCGATTCGCACACCGATGGAACCCACCAGGCTCGCCTTGTCCACGTAGATCTCGTCGGCAGCAACGGCAACATAGTAGCCTCCGGAGGCGCACAAATCCGCTGCTACCGCGTACACAGGTATTTCCGGGTGCTTCTCGCGCAATCGCCGAACCTCGTCGTTGATGTAACCGGCCTGTACCGGACTGCCTCCAGGGCTATTGATGCGGAGGATGATGCCCTTGGTGTTTTCGTCCTCGTAGGCCTCGCGCAGAGCCGTGACGATACGGTCCGCGCTGGCGTCGGTCTCCGGGGCGATAATGCCCTTCACCTCGACCAAGGCTGTATGTTCCTCACCGGAAGCGGCGTGGTCGGCAAAGCTGTCGGGCCAGAGCAAAACCAGGAGGGTTATCAGGTAGCCGAAGGTCAAGAGCTTGAAGAAGATTCCCCATCGCCTACTCCGTTTCCGCTCCTCCAGATGCTCCGTCACGACCCGATTGACGAGCGCCTTCTCCCAGCCCTCTTCCCCCGGGCCCTTTGTGGGCTCGCGCGGCTCCCGCAGTTTCCAGCTCATACCGCCTCCACTCGCTCGAGCCAGGAACGCATCTCAGAGAGCGTCTCCAGACAGGCCAAGGGGCGCTGCGCGAGAAGCCGCTCCCGATCGTGTACTCCGTAACAGACTGCCAGGGCACTGGTACCGGCGTTCTTGGCCATTTGCATGTCGTACTCGGTGTCACCGACCATCAGTGTCTCGGCGCTACCAACACCGAGCTCGCCCATGATCTGAAGCAGCATTTCCGGATTGGGTTTGGAGAAGGTCTCGTCAGCGCACCGGGTAGCGTGGAAATAATGCTCGAGGCCCGCCTCGCTCATGGCGGTATCCAGACCTCGGCGGCTCTTGCCGGTGGCCACGGCCAATAGATGATCTTGCTGCAGCAGCCAATCCACCAGCTCCAGAGTACCTGGAAACAGGCTCGACGGGGTCTCGCCGGCACCGAGAAAATGGTGCCGGTAGCGGTCCGCTACCCGGCTACATTGGTTGTCGTCCGCCTCCGGCCAGAGCTCGGACATGGCCTCCGTTAGGCCGAGTCCGATGACATCCCGCGCGGCCTCCCGGCTGGGTGGTCGCTTTCCGATGTCTTCGAACGCCGCCTGAATACAAGCGACGATTTTAGCTTCGGAGTCCATGAGTGTCCCGTCCCAATCAAATACGATCAACTTGAAGCTCATTACTCCATTCCCAGTGTGTATATCAGGGCCACGAGCTCCTGCGGCAAGGGCGCCTCGACGTGGAGCGGCTGTTTCATGTAACTTGGGGAGAGGGTTAGGGTAGAGGCATGCAAAAACAAGCGCTTGAGGCCGAAACCGCGCAGGGTCCGGTTCGCTTCGGCATCGCCGTACTTCTCGTCGCCGGCGACGGGCGTCCCTGAATGAGCGGCGTGTACGCGAATCTGATGCGTGCGCCCGGTAACCAACTCCGCCTCGACCAACGTAAAGTCGGAGGTTCTACGCAGGGTCCTGAACCGCGTTCGCGCCGGCCTGCCCGTGTCCGGATCGACACGGACCATCCGCTCCCCGCTGCGCAGAAGGTTTTTGCGTAAGGGTAGGTCAACCTGCAGCTCCCGTCGCTCCAGGCGGCCGACAAGAAGGGCCAGGTAACGCTTTTCGACGTCTTGGTCACGGATGAGGCGGTGGAGCTCCCGCAAGGCGCTGCGGCGCTTGCTGAGCAGCAGACAGCCAGAGGTTTCGCGGTCGAGACGGTGGACAAGCTCGAGCTCCGGGACGTCGGGACGGAGGATTCGCATGGCCTCGATAAGGCCCCAGCTAAGACCGCTGCCTCCATGTACAGCCATTCCCGATGGCTTGTTCAGCGCGATGAGACGCTCGTCCTCATAGAGCATTGCCGACCGTAGATGCCTTAGTCGATCCTGCGATGGCCGCACCGGGGTCGACGCCTGGGGTACGCGCAAGGGAGGAATTCGCACAAGATCGCCGTACTGCAGGCGGTAGCTCGGCTTTACTCGTCCCTTGTTCACCCGGACCTCCCCCCGCCTCAAAATACGGTACAGGTGGCTGCGCGGTACGCCTTTTACGCGGCTCATAAGAAAGTTGTCGATGCGCTGCCCGGCCTGCGGCCTATCTATCCGGACAAGCTCGACCTCTGCCCTTGCGGCCACTGGTAGGGGTACTGGGAACGACACTCGATTGGGTTGCGCGCGACGGCGTTGAATTGAAGCGACCGTTGTTCGCTGTTAGTATTGGAAGCTTACGTTGTTTGGAGTGGCGATGGCAGCCGGCGGTGCGACTTTCACCATGACCTTAAACCCGCGGCTTTTCTGCTCCTCTCGAGTGCAATCCCGGACGTCCTGATCATTTAGCCCCAACATTGGCGGCAGGTCGCCCGTTCACTTCTGCTCTTACTCGAATGAGCGCGGATTGTACACCGAGATGCCTTGAGCGCAGCATGCAGAATCGAGGCGGCGCATCGAGCATCCGTAGTCGCTCGCTATAGCCCCCAGGTTATCTGCGGTACCCGGATTTGCGGGGACCGACTCGCGCAATCGCCCTGCGAGGGCGAGCGCAATGGAACATAGGTGTGTGCCCCTGCACGCTTCGCGTCGGCGTCGGTTCGCCGGACTCGCGCGGCCAGAGAGAGCGGACAGACGCATTATCGCCGAGCACCTCGAGCGAGTGCCTAGGCCGTCTGCCGCCCGGCGCTCAGTCGCCCGGACACGCACCGTATCGCGAGATTAGGAACACATGAAGAGAATGCTGATAAACGCAACTCAGCCGGAGGAGTTGCGGGTAGCGATCGTCGACGGCCAAAAACTGTTTAATCTCGACATTGAAGCTCCGGGCCGGGAACAGAAAAAGGCCAACATATACAAAGGGACTATCACACGCATCGAGCCCAGTCTCGAGGCCGCCTTCGTTGATTACGGCAGTGAGCGTCACGGCTTCCTGCCCCTGAAGGAGGTCGCCCGCGGTTATTTCGATCCGGATGCCGTCAAGCCCGGCAGCCGCTTGAGCATCAAGGACGCGTTGCGCAACGGCCAAGAAGTCGTGGTCCAGGTGGACAAGGAGGAGCGAGGAAACAAAGGCGCGGCACTGACCACCTTCGTCTCTCTCGCCGGTCGTTGCCTGGTGCTGATGCCCAACAACCCGCGCGCCGGCGGCGTATCCCGCCGCATCGAAGGCCAGGACCGGGCGGAGCTGCGCGATGCCATGAGCCAGCTGGAGATCCCGGAGGGCATGGGACTGATCGTGCGCACCGCCGGTGTCGGCAAGAATGTCGAAGAGCTGCAATGGGACCTCGACTACCTTACCCAGCTCTGGACTGCCATCGAGCACTCCGCCTCGGAGCGCGGAGCACCCTTCCTGATCTACCAGGAAAGCGACGTCATCATTCGTTCGATCCGCGACCACTTGCGCACGGACATCGGCGAGATCGTCGTTGACGACCGCCGTATGTACGAGAAGGCGGAGCAGTTCATCCGCCAGGTGATGCCGCACAACCTGAAGAAGCTACGCCTCTATGACGACGAGGTACCCCTTTTTACACGCTACCAAATCGAGAGCCAGATCGAGTCTGCATTTCAGCGCGAGGTGCAGCTCCCCTCCGGCGGCTCCATCGTCATCGACCACTCCGAGGCGCTGACCTCCATCGACATCAACTCCGCGCGGGCCACAAAGGGTGCGGACATTGAAGAAACGGCCCTGAACACGAACCAGGAGGCGGCAGACGAAATCGCCCGGCAACTGAGGTTGCGGGACCTCGGCGGTCTATTCGTCATCGACTTCATCGACATGACCCCGGCACGCAATCAACGCGAGGTGGAGAACCGGCTGCGGGAGGCCCTGAAGCAGGACCGGGCTCGGGTCCAGCTCGGACGCATTTCCCGCTTCGGCCTGCTGGAGATGTCACGCCAGCGCCTGCGCCCGTCCCTCGGCGAATCCAGCCAGCTCGTTTGCCCGCGCTGCCGCGGCCAGGGCACCATCCGCGGTGTCGAGTCACTGGCGTTGTCTATTCTGCGCATCGTCGAAGAAGAGGCGATGAAGGAAAGCACGGAGCGCATTCTGGCCCAGCTCCCTGTCGACGTAGCGACCTTTTTGCTCAATGAGAAGCGTCGCACTATCCTAGAGATCGAGCAGCGACAAGACGTTGACGTCATCCTACTGCCCAACCAACTCATGGACACGCCCGATTACCAAATCGAGCGCATCCGTACGCAGGACATGGGGAGGATTTCCAAAGAACAGGCGAGCTACGAGATGACAACTGCGGTGGAGCTCGAGCCGCCCGGCTTTGCGCGACCAACCGAGACCGACCGGCCGGAGGAGCCGGCTGTCAAGCAACTCACCCCTGCAGCACCTGTACCCACACCCCGCCGGGAGAGGATCCCACAGGACACGAAGCCGACCCAGGGCCTTCTGAAGCGAATCTGGACCAACCTGGTAACCCACGGGCGCGCTACCGAGGATACGATCGCACCGGATTCCGGCGCAGCAGCTGAACAGCCCGAAGGAGCGGCCCGGAACAGGCGTGTCGCTCAGCCGCGGAGGCACCTGGAGTCCCGGACGGACGGCAGAAGGACCGAACCCAAGCCCGAATGGAGCCAGGACCGAGGGGGCGAGGCGCAGACAACGACCACCGCCACCCAGGCAACGGATAGTGAAAACGAGCGGCGGTCTGCCGGCGGCGCTGCGGACGCCATAGACAGACCCAAGAGCCAGGAGCGTACCTCCCGTCGCGGTGGTCGCGGTCGCGGTCGTCGAGGTGGAGGTGGCGAGGGACGCAGGGATGACAGCCGTCGGAAGGAAGGTCAGCGCAGCCAATCTAGCCAGTCCGGCCCGGCCGGCGAGACACCGCACAAGACCTCGAACGCGAACGGGCACGGAGATTTGAAGCCAAAAATGCAGCGGCAGCCGGCGACGGAGAAGCCCGAACCGGCATCCGTCGCGGACCGAGAGCGTCAGGAGACCGAGTCCCCGGCGACCGAGTCCCTGGCGACCGAAGCGTCCGTGCATCCAATCATGGGTGCAGATTCACAGCCAGCACACAGGGAATCCGTGACGGACGATCCGGCATCGCCCTCTCGGCGCGCCGCCGGGGCAACGGAAACCGCATCAGGGCGACCGGCTTCGGCGAATGGCACGGCTCCCGCAACCGGCTCGACGCCCCCTGTCCTGCAAGCGGAATACTCATCCGAGGCTGCAACGGTTGTGGATGAGGGCGAACCGGACAAACCCGCCGAGGCAGCGGCCGAGATTTCGCCTGATACAGGTGATGAGAAATCCGTCTCGGAAGGGACCGACCGCAGTGTCTCCAGGCCACGCTCTACCCGCCGTCGGCGTAGCGGCGGGCGTAGCAGGAAAAAGGTGGCCGCCCGCAGTAGCGGTGAAATGCCGTCCGATTTCTCCACAGACGCCACGGCAAAGGACCCGCAACAGGGCGATCAACCGGTCGCCTCGACGCACGAGGGTCCACCGGAGGCGAATCGCGCATCGGAATCGACGACCATGTCTGAATCGCCACATGCCCCGGGCACGGAGCCCACGACGGAATCGATTCGGGGAACGGGTCGCGCAGAAGAAGAACGGTCGAATCCCACTACTGCAGATGCCGAGCGGACAAGGACATCCGCAACCTCCCCTCCCAGCCCAATACCGGCAACAGATGCCCCCAAACCACTGCCGACACCGGCGGCGACGGAACCTGAGCCGATACCGGTTCGCAGGCAGGAGCCGGAAGCGGCCGCGGAGGGGGAAATCGAAGTAACCGTGCCCTCTCCCTCCCGGCAGGATCCCCCCGCCGACAGCGCGACAGAGGAGCCGAAATCCGTTTCATCCGCGAATTAGGGCGATTTGTGTCAGATCGCTCAAGGCGAGAGGGGTGGAGCGGTTTCTACAAGAACCTGCGCCTGATATCGGCGAGGAGCCCCTCGGCCGCCATCTCCACCATATCGAAGACCCGCTCGAAACCGCTTGTGCCTCCATAGTAAGGATCCGGAACTTCCCGGATCCGCAAATGCGGCGCAAAGTCCATTAAAAGCATCAGCTTGCGCTCCGCCCCCCGGGGACAGATTTCGAATAGGTTGTCGAAGTTTTCCTGGTCCATGGCGACCACGTACTCAAACCTCGAGAAGTCCTCGGGCTCGACCAGACGCGCGCGCAAATCGCTCAAATCGATACCCCTGCGAAGGGCTGTCTTCTGGGCCCGCTGGTCTGGAGGCTCCCCGGTGTGATACGCATGGGTCCCCGCCGAGTCCGTCCGGACAAGCTCGCGAAGCCCCTCTTTCTCCAGCAGCTTACGAAACACGCCCTGTGCCGTGGGTGAGCGGCAAATGTTACCCATGCACACAAACAAAACGCGTACAACTTCTTGTTGCATAATGGAAAATCAAGGTTGGCCTTAGAAACGACGTAACGAACGCCGACTCGACGGCTGATGATATCAGATAGTCATGGACGAGTTTTGGAACCGATTTCATGCACTCGCGCGGCGACAATCGGCAAGTGCCGCGCCCGCAGCTAAGGCACCAACCGGATCTAACAAGAACCGGCCGCCTCAACGATGGCTAGGGAACAGCGTCTCCCTCTGAATGCGCATTTCCAATCGCTGACGGTCGAGTTGCCGCCGACTCTCGAGATCTCGAGGTAGCGGTGCAGGGCGCTCCACCTCTGCACCTCGGCGCAGATTCCGGTCAAGATTAATCGATTGGCGCTGTTGCTGCTCGAGCTGTCTCGCGACACCCTTTTGGCGCATTTCAAGTCGCTCGAGTCCGCGCTCGGGGCGTAGCGCCGCCGGGTCGACGACCGCGCGAAAGCTCTTCTGGTCCTGCTTCAGCTGCAACCAGCCTTCTGCCTGCTGCCCTTGGAGACGGTCGAGATCGCCGAGGTCCGCCGCTCCTGCCTCGCGCATAGGCAATAAGATCATAAGGACAACCGAAGCAGAGAGTCCCTTAAGCAGCACTCGGCGCACACCACGAGTGCGTATATCTTGGGCGATCCCAGGGATGGTGCAGACCCGCACTCGGAAACACCTCGGACTTGAACGAAACAAGCAAACAAGATACGCAATGAGCCTCTTTTTTCTTAGTTTAGGTACTTGGCACGCCAAATGCTGAAGAACTTAGCGAGACGGACAAGATTCTCCGCTGTCTCTAATTCTCTTGCCTCCCCAATGGTGAGTCGCCCCGCATCCAGCGGGGCATTTTTTTGCGAAAAAAGTGCGTATTAAGAGAAAGTCGTGAAAAACACGCCCGGCATTCGCTGAACAAATGGACGCGATCCACGCCGTCCGTGGCGCTGACAGCAAAGAACCGCTTCACGTCGGTGATCGGCATCGGCATCGGCATTCGCGTCTCTGGCCCGTTTCTAAGCCGGGAATTGCCCGCAATGCGGACCTCACATCAGTCCGGCGAAGGGCTGCACCAGCACCCTCTCACCTGGCTGCAAATCCCCCTGTTCCTGCGGCAAGACGATGAAACAATTCGCCAGGCTCATGGAGCTCAACACCCCCGATCCTTGGCGACCGATCACATCCACGCGCAAGACACCGTCTTCACCTCGGGCCAGCATCCCACGTGGGAATTCGGTGCGCCCCGGCCGCTTGCGCAGGCGGCAGGTCGCTTCGACTTCTATGAGTAGGGGTGGGTCCTCGCGCCCTGCCATCAACTTTACGAGTGCGGGCAGGACCAACTGATAGAAGGTCACCATCACCGCCACTGGGTTTCCCGGCAGGCCGAAGAACAGGCTATCGCCGATATGACCAAAGGACAGCGGCCGCCCCGGCTTGATGGCGATCCGCCAAAAGCTCATCGTCCCTATGCGCGCCAGCAGATCCTTGACGTAGTCCGCCTCGCCAACGGAAACGCCACCGGTGGTAATGACCGCATCGGCATCGGCGGCACCCCGCCGCAAGGACTCCTCGAGCAGCTCAGGGACATCTGGGACTACTCCCAGGTCCAGGATGTCCGCGCCCAATCGGGTCAGCATGCCGAACAGGGTGTAGCGATTACTGTCATAGAGCTCTCCTTCACCGAGGGGCTCACCGACGGAGCGCAGCTCGTCGCCGGTGGAGAATATGGCAATCCTGGGACGGCGGAACACCGCGATCTCCGCGAGCCCTAAGGATGCCATCAGGCCAAGGTCCGCCGGGGTCAGGATTCTACCCGAGTCGAGCACCCTATCACCCACCCCGATGTCTTCGCCCGCCCGGCGAACATTTTGGCCCCTCCTGTGCCCTGAGCCAATGCGAACGCGCCCCTCCAACTCCTGAGCCTGCTCCTGCATGACCACCGTGTCCGTTCCCGAGGGCATGGCGGCGCCGGTCATGATTCGGACGGACTGTCCGGCGGAGACTTCGCCATGATAACCGTGGCCCGCCAAGGCCTCGCCGATCAGTTCCAGCTCCGCGGAACCATCCTCCGGTAGGTCCAACCCGCTGAGAGCGAAACCATCCATAGCCGAGTTGGTGTGGGAAGGAACGTTGAGCGGCGACATCACGGACTCGGCCAATGACCGGCCCAAGGCGTCGCGCAACGCAACCTTTTGGGCCATGGCGATGGGCTTAACCTCGGCGAGGATACGGCCGCGAGCCTCCTCGATGGAAAGGGCGTCTGGGCCGGGAACATCGGCGTTGGTGGAAGGGGATGGATTCTGAGAGGACATTATCCCTTGAAGCGTGCGTGGCGCCGCTTAACGGCAAGGTCTCGATCATCAAATGATCACTTTAAACAAAAGAACGAACCCTTGCTCGGTCAATTTGGTGGCGGGCCGCCCCTCGAACTACTGCTTCCACACATGGTTCATGGGTTATCGCAAAACATTCGGCTACTGGATTCCCGAGGATTGCGCAGGCTAAAATTTGGCTTTAAAAGCACGGACACGGTCGCGGCCAAATCCGAGCGGTGCGAGAGCGAGAGTCGCGATGATTCAAGCCCGGGCACGCACCTTGGGGAAGCAAGTCAATGCGTCAGGTCCGAACGCGAATGCAAATGCTGGGGGATACGCCCATGTCTGAGTACGCCGGGATGAAATGCGAGGCCTGCCGTGTCGGCACCCCGCCCGCAACGCCGAGTGAAATCGAACAGTTCCTCGCCGACTGCCCCGCCTGGGAGGAAAAAACCGTCGACGAAGTACCGCAGATCCGACGGACTTACAGCTTCAAGGATTTCGTCACCGCATTAGACTTCACCAACAAGGTCGGCGCCCTTGCTGAGGAGGAAGGTCACCATCCGGCGCTGGTAACCGAGTGGGGACGGGTCACCGTTTGCTGGTGGACCCACAAGATCCACGGGCTGCACAAGAACGACCTCATAATGGGCGCCAAGACCGACCGGATCTACTTGGAAGACGCCTCGTCAAGCACGTAAGCAACGCGACCTTAACGGCAGCGTCTTTGTCAGGCGCAATCAGCACGCAATCCACCTTGCCCCAATGTTGCGTTGCGGATACCATCAACGCCCGCTGCTATATATAGCGCAGCGGGGTTCCCCTGGTAACGTTTCGAGAATATAGGAAAGTGAAATGCGGCGGATCTTTGTTCACATAGCGGTTCCTTTGCTCATCACCTTGTTTGTATTGCCCGCCTCCGCGCAGCAAGAGGCAGCCGAAGAACAGAAACTAAAGACACCAACCGACGAATTGAGCTATGTTTTGGGCATGGATGTCGGAAACAACCTCAAGCGCTTCGGCACCGAAATCGATCTCGACATCCTTCTCGACGGCGTAAAAGCGACGTTGCACGGAGGAAAGACCTTGGTGACACCCGAACGTGCTACCGAGATAAAGAAGGATTTCCTCCTCAAGAGGCGCGAGCAGATGGCTGCCGAACGTAAGGCCGCCGGTGAGAAAAACCTTGTCGACGGAAAGGCCTTCTTGGCTGAGAATAAGACCAAAGAGGGGATAATTACCACAGAGTCTGGTCTTCAGTATCAAGTTATCAAAGAAGGAGATGGCCCCAAGCCAAAAGACACGGATAGAGTGACAGTTCATTACCGGGGCACTTTACTGGATGGAACCGAGTTCGACAGCTCGCATAAGCGGGGAAAACCCGTGACCTTTCTTGTCAAAGGCGTGATTCGCGGGTGGACCGAGGCGCTCCAGTTGATGCCGGTTGGCAGCACCTACAAGCTGTTCATCCCCTCTGATCTCGCGTACGGAGCACGTGGAATGGGGCAGAAAATCGCGCCTAACAGCACCTTGATATTCGAGGTCGAGTTGTTAGAAATCGCGGAGCCAAAGCCGAAACAACCGGCAGGCATGCCACAGGACAAGCCGGCTGAGAAAAAGACAAACCAATAGGTTTACAGAGAGAGCGCGAGGAGGATCGCTCCGATCCGTCACCTCGACGGGGGGATCGGCAAGGTTATACTTCACCAAACAGCAGAGATTTGAGATGAAGCTCGAGTTGCTCCGATTTTTGGCTAAAGATCGATGAGCTCGAGCGTCTGGCGGAACCCGTCTCCGGGTTCCGTGGAATCCCAGGCTGAAGACATCTTTAATGGTGCAATTTGGCGGATCTATGCAAACGCCGATGTTTTTTTAGAAGTGCTCAGACACATTTTCTACGCTGAGCCTTGAATCGAGACACAAACCGCTGTCGGGCGGTTACCCTAACCAAGTCCTCAGTCAGCGTAAAGCGCCTTCGATGATCGCGATCACCTGCCAATCCGACGGTGATCTTAGGGGATATCTCCCGCGAGAGTCCCAAGTCTTTCCATCCTAATCCAAGTACAAAGGTCCTTCCCAATCTCCTCGGCTGCGTTTTCTGGTCGCCAGTTCGAGGATAGGATTGCTGCCCGACGTTGCCGCAAGTCGAGCCCGATCTTGAGAGGCGAACCGCCATGCCTACAAATGATACACTCGAAGATTCAAGCAAAGACGTGAACTGGTCGAGCGGACGGGCGTCCGACTGGTTATTCGCCAACCGTTCCAATTGGACGCGGGGTCTGCTTATGCTGGTTTTCTTCATCGTTTTCTGGCTCATCAAGTTCCTGGTCGGCTTCATCGCCCTCTTCCAATTCGGTTCACTGCTGTTCACCGGATCTCCGAACCGACCACTTCAGGTCTTTGGTGAAAGCCTCGCGTTTTTCAGCCAGGACATCGTCGCCTATCTCACCTGTGCCAGCGAGCGCGTGCCCTTTCCTTTCACCGAATGGCCGCGCCGCGGCGAGGAAAACGAAGGGGATCGGATCGACTAACCCTTCATCCCACGAGGGACCGCTGGCTTTAGACCCCTTCTGCCGCACCGATAACAGCCTCGGTTCATAAGGGATGCAATTCGAAGGCATGAGTAAGATGTCAAATATCGAATACGATATCCCCCCCGACGCGATCGAGGATTTCCTTATCAGCCGGTTCTCTGAGGCGCTTCAGGTTTCGCGAAGCGATATCTCGGTTGGCTCGCGCTTTACAGAGCTCGGTGTGGACTCGATGACAGCCGTGCGCATGCTCGGTTCCCTGGAAAGCCGATTCGGCAAGCGGATTACGCCCGATGCGTTCGTACTCTTTCCGTCAATCGACCGACTGGCCAAGAACCTGGGCAGGGTAGATTGGCTCGATGTCCTCGAAGAGGCCTTACCCGTCGCGGAATCGCTCAAGCAATGCGAAGCGGAATCGAAAAGAAATGCGGCGGCCCTTCATCCGTTACCGGTCGAACAGCCCGACTGGAAAATCAAAACGGTCTTCCTTACCGGGGCCACAGGTGTTCTGGGCGCCTACTTGCTCAAGGATCTGCTACAGACAACAGACTGCAAAATCGATTGTCTGGTTCGCGCGGCCAGCCCCAGCGGAGGGAAGCGCCGCCTGCACGCACTGTTGAGAGTCTACGATTCGGAAGGCGATCTGGATGCGGCATTCGACGAGCGCGTCGCGGCGGTACCGGGAGATCTCGCCAAGCCCGAGCTGGGCCTATCCGACAGGCAACGCGACTCGCTGGCTGATTCGGTCGATGTCGTCATCCACAATGCCGCCGTTACCAGCCTGATCTCGCCATATTCGGAACTGGCAACGCCCAACGTGGATGGGACGGATCGTGTGGTCGAGATGGCACTGCGCACCCGAAACCAATACCTGGTTCATGTCTCGTCGTATTCGATTTTTGGAGACGCTTTGGCAATGGGCAACCACCTGAGCGAGGCCGACTTTGATGTCGGTCAGACCTTCAGTTTTATGGGTGGCTACCCTCGTTCGAAATTCCATGCCGAGAAAATCGTACGGGCCTACGGAAAGGATGGACTCCGGTGGAAAATTGCTCGGCCTGGCGACATCATGGGTGAATCGAAACAAGGACGCTATCCGCTCGATTTGCCGGGCGTTACAACCCTTTACTATGAGCTGCTCCGAACGGTCATTGAGACTGGCGTTGTCCCCGACGCGCCAGATTTTTGCTTCAGGCCGATCCCCGTCGATTGCGTCAGCGCGGGCATCATTCATCTTACGATGCGGCATTCATTTCTTTACGAGACGTTTCATCTTTTCCCAACGCAAGTCGTACGGCTGGGCGCTCTAACAGAGCTCCTAATTGAGTACGGCTTTGATATCCGCAAGCTTCCAGTAACCGAGTACCGCGATCGCATCGCCGAGTTGCGTTATGAGTCCCTCCCGCTGATGCTGTTGATGTGGGGATTGTCATCAACCAGGCCAAAGGGAGCTGTCCGCTTGGATTCGGAGCGGTCCAGGTCGATTCTGGAGTCGGCCGGCATTCGATGTCCGGAGTTTGATGCCTCCCTTTTGAGCCGTTATGTGGATTATTGCGTCGATTCCGGATTCTTGGAGCCACCCGCTTGAAGACCCTGCACGAATATTCGGACCCGGATGAGGCACGGACCAAAGCGGAGCGGAACCAGCAAACAGGTGTGAACCAGGATCGGCCACGTCGACTGGAAGTGTTTTTTGCCCGTCACTTGGCGTGTTTTGCCGATCGTGCGCTGGTCGAGGTCTGGCAGCGCAACCGGTGGCACCGTTTCACCGGCGCCGAGGTCACGGCCTTAGCTGATGAATGGGTTGACGTACTTCGCCGATCTGGAATCCGGGAGGGCGACCGCGTCGTCCTGATTTCTGAGGGACTGCCGGAAACACTGGTTGCCCTCATAGCAATCTGGCAGTTGCGCGCAACCGCGGTCTTACTCGATCCGACTTTCTCCCAGGAAGACCTTGCAGCAATAATTCCCTTCGCGGATCCGCGCGGCGTCCTGGTCTCCAATCTTGCCTCGCGTAGCTTATCGTACGGATGGGTCGAGGGTCTGCCGGTCTTGAGCTTACAACAGAAGCTCCGACCGATGAGCGGATATGACGCTCTTTTGCAGCCGGAGATACCTCGCACGCCGGATCCGGAACCCAAGGTAGCCCTGATTCTGTTCACGTCGGGAACAATGGGTAATCGACGGGGCGTCAAGCTTAGTCACCACGCGCT
>JAJDOL010000309.1 GCA_022340195.1 Chromatiaceae bacterium
ATCGTGCCGGGCTTCGAGACCTATCTCGGCAACTACCGGGTCATGCACCGCATGATGAAGGAGATGGGTGTCGGCTACAGCCTGCTGTGCGACCCCTCCGAGGTGCTGGATACACCGTCGGACGGCGAGTACCGCATGTACGACGGCGGTACCAGCATCGACGAAGTCAAGGACGCCCCGAATGCCATCGACACCCTGTTTCTGCAGCCCTGGCAGTCGGTGAAGTCCAAGAAGTTTACGAAGGGCATCTGGCGTCAGCCCGTCAGTGATATTCACATACCGATGGGGCTGGAGTGGACGGACGACTTCCTGATGAAGATCTCCGAGCTCACAGGGAAACCGATTCCCGATTCACTGGCCAAGGAGCGCGGCCGCCTGGTGGACATGATGACCGACAGCCACGCCTGGCTGCACGGTAAGAAGTTCGCGCTCTACGGCGACGCCGACTTTGCCATGGGCATGACGAAGTTCTTGTTGGAGCTTGGTGCCGAGCCGACCCACGTGTTGGTGAATCACGCCAATAAGCGCTTCAAGAAGGCGCTGGACAAGCTCTGCGCCGAGTCCCCGTATGGCCAGAGCACACTGACGCACATCGGCAAAGACTTGTGGCACTTCCGGTCGCTGGTATTTACCGACAAGCCGGACTTCATGATCGGCAACTCCTACGGCAAGTTCATCCAGCGCGACACGCTGCACAAGGGGAAGGAGCACGAGGTCCCTCTGATTCGTATCGGCTTCCCGATCTTCGACCGCCATCATCTGCATCGCATGACGACCCTGGGGTACGAAGGTGCCATGTATGTCCTCACGACCCTGGTCAACGCGGTTCTGGAACGTCTCGACGAGGAGACCCGGGGCATGGGTACCACCGACTACAACTACGATCTCGTTCGGTAATTTCCAACTGCCCGGACGGTGCGCCGAGCGCCGTTCGGGGAAATTACCGAGATGAAGGAGTTTGTAATGCCCAATGTCATGATTCGAAAGAACGATTCCGGCGGTCTGCTGTTCTACGTGGCGAAAAAGGACATGGAAGAGACTATCGCCAGCGTAGAAGTGGATACGGAGTCCCAGTGGGGCGGTTCCGTCGAGCTGACCGACGGTTCCAGGTGGTACGTCGATCCGATCAGTCCCCGCCCTCAGTTTCCGACCACCCTGCGTTTCAAACGCGGAGACTGAAGCATTTTCTCAACATCAACTCCCGGAGTATTCCAATGGCTTTTCAGATCGTAAGAGATGTCTGTACCGCTTGCGGCGACTGCGAGCCGCTTTGTCCGACCAAGTCCATCACGCCCTTCAAGGGCGTCTACAAAATCGATCCCGAGACCTGTACCGAGTGCGAGGGCGAGTTTGATATGCCTCAGTGCGTCGATGCCTGCATGGAAGACGACTGCATCATAGCGGCCTGATCGGTTCCGGATAGTCGTTCAGGTGACAGGGGCTGTGAAAGACTCCTGCGTGGGCTGGGGTGAGGGACGAACCCCGGCATCAACGGCGACGCAACCCATTGAAACAGACGGGTTCGCAAGCGCACCCCAGCCTACGGATTCTGGCAAGTCGACCCTGCATCGCAACACATGGGCAGTCTCAAATCCGTAGGAGGGACTCAATGACTCAAGCTCCCATTTCCGACGACATCGCCCTACGCATCGCCCTGGCAGCCCGCACACTGCCCGATACGAGTGCGGCGAGGTTGATAGGGGTAATCGAGGCTGCCATCGGGCTTCCGCCAACGGCGAAGAAGCTCGAGGGTCTCCAGGTGAAGGATCTGCGCAGGGCGTTCGGAAGCAAGCTTGCGGACATCGATGACGATGCACTGAAGGCCGCCGTGACCATACTCAAGGGCGAGGCGAATGCGGTTGCGGAACCGCCTCCGGTCGAGCCCTATGAAGACGGCGATATGCCGAGCTCGATCCGCGTCGCCTGCGCCTCTAACGGGGGCGATCTACTGGACGGTCACTTTGGTTCCGCCAGGCGATTTCTCGTCTACCAGGTCTCATCCTCGGAGAACCGCCTGATCGATGTGCGCCTCGCTGACGAATCTCGAGACGGGGACAAGAACGCGGATCGCGCTCGGCTGATCGCCGATTGTCAGGTTCTCTATGTTGCCTCGATCGGCGGCCCCGCCGCCGCGAAGGTCGTAAAGACCGGCATCCATCCGATCAAGGACCCGAAGGGAGGCTCGTCCCGCGAGCGCATTCTCGCCCTCCAGGAGGTACTTGGCGACAAGGCCCCGCCCTGGCTTGCCAAGGTCATGGGTTGGAGCCCGGAGGAGCGCGTACGCTTCGAGCGCGAGGAGAGCGACGCATGATCCGTCCCGAGCGACTCGATCAGGTAGCCCGAATCGTGGAACGCGCGGGTCTCGATGAGCAGACCGTGGGGGCGCTTCGCGAGGCGTTCACGGACATGCACCTGACCTATTGCATGGACGACGACATCGGGATCGTCGAGCCGGTCGTGCGCGCAGAGGGTTTCAACATGTACCTGGTCGACGGGCGCGGGCACTGCATGCGATTCACGAACGAGTTGGAGACGGCCACCGGCATCGTCCTGGCCGAGGTCGACGAGGTCGGGGATGAGTGATCCGGTCCCGGTCGCGCCGGCGTATTCGCAACCCTTCCGCGGTGACCGTCCGCTGGACGTGCGTATCGCGGAAGCCTGCGCCGGCGAGCCGACGTCCTTGTCCGCGGACGGCATCCTCGCTGCGCTGCAGGCCCAAGCCCCGGAGCTCAGGCTGCAATACGCCATGGCCCGCACCGGATGGCATCGCCTCGGCGGCGTCGTCGACGGCCACTACCGGCCCGTGGCTCGGCACATCGGGGAGTGGGCGGAGGAGCAATCGGGCGGCGACATGGAGCGGCTGATGGACAAGTGCGCCGAAATTGGTGGATTCGTGACCCGGCTGGAAGGATGCACCCACTATGTCACGGCGGCTACCGGCGGGCGCGCGCAGGACTACCTCCAAATCGAGGTCGAGCAGCTTCAGGAGGTTATCGAGCGTCCGCTTTGGGATCCGGACTGGATGCCGGACGACCTCGAGGATTTCATCGATCCCATGGGGTATCCCCATCTGGGGCCCGAGCCCGTCGCGCCGCCGCGCCTGCTGTTTCGTCGTCTGCTGCGCGTGGCGGACTTCATCGATTCGGAGGATGCCAGCAAGAACATCAAGCGCTTCCTGGACGATTGGGACCGCAGCAGCGCCGGGGAGTCCGCCCGCTTCTGTGATCACTGGATTCTGAGCATCCGCGAATATCAAGACACCTACGGCGACAGCCGCCTGAGCGCGAAACCAATTTCGCTGGCAAACGGAGAGGTACCGGAGTTGCCGGACGAGGCCGTCGCGCGCGGTGCGACCCTGGCGAACCTGATCCATGGATTCGACCGGGAGACCGGGTATCACTTCGCCTGGTATTTCCACATGCTGACCAGGCGCCGGGTGTCGCACCGGTTGGCAGAGGCGGTTCACGCGGATCTGATGGGCGCCTTCGACTATCTCCCGGCGCGGGACATCGCCGTTCTGAGGGATTGGTATGACGCCGCCTACAGTGTTTGATCGGCGCCCGCAGAACCCGAGAGAGGCCGCGGCGTCAGAGCGCTTCAGGTCGATTGGGCGATTGATGGGAAATCGCCCTAATTCAGGAGAGAAACCATGAAAGTCGCAGTCGTCAGCGAAGACTTCCGAACCCTTACGGGCAAAGCCGGCAAGGCCAGACGTTTCCTGTTGTTCAAAGCGGAGAGCGGCAGGCGCCCCGAGCTCGAAGCGTACTACGAGCTTCCGGAGGGCTGTCCGACATATCACGAGCTTCACGAAGACGATCAGACAGCTCATCCCATCGACGGGATGGTGCTCATCGCCAATGAGGCGGGGGAGGGCTTCCGCGAGCGGCTTGCAGGGAGACGAACGAAGGTTCACATCACCTCCGAGCGGGATCCTCACACCGCGGTTGCTTTGCTTCTCGAAGGAAAGCTGCCGGAAAAAGCCCCCAATGCCGGTCATGAGTGCCATTGCGGACAAACCTGATCGGTATCGAGAAAGGCTATCAACCGATGAATGGAAATGTCCGTTCCAAGGCGTGAGCCGGCGGTCATCTGCCCTTCGGGGAGCCTGAGCGAACGGGGGAGCTACGGCTTCAAGATGCTCTACCGGGGCGAGCCGCGCGAGGCCATCCTGGTCCGCTTTCGCGGCAACGCCTACGGCTATCTCAACCAGTGCGTGCATATGCCGAAGGCGCTCGATTGCGAGCACTGCCATGTGTTCGACGAAACGGGCGAGTACATTCGCTGCTCCATGCACGGCATCATCTACGACCCCGTTACCGGCCGTTGTCAGAGCGAGATTTGTAGCGGGAAGTCTCTAACCCTGTTGAAGATTGCCGAGCGCGACGGACTGATTTACCTGCAGGATAAGCGTGGTCGGCTTACGCCGAACCACGGCGCAGATTCTTAGCGCCGGCAGAAGACCGCCAGCCTGTCCGATAGCCGGAGCGCCCTGTTAGCTGCCATTTTCATGTAAGCGACCTTCAACATATGTACGAAGGATGTTGGCGATCAAAGTTTGATTTGGGATATCTTCAGCGAGGGCTTCTTCCGTAAGCCACGGAGATCACAGAGAAAGTACCTGGTTCCTCCGATCCTCCGTGTCTGTGTGTCTGTGTGTCTCCGTGTGAGCCGACTGCTCTTGATCGCCCAGTCGCTCGCTGACGCCGGAGTCGAAGACGATCTTCTCTTCCCCCTGCCACTGCTCCAGCGCCGCTTCCAAGTCGGCCCGCTGTCGTTGGCGCTCGCCGGAACGGGCACGCTGGTGTGCTCCGCCTTTGCGCAGCAAGGGCGATCTGGCTACCGGGTTACCAGTGATTCGGCGTTGCGTCGGCATGATCTCCTCCTTTTATAAAGTGAGCCGGTAAAAACGCGGCTCGGCGCGTGCCCGGCGCAGGCGGCGGGCGGTGCGCCGGTCGTCCAGCAATCGAGGTAGGCCCAGGTGCTCGCGAAAGCAAAAGCGCTTGGGCAGGCGCGTGTAGAGGGAACGCGGCGACAGCCAACGCCGATCCATGGCTTTGAGCAGGTTGCCGGTCTCCCACTGGTGATACCAGATGTCGCGAATGCCCAGCTCTTCCACCAGGAAGAACAGGGTAGCGCTGAGAATGGCCTGGTCCCAGAGCTCAGCGTAGGGGGCCAGCACGTCGTCCAGGTAGCGCAGCGCGGCGAGTCGACCGCGACAGGCGGGAAAACGCCGTTGGGTGGTGCAGCGGCGGCAGTGCCCCAAGCGTTTGGCCGCGTCCCTGGCCTCCCTCACCCAGTCGGTCTGTACCTCTTCGATCAGCGCTTCGCCCTGATCCAAATCCAGGTCCAGCCGCGCCCAGGCAAGGGTTTGGCGGAAATAGCTGCGGTCGCCCTTCTCCAGCACCGGATGGGCAGAGAGGTTCAGGTCCTCGTAGCGGTAATAGGGCACAAACTGCTTGCGGAAGATCCGGTCGTGGCTCAGCGGAAAATTGAGCCGCAGCACAAGGTTCCAGCCCGGCCGCGAGGTTTGCCGCCAATCGCCACCCTGCCAGCGGCCCAGCGTGAGCAGGAAGGGCAGGCTGGGCTCAACCCACTGGCCGCTCACCCGCTGTACGTCCAGACGGCCGTCACCGCAGGCGGCCAACAGCGGACGCAGCAGGGGCTTTTGCAGCAGGGGCGCGAAGGGGCCGCGGCACAGGCGCTCGATGGGAATGCCGTCGCCGGCGATCCAACCCAGCAACTGCAGGGCGTAATAGTCCTTGAAGTAGCGGAAGTGGCTGCGCTCCTGCGGCAAGCAGGCGAGGATTTCATCCAGGTCTCGGCGTTCCATGATGGCTGCTCTCAATTGCTCGAATGGGACCCAGATCGCTCGGCATCCGGGTTATGGGGGTCGGCTTGGGCTCATCGGTGTTTCGTTGTTCGGACGCCTTTCTGCGATAAGGAAATCCGGCCCCGCGAAGGGGCCGAGCGGTATCGATGGCGGGTCTCCCACCCGATAGGTGGCGCTTAGGTTTACGCGAAGTCTCACCCTGTCCTTGGTCAGGATCTCCTGACCCTGCACCACCATGGCGTGAAGCCGAGTGTCCACCTGCTCCACCCTCAGCCCCCGATTGTGACGCCAGAAGGCGTGTAGTCCGGGATCCAGCGTCTCCGCAATAACGCCGTCCACCAGCAACAGGCCCAGGTGACGCTCGGGCACCACCGCGAACAGGATCGATCTCCTCGACCGGTCCACATTCTCTCTATCCTTTCACACACAACACCTGCTTGAGGGTATGCACTACGTCCACCAGATCCGACTGGTCGGCCATGACCTGGTCGATGTCCTTGTAGGCGTCGGGGATCTCGTCGATCACCCCCTTGTCCTTGCGGCACTCGACACCGGCGGTTTGCGCCTCCAGGTCCTGCGTCTTGAAGCGCTTTTTGGCGGCGGTGCGGGACATGCGCCGTCCGGCCCCGTGTGAGCAGGAGCAGAAGGAATCCGCATTCCCCTTGCCGCGGACGATGTAGGAGTGCCTCCCCATGGAGCCGGGGATGATCCCCAGCTCGCCCTCGCCCGCGCGGATCGCGCCCTTGCGGGTGACATAGACGTCCGCCCCGAAGTGGTGCTCCCGCGCCACGTAGTTGTGATGGCAATTGATCGCCTCCTTGGTGACCTCGAAGGGCGGGAGCTGCTCCCGTAGCGCCTCCAGGATCAGGCGCATCATCTCCCGGCGGTTGACCATGGCGTAGTCCTGGGCCCAGTACACCGCCTGTACGTAGTCCTCGAAGTGCCGCGCGCCCTCTCGGAAATAGGCCAAGTCCTTGTGCGGCAGGTTGCCCAGCTGATCCTCCATGTCTTTCTTCGCCAAGGCGATGAAGTAACGTCCGATCGCGTTGCCGATTCCGCGGCTGCCCGAGTGCAGCATCACCCACACCGCATCGGTCTCGTCAAGGCATAGCTCGATGAAGTGATTACCCCCGCCCAGAGTCCCGAGCTGGCGTACCCAGACCTGGTAGGGGCGCTGCTTCTGCATCCGGCCGATGGCCGGGTGCCTGTCGAGGACGGTATCCAGCCCCTTGGCCAAAGGAGTTATCGTGGAGCGCAACACCGGGTCCTCGCTGTGCATATCGAAGCCCACCGGAATGGCCGCCTCGATCTCGTTGCGCACCCGGCGCAGGGAATCGGGCAGCTGCTCGGCGCGCAGGGACAGTCGGATGGCGTTCATTCCGCAGCCGATATCCACCCCCACCGCCGCCGGCACGATCGCCCCGCGAGTGGGGATCACCGAGCCCACGGTGGCGCCGATTCCCGCGTGAACGTCGGGCATGGCCGCCACGTGCGGATGCACGATGGGCAGGCGCGAGACGTTGAGCAGCTGCTCGAGCGCCGTGTGCTCGACGTCCCGGGTCCACAGATGCACCGGGACCTTACCCTTGTGGAAGCTCTGCTTGATGGACATGGAGATTCTCCTCTCGGCCCGCTTTCTCGCGGGCATAAAAAACCCCGATCGACTGACCGCCGATCGGGGTTCTCCCTCGGGCTCGGCGGGACTACAGGGCCCCGCCGGCAGTGTTGGTTACACCCAAGCTAAGGCCTGTTCTCCTCTCTGACATCGACTGGTTCGCGCGATTGATGCGCGAACGCGCCAGAGGAAAAAGCGATGGTTTTGGGATAGCTCTTCATCATGGGGCGGGTATTGTAGGCGTTGAATCAAGTATGTCAACATTGATATCAAGTTTCTTGAGAATTCCGAAATCGATACCGAATGAGCGAGACCGACCACATCCCCGCCCGCATCAAGCTGGCGCGACGCATGGCCGGCCTCGATACCCAGGCCGCCCTTCTCAAGCGCATACCCCAGTGGAAGCCGTCGCGGTTGGGCAACTACGAGGCCGGTGTCTCCACCCCGGGGCCGGACGACATCCTGCTCATCGCCCGTGCTACGGATACCTCCGCTTGCTGGCTGATGTTTGGCCTGGGCCCGATCCGTCCCTCCGCCCGCGACCTGCAGGCGATCCGTCACCAGAACCTGTCCCGCCTGGCGGAGCAAAGCGAAACCGGTCTTCCGGATTTGGCCAAGGGCTTGCGTCTGACCCAAAAGCGGCTGCGCGACCACCTGGACAACCCCTTCCTGCCCATCGACGATGACTTGGCCCAGCGCTGTGAGCAAGTTGGCGAGCACCGTCGGGGCTGGATGGACGAGCAGCACGTAGAGGACGATCCGCTGTGCATGGCCTTCCCCGAGGACATGCGCGAGCTGATGATGCTCTACTCGGAGCTGAGCAAGGATGGTCGGCGGCTGGTGTTGGCGACGCTGCGCACTCTAGCGGGTGAGTTGGGAAGCGGTTGAACAGCGGTGGGTAGGCCAACGTTCTGCCGCTCTTCGAGACTGGATCGAAAGCGGGAGTCCAAGTCCAAGCGGCCCACGTGCCGAAGCTGCGCCGTCAGCTTGCACGTCTCGATGCAGCCTGCTCTCCCCAAGGCATGAGTGTGCCTGGTTGGAAGCTGCATAGGTTGACAGGGGATCTGTCTGGGCACTGGTCTATCTGGGTAAGCGGAAACTGGCGGCTATCCTTCGCATTCGATGGCGAGGATGCGGTGCTTGTCGATTACCATGACTACCACCGAGCAGCGCCCACAATGCGTGAAATGCATACCCCTCCACATCCGCGGAAACGCTGCACGAGGACGGACTTCCGGCGCTCGGCCTCACGGTAACAGAGGCGGCTCACCAGCTTGGTGTTACCCGCTCGGCCCTGTTTCGGGTTCTAAACGGATGCGCTGCGATCTCGCCAGACATGGCCTTGCGTCTGGAGGCTTGGCTGGGCGAGCAGCGCGGCCGTCGCGCCGAGATCTGGCTTTCGCAGCAAATGGCCTATGACATCTGGCACGCGCGTCAGAAACCGAGGCCGGAGATCGCACGCGTCCCTGGGGACTGAAGCGTGACGGACATATTTGATTCAATACGCGTAGGCTTGAAGCTCCAGTCGCTTGGACGCAAGACCAGACCCTACGAACCACGGAGGAGGCAGTCTTCGCCCCGTCCCCCGAAACCGTGGACCGGGCCGCCGTGCTCTTCGATGCCTAACGGCGAACGTGCCTTCGCGCTGGTGGTAAAGTCGGCACAGGAAATCTCTATACGGACCGCCTAACACACCCAACTCATGATTGGACACGCCATCGGGCCGACACGAGAATTTCGAGGTCGGAAACGGCGTGACCGGAGACCTTTTCGGCTTTCAAGGTTTTGGTTTCGGGCTCATCGATCGCGACCTGCCCGGCATGCCGGTCACAATGTTCGACCGCAATGGCGCAAGTGTAGGCCGGTGCCTGGGATCCCAAGGTGCGGACACCTGTACGGCGAATTGATGGCGGTTGGATCGCAAACGACATGGCCATCGTCCCGCCGCCGCAACACCCACGAGCAAAGATTGTTCACTATCGCCATGTTGCTGGCAGCGAGCGCTCTGCCTGGCAAGGCCGCGGACGCCACGTCACTCGCGCGCCGCGCGCAATGCCGCGTTGAAGGTGGCGCTCGGGCGCATCACGGCCTTGGTCTTCTCGGGGTCGGCCATGTAATAACCGCCGATCTCGACCGGATGGCCCTGTACCGCGGCGAACTCGGCGGCGATCTTTTCCTCGTTGTCGGTCAGCGTGCGAGCCAGCGGCGCGAAGCGGGCCGCGAGCTCCGGGTCCTCGGTTTGTGCAGCTAGCGCCTGGGCCCAGTACATGGCCAGGTAGAAATGGCTGCCGCGATTGTCCGGCTCCCCGGTCCTTGGTGACGGGGATTTGTCGTTGTCGAGTAATTTGCCCGTCGCCTCGTCCAACGTTCTGGCCAGTATCGCCGCCTGCTGATTGCCGGTCTTGTTCGCAACCTCCTCGATCGACACCGTCAGCGCCAGGATCTCGCCCAGCGAGTCCCAACTCAGATGGTTCTCTTCCAGCAGCTGCTGTATCAGCTTCGGTGCGGTGCCGCCGGCACCGGTCTCGAACAGGCTGCCGCCCTTCATCAGCGGGACGATCGACAGCATCTTGGCGCTGGTGCCCAGCTCCATCACCGGGAACAGGTCGGTCAGGTAGTCGCGCAGGATGTTGCCGGTGACCGAGATGGTGTCCTTGCCGCGGATGATGCGCTCCAATGAGTAACGCATTGCTCGCACTTGCGACATGATCCGGATGTCCAGTCCTTCGAGATCCTCCTCCGCCAGGTATTTTTCGACCTTCTTGATCAGCTCGGCGTCGTGCGGGCGGTAGCGGTCGAGCCAAAACACGGCCGGCATGCCGGACTGGCGCGCCCGGCTCACCGCCAGCTTGACCCAATCGCGCACCGGCTCGTCCTTGGTCTGGCACATGCGCCAGATGTCGCCCTTCTCGACCTGCTGCTCGATCAGCACCTCGCCGCCGATCTCGACGATGC
>JAJDOL010000324.1 GCA_022340195.1 Chromatiaceae bacterium
CAGATCGCGATCATCGACATCGTTTTCTCGCTGGACTCGGTTATCACTGCCGTAGGCATGGCGCGTGACGTCCCGGTCATGGTCATCGCCATCGTGGTCGCCGTCGCTGTCATGATGCTTGCGGCCAAATCGATCGGTGACTTCGTCGACAATCACCCCAGCATCAAGATGCTGGCGTTGAGCTTCCTTATTCTCGTGGGTGTAGCACTCATTGGTGATGGTCTGGAGATGCATATTCCCAAGGGTTATATCTACTTCGCGATGGCATTTTCGGTGGCCGTCGAGATGCTCAATATCTACAGACGCAAGAATCGGAGCAAGGCCATCGCTTTGCACAAGGCGATACCGGGTCGGCAGGCGAAGGCGTAAGAGACCGCAGCCTGCACAAGGTGCTCGCGTTATCGGTCCGAGAGCGCCTCGGTGTTGACGACCATGCTGTAGCAGTCTGATGTCGTGCCGCACGAAGGATCACGGGCGCGGCCGACCTACAAGCGATTCTCCAGAATCAGAAACCAGGGTCTTCGCGGCACCGCCTGCAGGCGGCCGCCGCTGTCGAGCCGGAGGCTGACCTTGGAAACGGAGTTGCGTACGTTTCCTCCGATAGCCTCCAGGTTTCTACCGCTCTTGCGGACGACGAGATCACAGTGGGTGGGCGTATCCCGCAGCGCTTCGGCGGTGGCGTAACCGCTGGTCGAGAATCGCCGGGAGTGGCCGCGGTAGGCGCAGATCAGGTCGCCAGGATTGGGGCTGTAGTCCGTGACGCGTCTGGGAACAAAGTAGCGGCCGGGATAGACGGCATTCTCGATTATGCTCGACAGATAGATCCAGTGGGCGGGAACACGGAGGAACTGGCTCTCGGGTACACCCGCCGCCCCCATTACCCAGCCCATGAAGGCTGCGGACCATGGCTGTCGGCAGTCCACACCGTAGATACTCGGCTTGCCGACCGCGCGCCAATACCTGTTGACGCGGCTGCTGTATCGGGAGTCGTCGTCCTCCCAGGCCGCGACCTCGGGTATGCTCTCTTTGCGGCCCTCCATGATCACCCTTTGCCCGCCGAAAAACTGCCATTCCCTTGTCGCACGGGAGATCATGGCCCGCTTGACAGCGGGATTAGCTGCAGGCGGTGTCCCGATCGGGCGTCCGGCCCAGGTTCCTGGCTCGGGTTTTCTGGGCGTAGCGCAAGCGGCCAGGAACAGGCAGAGCGTGAGGATCAGGGCGCCTTTGGACCAAGCCGAAGAGATGGAATGGGTCGGCATCGACGGGCTCCTTCGTGAGGCTTCCGGAAATCGGCGAGAATGGACCGAAAGGATATACCCGATTGCCTCGCGATAACCGCGGATCGCGAAACGCAGGGGGCCCGGATCGTCCGATTCGTGCCTCCGACGGTGGGTCGGCCGGGGACCCTGGGTCGGATCTCGTGTCTTAGCCGAGGCTCAGTCCGGACATCAGCAACGCGACGATGGCCCCGCCGCCGACCAAGGTGCCCAGTATCAACGCCCCCAGGGCGAGCTTTTTGGCGGTCCCGGCGGCACGGCGGGCCTCGGACAGCTGTTGCGTGATGTCGCTGCGCTGAAGCTCGACCGACGCCATCCGCTCGCGAACCCGGCGATCGACGATTTGGTTTATCTCTGCGCGAGGGGGAGGTTGCTGTGGCTGTGGCTGGGGGTGCTTGGCGTCACGGCGTAGCTCCAGGAGCTCCCGGGCCAACAGATTGACCCGCTCGATGATGCGATTGGCCTCGGTTCGTCCAACCCGATCCTGGGCATCCCGCTCCAATGCCTCGATTTGCGTGGCGATTCGGCGCGCGTATTGCAAGGACATTTCCGAGCGGCGCAGTGCCTCGTCGGAGCGCTGATGGAAACGCTCGATCCTGGCTTCCAGGTCAGCCGAGATACGCTGCTCGCCGGTCGTCGTAGCGGCCGCGACCGGGGGCTGCGCGCGCTCTGGTGCCGGCATCTTGCCCGCCGTCAGGGCGTCGGCCTTTGTCAGCAGGGTTTCGACTTCCGGATCCGTATCCATCGACTGCTGGTTCTTGAAGGCATCGAGCATCCTCGGCAACAGGGTTCTGGCGTCTGAGACGAGCGCGACCATGGGCTCTGTGCCCCGAATTTTGCCGTCTATTACCTGGTTGAGCATGTTCTCCATCTTCCAGGCCACCTCGGAAAGATCGAGCGCGTCGACCATCCGCCCGCTACCCTTGAGGGTATGGAAGCCGCGGCGGATCTCGGTCAGGGCATCCATATCGGTTGGCTTTCGTTGCCAGATCGGAAGATGCTTGTCGATGTTCTCGAAGACTTCCCCCGCCTCTTCGGCAAAAATCTCGACGACTTCTTCGTCTGCTGTATCGTTCATGTCCGATTCGCCTTCATTTGGAGTGCGCTCTTTTCCTGTCGTGCGGTCGTTGGACCCGGCTCGCTAGACGCTCGACCGAGCATAGCGTCTTTGGTGCATCGAATTGTGTGCTGTGCGTCGAAACGCCGCAAATTTCTAAACCCTTTCAAAGGGAAAAAGAAATAAGGACCGCAATGCTTCCTTGAGTCCTCGATTTTCGCAAGCTGAAGACGCGTTAGGTGAGCGGAGGCCGGGTGCTCATTTGGTCCATCAGCGCGGAGGCCTGCGGGTTTCGCGGAACCAAGGACGATATTTTTCCATTCGTGCGCGCTGCTCGGAAGGGGCCTGTCGGCTGCAGGTCGCATATTCCGGTGTGCCGAGGGACGCCCCCCAGCGACGCTCGACACAATCGTTGGGGTTGTAAGCGATTTGGAGCCCCGGGCGGCGCGCGTAGATCTCTTTTAGGCTCAGGTTCCAATTGCTGCCGTCGCTTCGCGTGTAACGGATCGATCGTTCGCGAATGCGTCTTTCATGGAGCTGCTCGATGCGCGATCCGGCGGCGGACGGATTCTCGCCTCGAAGGACGAAGAGCTCGGGATAACGGCGGATCCGCCCGGGCAGGTTCTCCAACACCTTCATTGCGATCAGCAGGCGCATGTCCCTGGATGGCGTGGAATAGTCCTCCCAAGGTCCTGTGGTTTCGAAGATCGCGGGTCCTAACGGCATGGGGACAGTTCCCTTGTGGGTACGCATGTAACGCTCGCCGTTGTCCACGGACTTTACCCTCGCCTCGAGCTGCTCCATCAGGGATTCCAGCGTGGCCGAGTAGGCGGACTCGGGATCCAGACCCCTGGGATTGATGAGCTGTTGCATGCGCGCGTAAAAGTCCTCTGGTGTCAGGTTCGCCTGCTCCGTCGAATAAGGTGGCAGGCCGTCACCACCGTCGAGGGCGCTGTTGGGCAGTGGGCGAACCGGTCCCTTGGAACCTGTGCCGACCGGGGCGCGGTATGCCTTGAAACCAGCTCCTGCGCTTGGAGTCGAAGCGAACAGGAAGTTACCTTCCCAAAATCGCTTACGGGTTACCGAGTTGTCCGGTTGGGCGTCCACTGCGAGCAGCAGCCCGCTACGATCGAATGTCTGAGGCACCCACTTGACCAGGATCAGGGTGTGCCCGTAGGGGTCCGCGTAAAGGGTTCCCGGCCAAAGCGTCCAGCGCTCTAACGGGATCGGGTAGAAGTCGCTGGCGTCGTCTTCCAGTGCCGTGCGCCCGCAACCGGAATGGACCTTGTTCATGATCTCGCGGCTCAATTCCCGGAACTGGCGGGCAGGAGCCGGCGAACGTGTGAAGCTGTTGTCTATCCTGGGTGCTTCGCAACGTGGCGGACTGTGTCTGCTGCCTCGGCTGCAAGCACGGTAGGAAATCGGCAGGCCCAGCTTCCAGGCGAAGTAGGCGCGAAGGAAATAGGGTAGATCGGCGCAGTCCGGTTCGGCCGGCACTTGCCGGTCCTCCTCCCGGTCCAGGTAACCGTACAAGAAATTTCGGTCGGGGTCGCGCAGCACTGGCGCGAGCGAGGGGAAGCTCAGCGACTGCTCAGGTGGGGCGTCGAACAGGTGTTCGATCCAGGCCGCGTAAAGCGCCTCGTGTGCCAGGTCCCACTCCGCGCCACCTCTGTCACGGTCGCCGATACCGGGTGTTACTTCCGCGCAGGTCACCACATGTCCCCCTCGCGTTGCCTCGATGCGATAGGTTCCCGCGGTAGGATGCGGCAAGATGCCGCGGAGGCTCCAGGGTGGCCCGCCACCCCTGACGGCGGGCAGCCTGGATTGGCGTCCCTCCGGGTCGGTGACGATGAGCTGCTCGATTTTACTGCCGGCCGCCACCGCCATTACCTTCAACGCTTGGCCGGGCAGCGGTTCCAGCGGTGCCGTCCAGACTCGGGCATCCAGGCCTTGCCGGCACTGGGTTTCGGCCGAGGCCGCGTTTGGCAGGTACGTAGCCATCCCTAACATCTGGGCGGCAAGAGGAAGGAAAAATAGGCTGCGCGATAGCATGGTTCCACGGAGATCGCGGTTGGTTTTCTTCGAGTGTATCGCGGGTGTGCCTGGTTATTCGAGCGGAAGGCCCTGGCACGATTGTGGATACTGGCAGTTAGGCCCGTGGGCAACGCCGGTTTGCGCGAGCTATCACGGATCCGGGGGGGGCCATGGCCAGGCGACTCGAGCCCCAGCGGACGCGCCGGGTTTCGATCAGCAGGCAAAAAAAAAGCGCGACGGGGGGCGTCGCGCTAAATGTTACCACCAAAGGAGGATGGAGGAGTGCACTGAAACGCCGTGCAGTGCTTCAGTACATCAATAGTTTCTTAAATACCGAACAAGATGTCAAGCGTTTATTTAAACGCCTGTTTGAAATGCGCTCGATCGCGCCGGTTTCGGTGAGGTTTCGCGCGGACATCCCGGGCGATTGGCGGAACGACAGGCGAAATGCGCAGGTTATTTTTGCGAGGCTCCTTGGTTCGGATAGGCGACCGAGCAGCCGCCGTGGCCGCAGTAACCATTTGGGTTCTTGGCTAGATACTGCTGGTGATAGTCCTCCGCGTAGTAGAGCTCCGGTGCCGGCAGGATTTCGGTCGTAATGGCCCCGTGACCGGCTTTTGTTAGAGCTTCCTGGTAACGCTTCATGCTTGCCTTCGCGGATGTCTGTTGGTCATCGCCGAAAAAATAGATTCCGGATCGATACTGGGTTCCCACGTCGTTTCCCTGGCGCATCCCCTGCGTTGGATCGTGTGCCTCCCAGAACCGCCGCAGTAGAGCGTCGAAGTCAATTCTCTCCCGCTCGAATACCACCAGGACGACCTCGTTGTGTCCCGTGAGTCCGGTGCAGACCTCGTCGTAGGTCGGGTTGGGTGTGTAGCCGGCGGCGTATCCTACGGCTGTGGAATAGACGCCCGGCAGCTCCCAGAAGCATCGCTCTGCACCCCAAAAGCAGCCCAGTCCGAATAGGGCGGACAGGGTTCCGGCGGGAAACGGCGGCTGGATTGGTGTGCCCTTGACGAAATGGCGGTTGGTCACCTGCATGACCTGAGCGCGCCCCGGTAAGGACTTCTCGGGGGTGGGCATTTGCGATTTGTCTCGGAAGATGAACATGGTCGGCGGTCTCCCTTTGTTTGGTCCTGCTCAAGCGAGCGGATTAGTGCACAATGTGGGCCCGCTGACGGATAGGCAAGATGACAGCCAAGCGTGACTTCAGTCTACTGACCATCGACCTCGATGATACCCTCTGGCCCTGCGCACCCACCATACGGCGGGCCGAGGCGGGGCTTTATCATTGGTTGGAGCGGACCGCGCCTCGGCTTATGGACGCCTGCAATCCGGAAAGCATGCGTCGGCATCGTCGGGAGCTGATGACGAACAGGCCCGAGATCGCCCACGACATCACGGCGGTACGCCGACAATCCTTGTGGGACTTGCTCTCCGCCTACGGCTACGATGCCACCTTGGCCGACGATGCCATTGCGCTGTTTCTGGAGCACCGCAACCGGGTCGAGCCTTACGCTGACGTAATTCCCGCTTTGCAGGCCCTTGGTGCCGAGCACCGGTTGGTGTCGGTGACCAACGGCAACGCCGACGTTACACGAACGCCCTTACGCGGTCTGTTCGACCTGTCCCTGAGCGCGGCCGACGTCGGAGCCCAGAAGCCTGATCCGGCTATGTTTGTCGGTGCGCTCGAGTGGGGCGGTGTGCTTCCAGAGCGCGCCCTACATTTGGGCGACGATCCTCACCTGGACGTCGAGGCGGCTCGCTGCCTCGGAATGGAGGCGGTCTGGATCAACCGGGACGGCAGACAATGGCCGGATGAGCTGGACCCGCCCGCCGCCGAGGTCGCGGATCTTGCACAGCTACGGCTGTGGCTCGAGGGCAAGTAGCGTGCGCTTTGAGCTTTTGTCGCGGGATGGCGTCGCGCGACGTGGGCGCCTGACATTCGACCGCGGTTTTGTCGACACGCCCGCCTTTATGCCGGTAGGCACCTATGGAACGGTCAAGGCCATGACGCCGGAGGAGCTGACGGGGATGGGGGCCCAGATGATCCTCGGCAACAGCTTCCACCTGATGCTGCGGCCCGGCGTGGAGATCATCCACCGCCACGGCGGATTGCACGGATTCATGCATTGGCGGCAGCCGATCCTTACCGACTCAGGTGGGTTTCAGGTGTTCAGCCTTGGGGCTCTGCGCCGCATCACCGAGGCGGGTGTGCATTTCAAGAGTCCGGTCGACGGCAGCCCGGTCTTTTTTTCGCCGGAGGACTCCATGGCGGTGCAACGGACGCTCGGTTCGGATGTGGTTATGATCTTCGACGATTGTACGCCCTATCCAGCGGATGAGGATCGCGTGCGTGCGTCCATGGAGCTGTCTATACGCTGGGCGGCACGCAGCCGTGAGGCTCACGGGGACGGTTCGGCGGCTCTTTTCGGAATCGTCCAGGGAGGCATGCACGAGCACTTGCGCGAGGCCTCCCTGGCCGGTCTAGAGAATCTGGGCTTCGACGGCTACGCCGTAGGCGGTCTCTCGGTCGGGGAGCCCCAAGAGGATCGGCTTCGGATATTGGATTTCCTGTCGGATCGCCTGCCGGCGGACAGACCGCGTTACCTGATGGGGGTAGGGACGCCGGATGATATCATCGCGGCGGTCCGGCGCGGAATCGACATGTTCGACTGCGTCTTGCCGACGCGCAACGCTCGCAACGGCTTTTTGTTTACCACGACCGGGGTCGTCAAGATCCGCAATGCCCGTTACAGATCCGATGAGGGGCCACTGGACCCCCTCTGCGACTGCTACACCTGCAAGAACTACAGCCGCGCCTACCTGTATCACCTGGACAAGTGCAAAGAGATCCTCGGATCGCGGCTCAACAGCATCCACAACCTTCATTATTATCAGGTACTTATGCGCGCATTGCGCGATGCGATTGCGGTGGGGGGATTGGATGCCTTCGAAGGGAGGCTCCACGCCTTACGGGCCCGCCAAGGCACAACGCCTCAATGACCCCGAAAGCTCGTTCATCCTCGTCAAGAGACGCGCTGTCGTGCTGATTGCTGGTTGATTGGGCGAAGCTTATCCACTACGAAACTCGACCCACCGGGATTTCTAAGGCGACTTACGCTCAGTGGAGATCTCGCCGAAATCCATCCGGAGGTCCGGCCCCCAGATCCGTTCCAGATAGTCGTCCCGACCGGACAAGTAACGATAAAACTTGTAGCTCGCGGCGTGGTGTTTGTAGTAATCCTGATGTTTGTCCTCCGCCTCGTAGAACTGCGTGGCGGGCAAAATAGGCGTCACCAGGGGCTTCTTGTAGCGGCCGCTGGCCCCGAGCCGGCTCTTGGATTGCTCTGCCGCTTCGCGTTGCGCCTGAGTGTGGTACCAGATTGCCGTCGTGTATTGCTGGCCTCTGTCCGCGAACTGACCGCCGGCGTCGGTTGGATCGACCATGCGCCAGTACGCCTGCAGCAGCGTTTCGTAACTGATGAGCTTTGGGTCATATCGAACCTGCACTGCCTCCCGGTGGCCGGTTGATCCGCTGGACACCTGCGCATAGGTGGGCGCACGAGTGTGCCCGCCCGTGTAGCCGGAGGTGACGGCGTCCACACCGGGTACCTTCTCGAAATCGGCCTCCACACACCAGAAGCAGCCGCCGGCAAAGGTGGCAATAGAGAGGTCCTCATGGACGCTGTCGCGTTGCGCCGATTTGTCGGTGCCCTGACACGCGGAAATCAGGGCCGCAGCAAGCGCAAGAACCAGCCCCCGAAACAGTATTCTCATTGCGATCTCCTCGGACGTTGCCAAATACATAAGACCCGCTGGGCTGGCTAATTCTTCCGGCGCTTGCGGTTCCAGGGCTCCCTCGAGGACAATCTGCGGCTGTTTTGGATCGAAAATGCGAGATTCAATATAGCTTGGGTCTATCTTGTCTTTGTCGGAATCGTTGTCCTCGAGCTGGCGTCCCTCCAGTGAATTTCGTCCAGTTGTAACACGATCAATCCCCTCGGGTCAGGCGCTCCTCCGCCTCGCGGTATTTCGCCGCCGTCTTCTCGATAATTTCCTGAGGCAGCTCCGGGCCGGGTGGGGTCTTATCCCAGTCCAGGGTCTCCAGGTAATCGCGCACGAACTGCTTGTCGAAGCTTGGGGGGCTGACACCGGGCCGGTACTGGTCTGCCGGCCAGAAGCGCGAGGAGTCCGGCGTGAGCACTTCGTCGATCAGATGCAGCTGGCCGCCCGCGTCGAGTCCGAACTCGAACTTGGTGTCGGCGATGATGATGCCCTGGTTGCCGGCATATTCGGCGCATTCCTTGTATATCCGCAGGCTGATATCCCGGACCTGCTCAGCCAGATCGCGGCCGACCAACTCGACGGTGCGATCGAAGTCGACGTTCACGTCGTGCTCCCCGGCGGCGGCCTTGGTCGAGGGTGTGTAGATCGCCTCGGGAAGCTTGTCTGCCAGCTCGAGTCCATCCGGCAGGCCGATACCGCAAATCGCACCGGTGCGCTGGTAGTCTTTCCAGCCCGAGCCGATGATGTAGCCGCGAACGATGGCCTCCACCGGCAATGGATCGAGCCTTCTAACGACCGTGGCGCGGTCGCCGAGCAGCGTGCGCTCCTCGGCGCTTGTCACCACCTGGTCAAGGGGGAGGTCGGAAAGGTGATTTGGAATCATGTCCCTCGTGCGCTCGAACCAGAAGTTGGAGACGCGGGTGAGCACCTCGCCCTTTCCTGGAATGGGTTGTGGCAATACCACGTCGAAGGCCGAAAGACGATCGCTGGCGACGATCAGCATCTGGTCCTGACCGACCCGATAGATGTCGCGCACTTTGCCGCGGTTGATCAGATCCAGTTCGGAGAGCTTTGATTCGTAGAGAGCGGACATGCTTCTTGCTTCTGCGGGAAAAAAACGGCAAATATAGCAACAACTCGGGCCGTCGGGATAGCCGAATTGGTCTTCCGGTGGCGGACGCGACCCTGGTGTTGGTTTGGGGATAGCTTTGACGGAGAAATCATGCACAGTGCCGACGGATCAGAACAAAGATATCTGCAGTTGTTCCGGGGTAGCTTCACCTCCGCCTTGCGCTGGCCCCAGCTCGACGCCCTTTGGGAACGGGTGCGGGAGCGTGCGGGGGACGACTGGTACATTTATGCCGTGGGGGAGTCGCCGCCCGGTGAGCCCGCGGATGCGGCCCGCGTCGAGACCTTTTTGACGGAGATAGACAAGCTGCTGCGCGAGGAGCACAAGGAGGATTACTGCGGCATCGTCTATGCCGACGATCTTCAGATGCCCAGTTTCATCAAGATCTATGACCCGCATAATCTCGGCGTCTCCTGTGGCTACAGCGACAACCCGCCGCTGCCCGGCTGGATAATGAGCCTGATACCTCCGGTCGACTTGCCCGCGACCCAGGTGGTTACCAAGAAACGCAGGCGCTGGTGGCAGCAGATCTTTTCCTGACCCTGGTCAGAGATGCTCGTTGCCTTCCTGATTCGGCACCGCGCGCATTGACCCCTGGCGTCCGGTTGCCTATCTTGGGCCTTGGCGGCTTCCGCGCATCCACCGGTGGTGGGACGAGTCGCGAACCAAATGAGGGTCCGGGGCATGAATGGAGTGACCTGTCGCTCTGGGTAGGAGATTGGCTCGGGGGGAGATTAGGTGCCCTGGCGATGAGAATATTCTGCCAGCTCGATGGGCATGGCGGATTCCGGCCTTTGCGAGTAATCGACCATGATCAAGCGGATAATAACGACCGATCAGGCGCCACAGGCGATCGGGACCTACTCCCAGGCCGTGCAAGTCGGCCAGTCCATTTATCTTTCCGGTCAGATCCCCTTGGTCCCGGAAACAATGGAGCTGGTACAGGGGGACATGCGGGCACAGATCCGCCGTGTCTTCGACAATCTACAGGCCGTGGCCGTCGCCGCTGGGGGAGACCTCGCGGACCTGGTCAAGCTCAATGTCTTCCTGACGGACCTGGACGCCTTTCCGCTGGTCAATCAGGTGATGGCCGAATATTTCAGTGAGCCCTATCCGGCGCGGGCAGCGATTGGCGTCAGCGAGCTGCCCAAAGGCGCGGCGGTGGAAATGGATGCGGTTATGGTTCTTGCGAGCCGGTAGATGGCATGGCAGCTGCCGAGTACCCCTGGAGTGAAATATCGTGCGAATCGTTCCGTTCTTCCTTTGCCCCTTTGTTGCGCTAGCCCTGATCGCCTGCAGCTCCAGTCCTGAGAAGGTTGCGGGTGCATCTTCCCAGCGGGCCGTAACAAGGGTCAGGGTGCAGGCCGATGTGCCCGACGGGCGGCAGGCCGGGGTGATCTCCAAATCCGGGACCTATGCCACTCCGGCCTCCGGTCGAGCATACAGGGACGGTTCTTTCGCATCGGCGTCCGGGATCCGCGGGGACTACGCGGGCTACCCTGGCGCTGCCCGGTTGGTCGACAAGCTGGTGCGAGAGGAGGGCTTCGATCGGGCTTATCTGGAGCAAGTACTGGCGCGGGTAGAGCGCCAGCAATGGATTATCGACTTTGTCACTCGCCCGAGCTCCAAGAAATCGACGCGTCCGACCGGCGCCTGGACACGTTATCGCGCCAAGTTCCTCACCCAGGACAACATCTCGAAAGGTGCGAGCTTCTGGCGCCGCTACGACAAGGTGCTGAGGCGCGCGCAGGCGAAGTTCGGCGTCCCGCCCGAGTATGTGGTTGCCATCATCGGCGTGGAGACGCGGTATGGTGGTTACATGGGAAAGCACCGCGTGATCGATGCCCTCGCGACCCTGGCCTTCGATTTTCCCCGCCGGTCGGCGTATTTCACCGACGAGTTGGAGGCGTTTCTGATCATGTCCCGGGACGAGGGCTTCGATCCCTTCGGACCCAAGGGCTCTTATGCGGGTGCCATGGGGCTCGGCCAGTTTATGCCGTCGAGCTTTCACAAATGGGCGGTGGACTTCAACGGAGACGGCAAGCGTGATCTGTGGAATCCCGAGGATGCCATCGGCAGTGTCGCCAATTACTTCGCCTCCCACGGCTGGCGCGCGGGCGAGGCGGTTGCCGTGCGCGCATCCGTGAGCGGCGCAGGTGCCAAGGCCATGAAGACGGGTTTTGACACCAGCTACAGTATCAATGCGTTGAGCCGAAACGGGATTGCGGCGCCCGCTAATCTCGGCAGCGGCGGTCAGGCCAGTCTGATCAAGCTCGACGCAAGGGGCGGTTATCAATACTGGCTCGGGTTGAAGAACTTCTATGTGATCACACGCTACAACCACAGCAGCTATTACGCCATGGCTGTGCACCAACTTGCGCAGGCCGTGGGAGCACGTCGTGGATCCTCCACATCCATCTTGACCGAGCGTGGGACGTCCGACCGCCACCCGGTGCTCTGACGCCTTACTCCCCGCTGACGGTCACCGTCACCTGGCGGCGATGGGCGTGGGTACGATGCTCATAGAGGTAGATGCCCTGCCAGGTCCCGAGGGCACAACGACCATCGCTCACCGGCAGGGTGAGGTCCATATTGGTGAGGATGGAGCGCACGTGGGCCGGCATGTCGTCCGGCCCTTCCTGAGTGTGGTCGAACAACGGATCCCCGTCCGGAACCAGGCGGGCCATAAAGGCATCCAGGTCGTGCCGGACGGTGGGATCGGCATTCTCGCACAGGATCAGCGATGCGCTCGTGTGGTGCACGAAGATGTGACAGATGCCGGTAGTCATGCCGCTCTCGCGCACGGCCTGCTCCACATCTCGGGAAATGTCATAAGTGCCCCGCCCGCGGGTGGCGATGCTAAGACGCTTCTGGGCGATCATGCTTCGGTTTTCCTCCCGTCGCTGTGTTTGGGAAGATAGCCTAAACCTTCATGACATCAGTGTCGCCCCGCAAGATGAAAGCGCAGGTACTACGAACGATTTTCGTCTTGCTCATCTGCTTCCCACGGGGGATAGGATGCGCTCTGGGGTGCAAACAGAAATTTTAACGGACCGAGCTTGGAAACCAGGACGCTCCAGGTGTTGAACAGGATGCCCGTGGATGGGCTCCGCGGCGTGGGTCCCAAGGTCGCAGAACGTCTCGCCAAGGTCGGCGTTGCCTCGATTCAGGATCTGCTGTTCCATTTGCCGCTGCGTTATCAGGACCGCACACGGGTTGTGCCCATTGCCGAGCTGCAGCCAGGCGACGAGGTCTTGGTCGAAGGCAGGATCAGGGATACCGGCATCGGCTACGGTCGTCGCCGATCCCTCAAGGTGTGGCTTTCGGACCCTTCGGAGCAGGCGGGTATCCTGCTGCGCTTTTTTCACTTTTCCAGCAATCAGGTCGCGGCTCTGAGGCCTGGGACCGGGTTGCGTTGTTTCGGTGAGGTGCGCCGAGGATACCAGTCCCTGGAGATGGTGCACCCTGAGTATCAGCCGTGCGGCCCGGAGGATGGGCCGGACATGGAAGACGTCCTCACCCCCATCTATCCTACGACCGAGGGGCTTCAGCAATCCTCTTGGCTCGCTCTGACGGATCAGGCGCTGGCGCTGTTGGATCAGGACCACGCCCTGTTGGCGGAATGGCTACCGCCGGACGTGCTGACCCGGCACCAACTTCCGCCGCTCGCCGCTGCGTTGCGTCTTCTGCATCGGCCTCCGACCTCCATCCCTTTGATCGAGCTGCGTGATCGACAGCATCCTGCCTTTCGGCGTCTGGCGTTCGAAGAGCTTGTCGCCCACCAGCTCGGTTTGCGACGTCTTAGACGAAATCAGAAGCGCATTCAGGCGCCCGTGTTGAGCGGAGACCAGAGCCTGCGCGCGAGGCTGTTGGAAAGCCTGCCTTTCGAGCTGACCGCCGCCCAGCGCCGTGTCGCGGACGAGATTGCCGCCGATCTCCAGCGCCCGCATCCCATGCTGCGCCTGCTGCAGGGGGATGTGGGGTCGGGCAAGACGGTGATCGCGGCCCTCGCCGCACTGCAGGCCGTGGAGTCCGGTCTCCAGGTCGCCCTCATGGCGCCCACGGAGCTTCTGTCCGAGCAGCATCTGCGCAGTCTGCGCGGTTGGCTTGGACCTCTGGGACTGGAGCCTCTATGGCTTGTTGGGCGTCACAAGGGAAGGGAGCGGGCTGAGCTTGTGGCGCGCATCGCAGGGGACGACGTCCAAGTGGTGGTGGGCACCCACGCCCTGTTTCAGGAAGATGTCCGATTTCGGGATCTGGGTCTCGCCATCGTCGATGAGCAGCACAGGTTCGGTGTCCATCAACGCATGAAGTTGAGGGAAAAGGGGGCGTTGGCGAAGACCGTTCCCCACCAGCTCATTATGACCGCGACCCCTATCCCGCGCTCCCTGGCCATGACGCTGTACGCCGACCTCGACCTGTCGGTGATCGATGAGTTGCCGCCCGGCCGCACGCCGGTTACGACCGTTGCCGTTCCCGACAGTCGGCGCGAGGAGGTGATTCACCGTGTGCGCGACGCCTGTGCCAACGGGCGTCAGGCCTACTGGGTCTGTACGCTCATCGAGGAGTCCGACGCCTTGCAGTGCCAGGCCGCTGAGGACACCGCCAAGGCCCTCGCCGAATCCCTACCCGGATTGCGTGTCGGGCTGATTCACGGGCGTCTCAAGGCAGCGGAGCGCGAACCCCAGATGGTCGGTTTTGCCCAGGGCGAGCTGGATCTGCTGGTGGCCACAACCGTGATCGAGGTGGGCGTCGATGTTCCCAACGCCAGCCTGATGATCATAGAGAATCCCGAGCGTCTCGGTCTCGCCCAACTCCACCAGCTTCGCGGCCGGGTAGGGCGCGGCGCGGTCAAAAGCCATTGTGTTCTGCTCTACCACGCGCCTCTGTCCCGACAGGCGCGGGAGCGGTTGGCGATCCTGCGCGAGAGCACGGATGGATTCGAGATCGCACGCAGGGACCTGAAAATGCGTGGTCCCGGCGAGGTGCTGGGAACCAAGCAGACCGGAGACATGCAGTTTCGCATCGCCGATCCGGCGGGCGACGAGACCCTGCTACCCGCGGCCCAGCAGACCGCGGATATGATCCTGGATCGGCACCCGGACCATGTGCAGCCGCTAATGGAGCGATGGCTCGGGGGACGCTTGGAGTATGGGGGAGTTTAGTTTCTCGCTTATCACTCCAACCGATCGATAGGACTCGAGACACCTTGTCCGCCGCGGTTCAAAACATGCGTATAGATCATGGTGGTCGACACGTGCGAGTGGCCGAGCAACTCCTGGATGGTGCGGATGTCGTATCCCGACTCGAACAGGCGGGATGCGAACGAGTGGCGCATGCAATGGGTAGTGACGGGTTTGGTAATACCCGCTTTCTCGGCCGCGCGCTTCAACCTAGAAGCGGCAGTTGCACGGCCCCTGGGGCGTGCACCCGGGGGATGTGGACGCCCCCACCACCTCCCAGGCAGCCGCCTGATTTATACTCAACGATTTGCGCGGTCGCGGCCGCGCAAAGTGAATCCACCCGAAGTTGTTTTTTCCGGGTCGCTGACTCTGGATGTACGGTAGCGGGCAATCCGACATTCGCAATGGCAGCTTGGCCCTTCGTTCCGCTGAGGAGGCTAAGATGATCCGGTTGCTGTTCGGGCGTGTGCGGCGCGGAGGTTGGCTCCGATCGGGGCTGGTGCTCTGTGCCTTGGCCGGCATATCGGCAGTCGCGGCTTCGGCTGACGGGGTACCGAAGACCGCCGCGGTCGCGGGTCCTGACTATAAAGAGGCGGTCCAACCGATCTTCAACCGCCGCTGTATTGCCTGTCACGGTTGTCTCGGCTCGCCCTGCAACGTCAAGCTGGACTCGTTTCGCGGGGTCGACCGTGGCGGATTTGCGCTCAATCCCTACTCGAGTCATTTCGGCAACTACCCGCGCATCGACATGGAGGCCGCCGACAGCACCGCCGCTTGGCGTCAGCGCGGCTTCTATCCGATCTTGGCCCGCGACGGCGCGGCACAGAAGAACCTCGACGGATCGCTGCTGTATCAGATGGTTGCTGCAGGTATGCGTCTCAAACCCGGCTTCAGCCGCGTCGCACTGGACGGGCTTCGTCCCGACCGCTACAGGGCCCAGTGCGCGGCGACTCCAACGGCGCTGTCGGAACAGTTGAAGCAACACCAAGCCGTGGGTATGCCCTTCGGGTTGCCTGCCATCTCGGCGGCGGATTTCGCGACGCTGAAATCCTGGGTGGCCGCCGGCTCGCCGGGCCCGGATCAAGCGGTACGGCAGAAGGCGCTGGAGGTGGCCAATCCCGAGGCTGTGGCCGCCTGGGAGGCCTTTCTCAATGGTGATGATCAGCGCACCCGGCTGGTCAGCCGCTACATCTTCCAGCACGTCTTCCTGGCGACAATTGTGCTGACGGACAGCCCCGGTGATCAGTTCCGACTGGTGCGCTCCAGCACGCCGCCGGTACGCGTGGTCAAGGACGCCAATGCAAGCAAGCGGGTCGAGTACCCGCTGGTCGAGGTCATCGGCACTGGCCTACCCTACGATGACCCCTACAGCTACGCCGGTGTCGACAAGTTCTGGTACCGGCTGGAGAAGCGCACCGAGCCGCCGGTGCAGAAGAATCATTTTGTCTGGCGCCTTGCTCCGGACGACATCGCCCACCTGACGCGGCTTTTCGCCATCGACAGCGGAGCGGGCTGGGACAGTGATGCCGATATGGATCCACGCTACGGCATTGAAAACCCATTTTACCAGTTTGCGGCAATCCCGGCCGAGTCGCGCTATCGCTTCATCCTCGAAAACTCGGAGATGATGGTCGGCGGCATCACCTACGGCCCGGTCTGTAACGGCCAGACCGCCACCTACGCCGTCAAGGATCAATTCTGGGTGTTCTTTCTGGACCCGGCACACGACCCCTCGGTTCAGGATCCGCTGCTCGGACTGGGCAGCGCGAAACCACTGATGGATCGCTCGGTTTTCGGGAACGCCGCGTTTCTGGACGCGTTTGCCGCGACCAAGGCACGGCTCGAGCCAAAAGGTTGGTCGCTCGACGCCATCTGGGACGGCGACGGCGACAACGAGAACGCCTGGCTGACGGTCCTGCGCCACGAGACCAATGTGTCGGTGCTCAAGGGTGCCCGAGGCGGGATGCCGCGCAGCCTGTGGTTGGTCAGCTACGCGGGCTTCGAACGCATGTACTACGATACGGTTGCCGGGTTTGCCTATTGGGAGGGCGACCCGGAAAAGCTCGAGACCCTGCTCTTCTTCAACTTTTTGCGACAGAGCTTTGAAGACAATATTCTGCTGCTGTTGCCCGAGCACTATCGCCAGAGCATTCGCGACCGCTGGACTCGCGGCATTGGCGCGATCGGTCTATACGCGGTGCCCTTCGCCGGCGTGGAGCAGCCGGCCCGGGTTGCGGTGACCGGCGAAAAACCGCTGGACGAGCTCGTCGCGCTGATCGCCAGGCGCCTGGGTCCGGCAATCAGCGGCCTGCCGGATCCGCTCAACCCCCGGGTCAAACCAAATGTCGAACTGGCCGCACCGATGCAGGGCTTCGATGACTTCGACCGCGCCATCTCGACTCTGACCGCGGTGAATCATCGCCCCTTTGTGCACATCCTGCCCAGCGTTGTAGTGCTGCGTTTGAACCATGCGGGCGAGCAGCGCATCTACTCGCTGGTGGCCAACCACGTTTATGAATCCCAGTACACACTGCTGTTTCAAAACGGCGAGGCCCTGCCGAACGAGGACACCCTGAGCGTCTACCGCGGCCTGGTGAACGGATTTCCGAATCTGTTCGTGGACCTGGGCTTGGCCCAAGCACCGGGCTTCCTGACAGACCTTTCTGCGGTCAAGACTGAAGATGGCTGGCATCGCTTGGAGTCGCGCTACGCGATTCGGCGCAACAGCGAGCGATTCTGGCTGTTCTACGACTGGCTCAACGACTGGAGCTTCATCACGCGCGGCGACGACGCCGGCTGGCTCGACCTGACCTATTACGA
>JAJDOL010000374.1 GCA_022340195.1 Chromatiaceae bacterium
GTCGAGATGGCTTTGGCCGCTTCCCGGGAGTGGTTTGGAGGGACGAGCCACGAAATAGAAGATCTAGAGATCCACTCCCCCCTGGTGCTCGAAACGGGCAAAGCCAAGGTCGTGCGATTCCTGCTTTCTGTCGATGACGGACGCTTCCGCGTCGAGAGTCGCATGCGGCTTACAGACGAATCCTGGACTGAGCATGCGACGGGGCGCTTGAAGGGGGCCTCGCTGATGAAGTCCCCGACGCCGCTGAACATCCAGCGGGAGAAATCACTTTGTTCCGCGCGCCTCGACTCCGTGGCCCATTATCGCTGCGCGGAGGAGCGCGGCCTCGATTATGGTCCGGCGTTCAGAATCGTCGAGGAGGCCTTTGTAGGAGAGGATGGAGTACTCGGACGGCTGGGCTCTTCATCGCAGAGTTCCTCGGTGTCGGATAAATACCTCCTTTATCCGGCCTTGCTCGACGGGGCCTTTCAGCTGTTGTTCGACAAGCAGGGGCCCTCTCTGGGGCCTGCTGCCGGAGTCACCCGCGTACCTTATCGGGTAGGACGAATTCATTGGTTCGGCGCGGGCGAAGTGGTCTACGCTCGGGTGGAAGTGAAGCGAAGCCATCGGTTCTCGAACCTGGCGGAAATCCTTCTCACGAATGCAGCGGGTCGGCCTTTGGCGCTGTTGAAGGATTGTCGTTTTCGGGATGTTCCGGGAACCGGCATGAATCGAGGCCCTGGCCTCTATCACTATCTGACCAGACTTCAACCCCTGGTCGATCTGGCGACCGGTGCTCCGGAGATCGACTTCGAGCCGCTGGTTCGGGAGGCTGCTGAGCGACTGGAGAGCCTGGTTCCCTTACGGGAACGGGATGTGTTTTTTCACGAGACCCTGCCGCTGTTCGATGCGTTGGTTATCGCTTTCGCCAAGGAGAGCATCCAGCCGATGTTAGCTGGAGATGCCTTGACGTTAGAGGAGTTGGTCGAGCAGGGACGGCTCGATCCGGGGCAACGCCCCTATTTGCGCTGGCTGCTTGGAGTCCTCGAGGAGGACGGGTTAGCCGCTCAGGAAGCAGGGCGGTGGCGCTTGATACCGGACAACGATCTTCCTGTTTCCGGCGCAATCTGGCGTACTTTGGCTCACGACTATCCGGGTTGTTTACCCGAGCTGATATTGGCTGGCCGCTGTGGTCGTCACCTGGATGCCATGCTAAGGGACGGGAGCGGGGCGTACAAAATGCTTTTTCCCGCCAAAGCAAGCAGTACCAGAGGCCATCTCTATGAGGCTTCTCCCAGCTACCGTACGGGCAACTCGTTGGTTCAGGGGTTGGTCGGAGCGATCGCACGCGACTGGCCCGGGGACCGGCGGCTCCGTGTGCTGCAACTGGATGAGGGGCATCTCGGGTTGACTCCTTACCTATCGTCCGTATTACCTCGGGAGGTTACGGATTTTCATCTCGGCGTGGTCGACGAATCCGGATTGGGCTGGGTCATGGGCGAGCTTGCGGACCAGCAATGGATAAAGGTGTCCCATTTGGGTCTCGAGCAACCGCTCGCGAGTAATTCGGGCTTACAGCCAGCGACCTTCGACCTGGTCATTGCTCCTCACGTACTACACAGATGCGACCGGCTCGATCTGGCGTTGGACAACCTACAGAAGCTTCTCGCACAAGGTGGCACGTTACTCGTCCTGGAGCGTGTCTCCGGTCGGCTCATAGACTTCATCCTTGGGGCGGATCCTGGCTGGTGGTCGATGTCGCTCGATGACGAGCGGCCCCTGTCACGATTGCTGAGTCCTGCACAATGGCGGGCACTATTGCGTGAGCGAGGTATGGAGGCCGTCTCGATCGTGGCGGACCGTGACGAGAGTGACGCGGACGTTTTTGTGGCTCTTTCGCGGAAATCCCGAGTGGTAGCTCCGATGCCGGAGTCCACCACACTGTCTGATGAAATCCGAGGCCGAACGTGGGTGTTGCTTTGTGATGCCGATGGCGAGTCGGCGGCCTTGTCCCAAGCTATCTCGGGGCACCTGCGGGCCGGCGGTGCGCGAGCGGTCACGGCGGTTTCCGGAGAAGGGCCGAAGTGGCTTGGCCAGGACAGTATTCAGCTCAATCCAGCGGATGCTGCCGAGCTGGTGGGGTTGTTGGATGCGCTGAGCGAGGAGGGCGTCCCGTCCGTGGGGATCCTGCACCTGCTGGGATGGCAGCGCGTGCCGGAAAGCCGGATCCCGGATCCATTGGGACTGCAGGATCGCCGCTGCTTGACCACTGTCGAGCTGGCAAAGGCGATCGGCAGGACGAGGTGTTCGGGTCCTGTCGATCTCTGGTTGATCACCGCTGGCGGTGTGCCTGTGTCCCCGTTCGGCCAGGGCCAGAAGAAGGCCTGCGAGATCCGTCCCTCACAATCGCCCCTTTGGGGATTGGGCCGTGTGTTGATGAACGAGCATCCGGAATTGAGATGCCGGCTGCTCGACTTGCAGGGGGACGACGATATGCAGGTTATGTCCCGCCGTGTACTTGCAGAGCTCGCGAGCGGCGACGTGGAGTCCGAAGTGATATCGGGTCCGGACGGGCGCCGGGTATTACGGATGCGAAGCCTCGCCGATCCGGGAATGCGTGCCCTAGCCGACAATATGGATGGCGAGGTTTCCAGGGTTCAGTTGGGATTCAGCACGCCTGGGCTCCTGCGCAACCTACGCTGGGAACGCATACCCTTGTGTTTGCCGGCGAAGGGGGAGGTGCAGATCAAGGTGCATGCCACAGGCCTCAACTTTCGGGATGTCATGTACAGCATGGGATTGCTACCAGACGAGGCGCTCGAAGACGGCTTTGCCGGGGCAACCCTCGGTCTCGAGGCAGCGGGCGACGTGGTCGCTGTGGGTCCCGGCGTTTCCGAGCTCCGAGTAGGCGATCCGGTCGTCTGTTTTGCGTCTGCGGGCTTTGGCTCCCATCTGACGACGCCAACGACGACCGTAACCCGCAAGCCGTTGTCCTGGACGTACGAGGAGGCAGCAACCGTACCGGCGGTCTTCTTTACGGTTCACTATGGGCTGATCCATCTGGCGCGATTGCGGTCGGGTGAGCGGTTGTTGATCCACGGCGCCGCCGGAGGGGTTGGAATCGCCGCCATCCAATACGCGCGTCACCTGGGTGCAGAGATATATGCCAGCGCGGGTACGGATGAAAAACGCGACTTTGTGCGGCTGCTCGGCGCGGATCATGTCCTGGATTCGCGCTCACTGGCGTTTGCGGACGAGATCATGGCGCTTACTGACGGAGAAGGTGTCGACGTGGTGCTCAATTCCCTCGCGGGGGAAGCCATGCGAAGGGGTCTTTCCGTGCTCGGGCCCTTCGGGCGATTCCTGGAGCTCGGCAAGCGTGACTTCTACGAAAACAGCAGAATCGGTTTGCGCCCTTTCAGGAATAACATTTCATATTTCGGAGTCGATGCGGATCAGGTAATTCAGGGGCAGCCGGAGCTCGCGGGGCGGCTGTTCCGCGAGATGATGAAGTTGTTCGAGGACGGCATATTGAGCCCGTTGCCGCATCGCGTATTTCCTGCAGATCGGGTTGCGGAGGCCTTCCGGGCCATGCAGCAATCACGTCATATCGGCAAGCTCGTGGTGTCCATGGACGGCGTGGAACGGCTTGCGGAATGGGTCGAGAGCGAGATTGGACTGCTGCGCCTGGAGGCGGACGCCACTTATCTGGTAACCGGGGGTCTGAGTGGCTTCGGCTTGGCCACGGCCCGCTGGCTGGTGGAGAAAGGTGCGCGGCATTTGGCTCTGCTCGGTCGCCGGGGCGCGGATACCCCGGGGGTCGCCGATGCGGTGGCGCAGCTCGAGGAGGCCGGAGCGAAGGTTCAAGTGCTCCGGGCGGATGTGACCAATGGCGCCCAGCTCGATACGCTGCTGAAACAGCTGGGCAGCACCTTTCCAGAAGTACGTGGCATCATTCATGCGGCGATGGTGCTGGACGACGGGTTATTGCACAACCTGGATCGTGAAAGGCTGCGTCGGGTACTGGCGCCGAAGTTGCTGGGCGCTTGGAACCTGCACAGACTTACCGCGGATCTGCCGTTGGACTTCTTTGTCATGTACTCCTCGGCTACGACCTTCATCGGTAACCCCGGACAGGGCAACTACGTGGCGGCCAACAGCTACCTCGAATCCTTGGCACACTATCGTCGTGCGCTGGGGTTGCCGGCGCTGTTCGTAGCCTGGGGTGCGATTGATGACGTGGGTTATCTCGCAAGAAACCAAGAAGTGAAGGAGTCGCTGCAGGCCAGGCTGGGCGGCGGTGCCGTGCTTGATTCGCGCCGCGCCTTGGACGTGTTGGAACGGTTGTTGCTCGCTGGAGATACCGGTTGTGCGGTGATCGATCTCGACTGGCGAAGCCTCAAGCGGGTGATGCCCACAATAGGGACGCCGAAATACAGCGAAATCGAAGATATCTACGCAGACCAAGGATCGGATGAGGATGGCGACGACATTCGCTTGGTGCTGACGAGCTTGACGCCGGCGCAGGCCCGAGCGTGGGTCAGTGATCGGCTGGTCGCAGAGGTTGCCAAGATCCTACGCTTGCCACCGGAGAATATCGAGAAGGAGGTCTCGATATTCGATTTGGGAATGGACTCGCTGATGGGAGTGGAGCTCGGGCGAGCCGTGGAACAGCGCTTCGGGGTCAAGTTGCCCATGATGGTCATCAGTGAGGGGGGGGCGACCCTTAACCGCATCACCGAGCGGATCCTGGTCGCTCTAGAGGGGGGCCGTGACGTCGATGGGGCCGAGGAGCGGCTTGCGGACTTCAAGGCGCTCTCTGCGCAGCACGGGGAGCAGATCGACGAGATGCGCAGTAAAGAGCTGGTGGAAACGCTCGACGTTACACCGGAACGTGCAG
>JAJDOL010000147.1 GCA_022340195.1 Chromatiaceae bacterium
AGGATGACCTCGGCGGGATCTGCGACGAGGGCCAGCACCTGTGTTTCGCCCTCGCACTTTGGAACGGGTGCGATCCGATCTTGAAGGAACGCGCCTTCGGGCTCACGGGCAATCAGGGCAATCGTGGCGAGGATGTCAAGGAGTACTATGGGGCCGCTCACCAGACCCGGCTGGCAGACGCCATCCGCCGCGGTACAGATACCCTGCGCGTGGCGGCGCGCGGTGCTTGGAATCCTATGCGCATCATCGCGGCCGGGCCCCCGGACGCCCACGCCGGGCCCGTTCGCGTACCGTCACCGGGGCAGTCTAGCCGCCATAGGGCACAGTACCGCGTTTACCCTGCGAGTGCGCTGACCCGCACCGCAACGCTGAGCAACGGGCGTTGACCCGGCTGACCGAGGTAGCTTCCAGCAACCGGCGGCACGGCTTCCGCGCGGCGTGCAACGGCCACGGCGATGTGGCGGTTGCCCGTTACCTCACCGCTGGTGGGATCAAAGCCCTTCCAGCCGGCGCCGGGCAGGTAGACCTCTGCCCAGGCATGGGTCGAGGCGTTGCCGGCATCCGTGTCGAACGTGAACAGATAACCGCTGACGAAGCGGCTGGCCAGGCCCAGATGCCGGCATGACTCCATGAACAAGGCCGCGAAATCGCGACAGGATCCGCTGTTTTGCGACAGCGTCTGCCCGGGCGGCTGTACGCCCGGCTCCTCGCGCATCCGATACTCGAACCTGTCGGCAATCTCGCGGTTCATCCGGTCCAGCAACGTGAAGGTCTGAACGGGCTGTGGCAGACCCAGTCCATCCAGCCAGCGCCGGACCGCCTCCCGATCGGCGGGGTACACGGACTGTAGAAAAGGTGCGAGCTCGATTCCGTCCTCATCGGCATAGTCGAAGGGATGGATCACCGCGTAGTTATCCAGCAAAAAGTCGAAGGGGTTATCCTCGTAGTGCTGGATGACGACACGGCCGGCAATACGCAGCCGATCCGAAGGCTCGGGAAAGCTCACCACGGCGACCGAGTTATCCAGCGCATCGCGCTTCCACTGCAGAGTATGGGAAGGACGAATTTCCAGAACCAGGGATTCGATCCTCACGTTGTGGTTCTCCCTGGGGCGCAACAGCAGCCGGTGCGGTTGCAGCGATACCGGCGCAGAAAATCGATAATCCGTGACATGGCTGATGTCGAGACGCCGCATGGGATGCCACCTTTCTATACGAGATCAGGATAGGAGCTTATACCGGCCTGCAGGCACACGACTACCTCGTGCTTCCTATTACGATATCCGCAGCCGCGACCGGGTGCTGAAGGATTCGGTCCGGTGCCGGGCATACCGCAAGGCAATCGCCGAGTCGGTGGCCCCGGGTTGCTCGGTGCTGGATGCCGCGGTCGGCGGCGGCATACTCGGTCTCTTCGCGGTGCAGGCGGGGGCACATTGATTTCATGGGCCATTCCTTCGTATATCGATCCCGCGCATGACGCCGTTTTCTGCGAAGCCTGCCTCAAAACATGTAGAATGGGATTGACTGGTGAGATCACAAGTTCGGAGCTCGGCGGGCTTCTGTTGCTTCTTCATCCTGATCGGATGATTCACCTGTCTTCACAATCACGCCGGCTAACGAGAGGCGTCTATGGACAAGCTCACCACGGCAGGCTCGAGACCAGATTGGGAGTCCCTCAAGTCCATCGTCCTCATCGGCAACCACCTTCCCAGGCTGTGTGGTATTGCCACCTTCACCACGCACCTGCTTGAATCGATCGCGTTGAACGCACCGGACAAGGCCTGTTGGGCAGTCGCGATGAACGATCGGCCCGAAGGCTATTCCTATCCCCCTGCGGTGCGGCTCGAGATCAGCCAGAACCAACTGAACGACTACAGCGTCACAGCCGACCTGCTCAACATCAATCATGTGGATGTGGTCTGTCTTCAGCATGAATACGGAATATTCGGCGGTAAGCGGGGCAGTTTTATCATCGACCTGTTGCGTGATCTCAAGATGCCGGTTGTGACGACGCTGCACACGATCCTGAAGGATCCGAGCCCTCAGGATCGGCACATCATGATGCAACTTGCCGAGTTCTCAGACCGGCTGGTGGTGATGAGCGAGCGCTCAGTCGAATTCCTGCGCGATATCTACCGGGTGCCGGAGGAGGAGATCGTCCTGATACATCACGGCATCCCCGACGTGCCGTTTGTCAAGTCCGATGACTACAAGGACAAGTTCGGCGTTTCCGGAAAGAAGATCATCCTGACCTTCGGCCTGCTTTCGCCGGGTAAAGGCATCGAGGTAGTCATCGATGCCCTGCCGGAGATCGTCAAGGCCCACCCGCAGGTGATCTATATGGTGGTCGGCGCCACCCATCCGCACCTCAAGGCCGAACAGGGGGAGGACTACAGAAACAACCTTCACTTGCGCGCAAAAGAGCTCGGTGTTTCGGATCACATCGTTTTTTACGATCGTTTCGTCGCCGACGAGGACCTGTTGGAGTTTATCGGTGCGGCAGATATTTATGTCACGCCGTACCTGAACGAGGCGCAGATTATTTCCGGTACGCTCGCCTATGCGTTGGGGATGGGGAAAGCGGTGGTATCCACACCTTACTGGCACGCTCAGGAGTTGCTCGCCGATGACCGGGGCAGGCTGGTTCCATTCCGGGATCGGGTAGCCTTGGCACGGGAAGTCATCGACCTCTTGGATCATCCCGAAGCGTGCCGCGCCATCCAGCAGCGGGCCTACCAATACGGCCGCAGAATGATCTGGAGCGACGTCGGCCGCCGTTATCTCGACACCTTCGCCGAAGCCACACGCCAGCGGTTTCGGAAAAAGATACCCGAACATCGGCTGGAGCCCCTTGGGCTGCGCCAGCAACGCTTGCCGGAGATCAAGCTGAGCCATTTGCGCCGAATGACCGATGGAACGGGTGTGCTTCAGCATGCCAGTTACACGGTTCCGGATCGGATGCACGGCTATTGCGTGGACGACAACGCCCGCGCGCTGATCGTCGCCGTTACGGCACAGGATCTCCAGCCGCTGGACTCCTCGCTGGGTGACCTTGCCAGCGTTTACTTGAGCTTTCTGGGCTATGCCTTCAATGAGCAGACCGGCCGGTTTCGCAACTTCATGTCCTATGATCGACGCTGGCTCGAGCTGACGGGCTCGGAGGATTCGCACGGTCGAGCACTGTGGGGATTGGGCATAGCGGTAGCGTTGGGTCGTGATGCGGGGGCGGTAGTTTATGCGGCCGACCTCTTTCGACGTGCGCTGGATACGGTCGAACATTTCACGTCCCCGCGGGCGGTCGCCTTCGTCATCATCGGAACCCATGCATATCTGGCCCGCTACAGTAGCGACAGCCGGGCGAGAAGGATGCGCAAGATACTCGGGGAGCGACTCATGGCGTGGTTCAGGAGCGCTTCCTCGGACGACTGGCCATGGTGTGAGGATATCCTGAGTTACGACAACGCCCGGTTGCCACAGGCGTTGCTGCTGTGCGGGCAGTGGCTCCCCGACCCCCAGATGCTGAATACGGGCCTGCGTGCCCTCGATTGGTTGAAGCAGGTTCAGACCGACGAGAAGGGCCGGCACTTCGCCGCTATCGGCAACCAGGGTTGGTTTCCCCGGGACGGCGGCAAGGCGCGATTCGATCAACAACCCATCGAGGCGGCGGCGATGGTGGATGCCTGCATCGAGGCATTCAATTGCACGCGGGATGAGAAATGGATTTCTTATGCGTACCGCTGTCTCAACTGGTACCAAGGGAAGAACGATCTGGGCGTAACGCTTTGCGACTATGCCACGGGGGGCTGCCGGGACGGCCTGGAAGCGCAGGGTGCGAATGAAAATCAGGGGGCAGAGTCCACTCTTTGCTGGCTCATGGCGCTGCTCGCCGTTTACAGCCAGCGCGGCCGGGACCGGGCCACACCGGGAGAAGGGCCTGCCCTGCTTGCTGCTCGGAACGAGTCCTAGGACGAGCGACGCGTTCGATGCCCTACCCTGCTGCCTTCGGGACAGGATCGCTTGAATCCTGTGCCAGCCTGGCCATCAGCTGTGGTACCCGCAGCGTTGCTATGCTGCAGCGCTGGTCGCCCAAGGCGTAAGGGATGATCAGTTCATCCTGGTGGATGAGCGCGCCGCAACTGTAAACCACGTTCGGGACGTACCCCTCTCGCTCATGCGAATTCGGCACCAGGATCGGCTCGGCAATCCGGCTGATGATTCGGGTAGGATCATCCAGGTCCAGCAGCTCGATGCCGAGGCTGTAGGTCCGCATCGGGCCAACCCCGTGGGTCACTACCAGCCAGCCTTCAGGCGTCTCGATGGGTGAGCCGCCGTTCCCCATCTGGACGAATTCGTAAGGGAATTCAGGCTCCTGTAAAATCTCTGCCTGCTGCCAGAAATGCAGGTTATCGGAAAACATGATCGCGTTGTTCACGCCATCCTGGCGTGACAGCATCACGTATTGACCCCGGATCTTTCTCGGGAACAGGGCCATCCCCTTGCCCTGTACCTGGGCTCCGTTCAGCGTAATGATCTTGAACGAGAGGAAGTCACAGGTCTCGATGAGCTGCGGCAGGATCGTCTCTCCGTTGTACGCGGTATAGGTGGCGTAGTAGGTCACCGTACCGTCATCGTCGACGAAACGCACAAAACGGGCATCCTCGATCCCCTTGCGCTCGGATTCCGACACGGGAAAGATCACCCGCTCGGAAATCGGGTGATCCTTGCGAAACAAGATCTGGTAATTGGATCGCGCCAGCCACATCGCCATGTCGATGGCGTCCGTCTTCTCCTGCGGTGGGAACTGGCCGTTTTTCTGAAGCTCGGCGATCTTTCGCAACAGATCGTTGAAGGTGAAGTTATTCGGTAGCTTGTTGAGGAGTTGGTGCGTTACCGCATTACTCGCCCCCATCTCCTGGAGCTTGAGCCGGAACAGGTGCCGGTCGTAGCTTGGATCGGGATGGATTTCCGGCGTTTCGACATAGTCGCTCGCGGCGTCGAAGTAGATATCCTTGTTGGCATCGATAAGGCCGCTGCGAAACTCGATGGAGGAGATGTGGCCCTCACCCGTAGCACGAAAGCTCATAACGAACCGGCAAGAGCCTTCAGCATCCGCCGCCTGGTTGGGGACCTGAACGATGGAGGGGTTGAATAAAGCCGCGGCCTCCACCGAGTATTCGGCGGTAAAGTACGAGCCGATCAACAACCGCCGTTGCGGTGACACCTGATCGAGATTCGGCACATAGCCGGCCACCAGTTGAAAATTTCGCTCCAGGCTTTGTCTGAAATAACGGTGACGGTGGGAGAAATCGTGTAAGAGCGTTTCCAGTATCGCACATGCCTGCTCCTCGTCCAGATTCAGCACACGGTCGACGAGCTTGCGGATACGTTCTTCACCGGCCGGCACATACGGCCGGGTAATGACGCGGCCGCTCTTCGCCTTGATCACGATAGCCTTGCGCCGTGCGAGCGGAGCGGGGGGAGGGGTAGGTCTGATTTCTGTCTTCATGGCATCCGCGCGCTACAAGCGCTCTCCGCCCGCTAGGGTCTGTGGGCTGAACAGGCCGAATTCTGTTTAATCGCCAGTAGATTAGACTATTTTTCCGCAAAGCAAGGGGTTTGATCCAATCCCGTACCCGGATCGTTTTTTCTGCGCCGGCAGCACCTCCGGATTATTGTGTTACTGTGGTGCCGAGCTTGTCCCTGGTTCTAAGGCCCCTTTATGAAGATCGCGATGTTGAGTCCGCTATCCTGGCGCACACCTCCGCGTCACTATGGGCCCTGGGAAAACGTGGTCAGTCTGCTGACTGAACAATTGGTGGCGATGGGTGAAGATGTGACGCTGTTTGCAACCGGTGATTCCATTACCCGGGGCAAGCTCGCCTGGGTTTGTGAGCGACCCTACTCGGAAGACCCGTCACTCGATCCAAAGGTATGGGAATGCTTGCACATTGCAGAAGTATTCAGGCGGGCGGATGAGTTTGATCTGATTCACAACCAGTTCGATTTTCTACCGCTCAGTTTCAGTGGGTTTACCAGGACGCCGGTCGTTACGACTATACACGGATTTTCATCGCCCGCCATTCTGCCTGTCTATCGGAAGTACAACAAGCGCACCTATTATGTGGCTATCAGTGAGTCGGACAAGTGCGCCGAGCTCGACTACATCGCCACCATCCACCATGGTATCGATCTCGCCCAGTTCCCTTACCGGAAAGAACCTGGGGAGTACCTCTTGTTCTTCGGGCGCATCCACTACGACAAAGGCGTCCACGAGGCCATCGAGGTGGCGCGCAGGACCGGCATACGACTGGTTATCGCCGGGATCGTACAGGATGAGGCGTACTTCCGGGAACAGGTCGAGCCGCACATCGATGGGTCCTCGGTGGAATATCTCGGCTCCGTCGGGCCTGAGAAAAGACAAGCGGTGCTGGGCGGTGCGCTGGCCCTGTTGCACCTGATCCACTTCGACGAGCCCTTCGGGCTGAGTGTGGTCGAGTCCATGGCTTGTGGCACGCCGGTGATAGCATTCGGGCGGGGCTCGATGCCGGAAATCATTCGCGACGGTACCACAGGATTTCTCGTCGAGGATGTGGATGCAGCCGTGCAGGCAGTGGGCCGGATCGACACGATCTCCCGGCGCCGCTGCCGGGACGAGGTCGAGGAGCGCTTCACCTGCCGGCGCATGGCGGATGAGTACCTGGCTGTATATCAAAAGATCCTCGAGGATCGGGAGAACGACGATGGGACAGACTAGCAACCCGGTGATCGAACGCTACCCAGGCAACCCGATCCTCACCCGGGACGACATCCCCTACCCGGTGGAGACCGTGCACAATGCCGGCATCGCACGGTATGGCGACCGCATTATCATGTTGTTTCGATCCCACCTGCGCAACGGTCGGTCGATCATCGGCATCGCCGAGAGTGAAGACGGGTTCAAGTTCACGGCGGGGCCGGAACCCTTCATGACGCCCGCGACAGAGGGCGAATTCGCAGAATACGAGGCATTCGGGGTGGAGGACCCTAGAATCTCGTGCATCGACGGGGAATACCTCATTACCTACAGCGCCTATTCACGCCATGGCGTACGTATCGCGCTGGCCAGGACCCGGGACTTCCGGTCCGTCGAGCGGGTAGCGCTGATCACGCAGGCGGATATGCGTAACGTCGTTATTTTCCCGGAGCGGTTCAACGGTCGTTACGCCCGTCTGGATCGCCCCCACTCGGAGATCAGCCCCTGGTCCGTGTGGCTGTCATGGTCGCCGGATCTGGTGCACTGGGGCGATTCCCAGGTGGTGATGAAACCGGTGCAATATCACTGGGACGAATCGAAGATCGGTCCGGGCGCGACCCCGATCCGCACGGAGCGAGGCTGGCTCAGTATTTACCATGGGGTATTCGAGACCATGGACGGGGCGGTGTATCGCCTCGGCGTGGCGCTGCACGATCTCGCTAATCCGGCGAAGGTCATCGGCATCTCGGACGAATGGGTGCTGGCTCCGGAGGACCCCTGGGAAATCACGGGCTATGTGCACAACGTCGTCTTCAGCTGCGGCGCAGTCGCGGATGACGACGGCGGCGCAACCATTTACTGGGCGGGCGCGGACACCGTGATGTGCGCCGGGACCGCGCGCCTCGACGACCTGGTAGACCTGTGCCTCGACAACAGCCGGCCGCCCTATTAGTGACCCTGAGATGGATGAAAAAGAAGAGTCCACCAAGGTCGAGCCCCTTGAGGAGCTGGCCGCCCTGCGCCGGCAAATCGAGGTCATGGAAGCCTTGTCCGCACGGGCAAAGCAGGTAGAGGACGAGTATGCCCTTTTCTTTACTCAATCGCTCGACCTGCTGTGCATTGCTGGTTTCGACGGATACTTCAAGCGCTTGAATCCGGTATGGACGTCGGTTCTGGGATAGCCGCTGAAGGAGCTGCAGGCCAAGCCGTTTCTCGATTTCGTGCACCCGGATGACCGCGCGACCGCGCTGGTGGAAGTCGACAGGCTTGCCGAGGGCGCCGAGTCGCTCCACTTCGAGAATCGATACCGCCACCGGGATGGCTCGTATCGTTGGCTGCGATGGAACGCGCGCAGCGGGTCGGTAAGACAGGAGATCTTCGCCACCGCTCGAGACGTCACCCAACAGAAGCGGCTGGAGAGGGAGGTCCTCGAAGTCGTCGATCGAGAGAAGGAGCACTTGGGGCGGGAGCTGCACGACGGGTTGTGCCAGACGCTGGCCGGAATCGCCGCGCTGAGCTCGACGCTTTCCAAAAAGCTGGCCGCGGAATCCGCATCCGTCGCATCTTCTGCGGCTGCCGACATCGACAAGCTGTTGAACGAGGCCATCGGCGAGGCCCATGACCTGGCGCACGGTCTCGGCCCCGTGGGCTTGGACCGCTCCGATATGATCGTAACCTTCCGGACTCGGGGGCGTTTTTGCTATCGCCGTGCTCACCCGCAGGGCGAAGAGACCGCTACGACCCCTGGTGCGCGCCCCGCGCATTAATCGGCTGGACGTTATGCGAAAATTCCTTGCTATAACGCTCAGAGAGCGTATCGTGAATTTATCCGACTTGACTGGTCGGTTTTTTCGGCGCGCTGCTGGAATCTCGCTGACACACATCGCCCGTGGCGTGCCCCTTCAACATGATCAGGAGCAACCACGATGTCCAAATCCCAACGAACCAACAGGGAAGCGAAAAAACAGTCACAACTGAGCCCAAAGGAAAAGAAAGCGGCCAAAAGGGCGAAGAAGCATTCCGGCGACGCCGCCCCCTTGATTGTCAGGGGTTCCTGAGCGCAGGCCATGACCAACGGCCCCGACAGGGCATCCGATCTCGCGTGATAACGGAGCCGCCGATGTGCCGCCTTATGAAGTCAAAATCATTCGCGGGAAACACGGCGATGCCAGTGGCAACGACCCGCTACGACCAGCGCAACACCACGTGCTTCAGGGCACGCTCTCCCGCTACTTACCCACGAGCGGATTGAGGATCGCCACGGAGGCATCCATTCCGGGGATATGCCACCGCACCTGCCCGCCATCGGCGCTGAAGGCCGGCCATGCGCCTTCGGGTACGGCAGCCTCCAGGTCGACAGGGCAGCGTTCGCGCCGATAGCTGCCGCTCTCGCGGTCGTATAGGTGGACGTGGCACATGCGCTCGCCTTTGACATCACCCTCTTCGAGGTAGGCAACGAATCGCCCATCCCGGCTGATGGCCGGATGGTGGTTGTCTAGCAACAGACCGGTCTCGTCTTCGTCCAGGCTGATCGGCTCGCCAGGTTCGTCGCACCAGGGGGTGTCGACGACTATGCGCCGGCGTCCATCCTCGCCGGCCTGATCGTAGAGCAGCTCCTCACCGGCGGCGTCGAGCGCCGGGTGTGCCGAGGCCTGGCTGGCAGCCGAGGTGATGCGCTTGGTCTGGCGGAGGGCGATGTCGTGCAGGAAGATATCGGTGACGCCATTCAGGTCGTTTTCGACGAGATCGTCGGCATCGCTCTGGAAGACGACCCATTCGCCGAGCTCATCGCTCGCCGGGTAGCTGCTCGGCCCATTGCCGGCCAAGCCCTCCGGGTTCCGACTGAGCAGAGTGAGCGTTTCGGCCAGCAGATCGAGACGGTAGATGTCGCTGAAGTCGTTTCCGTCGGCTGCAATGAGAGCTTGACCGGTCTCGAAAACGAGCCACAGACCCTGCCCGTCGAGCAGCACATGGCCGGCGGCTTCGAGGTCGACCCCGCGACCAACGAGCTGGGTCTGGACCCATTCTGGAAGCTGGCGCATGCGCGAGACCTGCAGGGGACCAATCGAGGATTCCGCGTTTAGCTCGATCTCGGATACGCTGCTCGGCGCAGGAGCGCTTCTTGCCAATGACTCGGCACCGCCCTCCCCCGCACATGCGACCGCATCCGTTTCGGCGTGAAATGTCGCGTCGAAAGCGACGCGAAAGCCGGCTCCAAAGCTCTGGTGCGGAGCGCGGAAGGTGACATCGGCGAACGGTTGTACCTCGACGGCACCCTCGGTGGTGATGCTCTGCTCCGATGCCATATCGTACGTGTAGGGGCCGAACGTGACCGTGTCGATCAACATGGAGCCTGTCCGGCAGGCCGCATTCTGCTCGTCGCAGGCATCCCCCACGCCATCGCCATCCGCATCGTCCTGGTCGGCGTTGGCGACAAGCGGACAATTGTCCGCCCCGTCATCCTGTCCATCGTTGTCGTCGTCCGGGTCGGCGTTGTTGCCGGTGCCGTCGCCGTCGGTGTCTTCCCATTCCGTCTCGTCTAGCGGAAAGGCATCGTCCTCGTCTGGAACGTCATCGTTGTCGTCATCCGGATCTTGCGAGTCCGGCGTGCCATCCCCATCGGAATCCGGATCCGCCACGGAACTGACGATTCTCCCGGTGCGGTTGCCGGCGGGATCGTATTCATACGTAATGGTGCTGCCATCCGGGTACGTAACTCCGGTCAGGCGGTTCAACGGGTCGTATTCATAGCCGACAACGCCGGCGCAAAGGTCTGCAACGGCGAGCAGCAGCACAAATCCCGTCGCTCTCATCCAGTTCGCATGATGTTCCATGAAAGCTCGCCTCTTACAGCCTCAATTCCATTGCGCCACGTAGGGTGGGCACATTTTTCGTGCCCACGCGTTTCCGACATACACCGCTTTTGCCGGGCGTTTTCGCGCCCACGCAGGTGCCCACGCGTTCCGGGCTTCATTCCCCAACCACAAGATCGTCGACACCCAAAATTCCATCGCCCCAACCTCTCGAATACAACCCCGCATCGACATACCGATGGAAGGACGAAAACGGCCAATCCGACGCCCGTTTAACCAAACCGTGCTTGACCGGGTTGTAGTGGACGTAATTCACGTGGTTTACGAAATCACGCTGGTCACGAATGACATGCTCCCAAAAGCGTCGTTGCCAAATCGTACCCTCGCGATGCTTGCGCTTGGAGGGCGTCATCCAATCCTCACGCTGCAGCAACGCCCGCGCCTTTTTGGTGAACCGAGTCTTGATCAGGCTCCAGCGCGTGGCGAAGTCCGCATCGCCCTCTGGTAGTGTCCAGATACAGTGCAGATGGTCCGGAAGCAGTACCCAGGCATCGATATCGAACGAATGATCCGCCCGTGTCGCCTCGATCGCCTCCCGCAGCCATCGCTGCGGCTCCGCATCCGTAAGAAACCTGCGCCGTCGATAGGTCACAACGGTAAAAAAATACGTTCCCCCACCAACCAACGCCCGCCGATACCGTGTCATGCATGTCCTCCGTAGGGTGGGCACGTCGTTCGTGCCCACGCGTTCCAGGCATGATTTCTACCGCACACGTTCCTTACGATCCGTCCGCATCCACGCATCTCCGGTAATGCTGTTCGTTCCCACAAAAATGCATAAGGTCCTTCATATCCATGCGTATCCGAATCCTCGATGACGCACATCATTACCGGTAGCAAAGATCATTTCGTCCATTAACCGTTGCGTAGGACATCGGCTTCCGAGCCGCGTGGGCACAAAAATCGTGCCCACCCTACCGGGCTAACTCCGCCCAGCCGGTCGGTGACGCTTGTCTGTCCCGGGGCCGGTGTGTCGTAGGCGAAAGTGGTGGTAAAGCCCCGGCCGTTGTTTTGGGAGACGACGCGGTCATCGGCGTCGTACGTATTGGCTACCAGGATATGCCCGCGCGGGTCGGTGATGCTGGTGACCCGGTGGCTCGCATCGTAGACGTAGCTCCATACTCCGCCGCGCGGGTCCGTGACGGCTACCAAGTCGCCATTACCGTCATAGGCGTAGCCGATAGCGCGTCCCAGCGGATCGGTGAGCAGCACAAGACGGTCCGAAGCATCGTAGCCCAGGGTAATCAGGCGTCCTGCGGTATCGGTGATGGACTCCAGGTTTCCGCCGGCCGCGTAGGTCAGCGCTTGAGCGTTTCCGTTGCGGTCAGCAATAGTGACAAGCCGTCCCGCCGGGTCGAAGGTGAGGACCTTGCCGTCGTTCTGGGTCAGGGTGAAGCTGTTGTCAGGGTACTTGACCAGGGTGTCGTAGACTCCGGCGTAGCGGGATACATAGCCACCGCTACCATCCGGATCGAAGGCTGCCTCGTGACTGTCGCCGTACTTGATCGCCACAGAGTCATCGTCGGTGTTTTCGGCGAGTACCCAATTGAAGCTGTGGGTCCAGCCCGGCCCGAGCGGACCTGAATAGCTGTCCTGGGCGTTGTACATCCGCGTGAAGGCGAAGGGGATGCCTGGACCGGCGATCTCCAGGTCGGTGTGCTGATGCCAGTAGTTGCCGGTGGCAGTGTTGACCGGCTCGGCCGCCGATTCTGCCGTGTTCCATGGACGATCGGTCGGACCCAGTGTGATGTCGGTCTCGGCCGGCGGAGGCTTGCCGATCCAAGGGTCGTGGTCGACATAGTCCGAAACCGCATCGCCCTCGCCACCAGGGTTGTACCAGCCGCCGGTCGCGCGGTCGTTCGAGCCGTCGTAGGGACCTGTATCCGAGCCCCAGAAGTTGCCTTCGGCGTTGATGATGTTTGCAGGACCTGCCGAATTTGAGATACCCAAGGTATTCCCGCTGATGGTATTGGCAGTAATCGTCGGAACGGTGTTATTGCTTGCGATACCGATGCCGCTACCGCCGTTGTTGGCGATGAGGTTGCCGCTAATGGTCGCGTTGCAGCCGCTCCACAGAGCAATTCCACCTTCAGCATTGTTGCTGATCGTGTTACCGGTGATCGTGGGCGTCACAGCCGCACCGCAGGCAATCACATAGGGGCCGGCGGTGGTGCCGTTGCTGCTCAAGGTGCTGTTGGTGATGGCAATCGGAGCGGAGAGCTGAAGCGCGTGCAAGTTCCCACCGCCGCCGTAGCTCACCAGCGCATGATTGAGCACACTGTTCGCCGAACCACCTTCGAAGGCGATGTAGCCCCAGTCCCCGGACGCCGGGCTGCTCGCATCCCCGTCCCCGTTGCTGTCTCCCCCGTGGCTGTCGTCGGCGATCGAGGTGAAGACGATGGGCGCCGAGGCCGTTCCGTCAGCTGCAAGAGTGCCTCCAACGAGTAGCCTCGCTCCAATATCGAACTTAACGACAACGTCCGGGTCGATCGTGAGCACGACATCCTGTGCTACTGACACTTCCCCGGAGAGAACGTAGGGGCTACCAGCTAGATCCCAGGTGGTATTGCTGTAGATAGTTCCGTTTATGCTTGTGCTGGCATCTACATGCGGCGCGAACAATGCCGCGAGAATAAGCAGTCCGGCGAGCTCCAAGAAACCCCGAAAACTCCGTTTCCCTCCGCCCTGTTTCCTGTTCTTCATTTCGTCATCTCATCAACCCTGAAGAGTTGGGCACACCATTCATGCCCAGGGATTGTGCTCAAGCCCCAAAATTGCAGGTATCGTGTGGTCTGTCCGGTGTCCGTTGGCGTGAGGACAAAAAGCAGCCACCCTGCCCGCTCGCATCGACCAATGACGACAGCCGGATTTTAATCCCCACCAGAAACGGCTTTTTTTGAAGTACCACACAAAATCAGGGAATTTTCAACGAAGCGGCTTGCTCGGCCTTTGTTCCGTTCCGCCCCATCGCCTCTCTTTAGAGGCGCGTGTGCACAGAAAACGTGCCCGCCCTACCCGGCTATCGTGCGCGTATTGCGATTCCGAAACGCGTGGGCACCGAAAACGTGCCCACCCTACTCCCTGCCGCGTCCATAAGGTGAAACAAAAAAAGGGCACCGGAATCCCGGTGCCCTTTTGTCGTTGCGCCCCGCCGACTTTTAGGGTGTGGCGATTTCTTCTTCCGCCTCGGCGATCAGAATCGGCGCGGTCAGGTCCTCCGGCAGGTGGCTGAACTTTTCGACCAACGCCGGCCAGAGCAGGTTGTAGTAAAGCTCACCACGCACCAGGACGACTCCCTCCGCCGGGATGTCGTAGGTCAGGGTGCGCTCCTCGTGGGGCTTCAGGCGGGTGTCCTTGCCCGGCTTAGTGGCCGTGGGAGGCGGAGCCGGTTTTCCTGCATCGTCGGTCATGGTAAAGACCAGAAAGGCTTGGGGATCGGACTTGGCAGGATGTTCCTCGGCGTTCGTCCACACTACCTCGCCATTGGCGTCGTAAGCCGCGAGCTTCACGTAGATGTTGCGGAAGGGGGCGCCTGTGGGCAGCGAGTGGGGCTGTTGATTCTCGAGCAGTACGCTGGCCTTCAAGGTGTCGCCGTCAAGTTTCGTGCTCAGGTCGAATACAACTGAACGCTTCAGAATGGCCTTATCGTGACCACCACCCATACTGTGGTCGGCTATGCCATTGGCGATGGGCATATGGCAGGACAGGCAGTTCACATTCGTCTTCGCCATGGTGTACTCGTTGCCGGTCTGACACAGGGGGACACCGTGGGGGTTGTTGCGCTGATCATGACAGCCCATGCAGGCGTTGTTGGTCTTCATCTGGAGCGGATTGCCCTCCATGGGCAGGGCCGGTATCTGCTTGCCGTCGAGCTCCACTGCTTCCCCCAAATGCGGATTGGGCTTCTGATCCTCTTCGCCTGCGGCCCCGCCGAACAGGTCGTCGGATGCCGCCAGCTTTTTCAACCCCCGATTGAAGCCCGCGGGGGCCTGGAGCTTGTCCGCGGCGTCGTAGGCCTTGAGGCCGAGCTGCAGCTTGCCGTCCGGTCCTTGAATACCCTTGAAGTTGGTCAGCGTGTGGCAGGCGACGCAGTTGACACCCTCGCTGTATGCTGGCTTGGCGTCGAGCTTGGTGCTCTGGTCGCGGGCGGCGTTTGGGGCGTGACATTGCAGGCACACCGGGTACTTGCCGGATGCCTTGTGCATGACGTTCTCTTCGGTCGGCGAGCCGACGACCTGCTTGTAGAAGGTGGCATGGATCGGGTCGGTAAGCGCCGTGCTCTTGGCATGCATGGAGCCGCTCCATTGCCGATAGATCTCCTGGTGGCAGCTCTTACAAACCTCCGAAGAGACATGGTGTAGCGGCTCTTCGGCCAGAGCCTGATCAGCCGTGGCGAACGCAGCAAGCGCCATGAGCAAGGAAATGGGAAACGCCTTTTCGACCGTATTTCGCAGCATCTAGTATCTCCTCTTGGGACCTGGATCGTGGATCTGCAGTTGGGCGCGAAATTCTTGATGATCTGAAAACACTGGTCAACGAGAAAAAACAATAAGTATTTAAGCGGTTAATAAATTACAGAATGGTTGCGGTCCGTTGCACCCGTGATCTGAGCACCCCATAATTCGCGCCGATCCGTGCGGCGCATGCGCCAGGTCCGAACGGAAAGTGATTGAGCGAGGCGCCTTCGCACGATCTCCGGTCTTTGACACCCGAAGACCGATCGTCGTATCCCTGCCCGAGGAGATTCACTATGTGCAGTACCTTAAGGAGCCGCGGCGTGCGTTGGCGGCTCCTGGCCGCAATCCTTCTCGCGTTTGTAGTGCCACTGGCCGAGGCGGCGAAGGTCGACCTGGATCCGAGCAACTGGGGGCACGAGGCCGGTCAGGATTGCATAAGCTGTCATACGAAGTCGTCAGCTGGCCTGGCGCGACAATGGCAGGACAGCGCGCACGCTGCTGCCGGCGTCAATTGTATGGATTGCCATCAAGCGGACGTTTCCGAGCCGGACGCCATGGAACATGAGGGACAGATCATTGCCACGGTCGTGTCACCCAAGGACTGCGGGCGCTGCCATACGACCGAGCTCGAGCAGCAACAGGGCTCGGTCCACGCGGAGGCCTACGCTATCATCGCCGACCGTGTTCCGGCGCTGGCCGACAACGTCACCGGACCAGAGATGCGGGCAGCCGGATGCGACCAGTGCCACGGCTCGGTGATCAAGGTAAAAGGCGATGGAACATTGGATCCGGATACCTGGCCCAACTCCGGTATCGGCCGAATAAATCCCGACGGCTCCAAGGGATCATGCTCGTCCTGTCACGGCCGGCACAGGTTCTCCAAGGCCCAGGCCCGCGAACCGGCCGCCTGCGATCGCTGCCACTCCGGCCCCGACTCCCCGGACAAGGAGATCTTCGAGGCATCCAAGCACGGGATGCTCTATACCTCTCACCGCTCGGAGATGAACCTGGATGCCTCCGAATGGATCGCCGGGAGGGACTACACCGCCGCGCCCACCTGCGTTACCTGCCACATGGGTGCAGCCGGAAAGCTCCCGACCACCCACGACGTCGGCTTGCGCAATGCCTGGAGCCTCAATACCCCGGTCTCCGAACGCCAGTATCTGGTGGTGCTGGACGACGGGAGCGAATTGGAGCAACCGGCCTCGGCGAAAGCGCCGAAGCGCAATAGCGAGATCGAAAAAGCGGACGGGACCATCGCAAAGGTCAAGACGGTGGCAACACCGAAGCGGCGGCGACAGGCCATGAGCCTGGTCTGTCTCGAGTGCCATAGCAAGACCTTCACCGCGGGATTCATGAAGCAGTTCGACAATGTTGTCGAGCTCTACAACACGAAATTCGGCACACCAGCTCGCGCTATCATGGGCGACCTCTACGAGCGCGAGCTATTGACTCCGACCCCGTTCGACGAACCCATCGAGTTCACATACTGGGAGCTATGGCACGACGAGGGGGCCCGCGCGCGCCACGGGGCCGCTATGGCAAGCCCCAACCACGCCTGGTGGGAGGGGATGTATCTGGTCGGGCGTAATTTCTACTCCCGTTTCCTGCCCCAGGTTCGCGATGTCGCCGGGGCGGATGCGCAGGACATTATCGACCGTCACGTGATGGCCAAGGAGCGGCACCAATGGCTGCAGAATCCGAATTGGCCCAACCCGATCCTCGGTTTCGGGTCGAACACGGAGGACGCAGATGGCTAGATTTCGCCTGCCCTCCTTCATTACCCGTCACGTGCTCGTCGCCTTGGTGATCGGTGGCGTCGGGGGGGTGGCCTTAATGACGTTCTTGATCGAGCTCGACCATTTCACGAGCTCGAACGAGTTCTGTACAGGCTGTCATTCCATGACCTTCGCGGATCAGAGCTACCAAAAATCAGTGCATTTCAACTCCAGCTCGGGTGTTCGCGCCTCCTGCGGAGACTGTCACGTGTCGCAGGGGGT